>JAPLJX010000425.1:706-19563 GCA_026388375.1 Deltaproteobacteria bacterium
TGGGGTTGTAAAATATTGCAATGCAACTACGAACGCAAAAAGCACGATTCCAATAATATCCGTGATCGTTCCCGGCTTGATTAAACAGAATGCAGCCACAAAGAGGATGATAGATTCGTAAAATTTGTTTTTCCTGAGTAGAAACCATTCTGCACCCGCTGCTAGTGCAATAACGCCAATACATGCCGTTATCATTGATTGAATGACTTCGGAAGGTGTGCCAAGCCCCATAAGTGACGGCGCATAACAAAAGATAAACGGCACGATAAAGGCCGCAATTCCTAGTTTTGTAGCCGTGAATCCTGTCCTCATCGGATCTGCACCAGCCAATCCAGCGGCTGCGTAAGCTGCTATGCAAACGGGTGGCGTAATATCCGCAAGAACGGCAAAGTAAAAAACAAAAAGATGTGCAGCAAGGGGAAGTACTCCCAACTTGATGAGGGCTGGTGCCCCGATTGTGGCAACGATGATATACGAGGCAGTTACCGGTACGCCCATTCCCATGATGAGGCATACAATTGCCGTGAGCGCCAATGTAATGAACAGGTTTCCCTGGGATAGATCAATAATAACAATGCTGATTTTCAGCCCTAAGCCTGTCATTGTTATCACACCCACAATAATTCCCGCACAGGTACAAGCGACGGCTACACCAATAGCTGTTTTCACACCATCTTCCATTGTCTTGAAAAATGAATGAATCGTTATACGTCTGCTACCTTTTTGAAAAATTCCCACAAGAATAGTTGCACCGATAGCCATGGTTCCAACACGCATGGGAGAATAATTCAAAAAAAGAAAAACCATAAGGACAACAATTGGTAGAAATAGATATAGTTTTGCTTTAAAAGTCGGCCAAAAGTCAGGAAGTTCTTTCTTAGGGAGACCCACCATCCCCATTTTCACAGCACGATAGTGAATTTGCATATAACAGGCAAAATAATAGAGACAAGCAGGTATGAATGCATACAACGCTATGGTCAAGTAAGGAATTGCCAACAGCTCCGACATGACAAATGCACCGGCACCCATTACCGGTGGCATGAACTGTCCTCCCGTGGATGCCGTCGCTTCAACAGCTCCAGCAAAATGACGGGGATAACCAATTTTTATCATGAGGGGGATGGTCACAGATCCGGTTGTCACCACGTTGGCAACTGAGCTTCCAGAGATCATCCCGTCAAATCCGCTGGCAACAACTGCCACTTTCGCGGGTCCACCTGGGGATCCGCCAGATACAGCCAATGCAAGATCCGTAAAATACGCTCCCATACCACAACTCATTAAAAATCCTCCGAACAGAATAAAAAGAATAACGAAAGTAGAGGAAACACCCAGAGGAATTCCAAATATGCCTTCAGTGGTGGTATATTCATTACTAAGAAACCGAAGTAATGAGAACTGGCGGTGTCCCAAAATTCCAGGGATAATATTTCCATACAGAGCATAAAGGATACTTATACAGGCAACAATTACAAGGGGAAGGCCGATCACTCTCCTGCTGGCCTCCAAAATCACAATAATAGCCAATCCTCCGAAAATGAGATCTGCCATGTTCGGATCTCCCATTCTTCGTGCCATGCCTTCCATATCGATTATGGGAAATACAAAAACGGCAATACTGACGATAATGAATAGTGAGTCAATAACGCCAGCAGGGATTCCCTTCATTCGTCTGGAACACGGATAGAGCATGAATACTAGAACGGAAATCAAGCCAATGTGAATGCACCTTTGGTACATAATAAACAGACTACCAAATACACCGGTATAGAGATGAAAAAGGCCCAATGACACCGCAATAATAGAAACGATGATTTTCATCGGACCTTCGAATTTCCGCATATGGCTAATCCTGCTACCTTCCTCACCAACATCTTCAATTTGAGGCAATGGTACATCCTTTGCGTTATCGCCTGTAGACATATTAACCCTCCATTTTTACTCTTTTTTCATTTCTACTTGTATATAGAGCAAAGTTCCTTCAGAAACTAAGTTATAAAGAGGAATTTCCATTGTATGATATTTGAAAGTCTCTCGCGAAATAGGAGAAACTCTAAATCGCAATATTCCGACGAAACGATTCATATTATCCATAAAAAATTTCCCATTTTTGTACGAGAAGGAACCATCAGTTGCGAGTGGATATCCTCCACCTTCCGATTCATATATGGCTCCGGAAAGGAATATCTCGCCTTTCTCGTCGACCTTAAAAATGTGGGTATAGGGTGTTTTTGCAAGTGAGTGAATAGTTTCAATAAAAAATGATTCACCGGGTTGAATCGTCGTTTTAAATAAGATAGATGATGTCTTGGAATTAAAGATATTCAAAACAAACAATGAATCAGCAGACGATGGAAAACTTGTGAAAAAAAACATCAAAAAAAAGAAAATAAATGCGAATATGTTTTTCTTCATATGGTTTAATCGGTATGAGGTGAGTGACCCCATGTAACAGAGTCACTCACCTGCGATCCTTTCTGTAACTATGAGTTAAATTCACTTACTCCGAGACCTCGAGCCCATCTGTAAATAGCGGTTTCAGAGGCTATAATAGAATTGTACGGTATTATTTTGTTTACGGACAATCTCTTATTTAATCACCCCAACCTCTCTGAAATACCTCTCTGCTCCGGGATGAAGAGTTATAGGCATATCGGCGAGTGCCGTTTCGAGCTTTACGAGCTTTCCCTTCGGGTGAGATTCAGCAAGAATATTGAGATTTTGAAATGTAGCCTTGGTAAGCTTGTAGATGGTCTCACTACTTATATCGCTACTAGTAAACAGCATAATCTTTACTGCAAGAGCTGAAACATCCTTTGTCTGGCCTTTATACGTGCCTGCCGGAATGATACCGGCTGATAGGAAGGGATACTTCTTATTGATCTGAGCAAGCTTATCTTTATCGATATCCAAAAGGACCATATCTCGTGAGTGGGCTAAATCAATGTATCCTGCCGATGGGTAGCCCACTGGTTCGATCACCACATCAATATTCCCGTCCTTCATTTGTTCAAATGCATCAGCAAGGGACAGTGGTTGTGACTTGACGTCACTCTCCTTTAGGCCATAGGCCTCCAAAATTATCCTTGAGTCTTCAACTACCACCGTGGCGGGTAATCCTAGCCTGACTTTCTTCCCTTTAAGATCTGCAATGCTCCGGATGCCACTGCTCTTGAGCGCAGCTATATGAAAATGGTCTTCATACATCATGAACATGCCTCTGATCTTGGTAAAAGGAGTATCGAAAATATTTTGACCTTTAACTGCAAAAAATGCAGCATCACTATTAGAGAAACCGATACTTGCTTCTCCCTTATTCACGAGTCTTAGATTGACAGCGGAACAGCCACTGGTTTCTGCAGTCGCATTCATACCTGGTACGGTACTCCATATCCTTGAGAAGGCGCCTCCCATAGGAAACCATGTCCCGGCTGTACCACAAGTTAGCAGCGAAATATGCTCAGCACCCCAGCTTAAAGAGCCAAAAGAAAGCATAAACATTACAACGAAAATCACAACATTTTTCTTCATAACAATTGCCCTCCCTTAATTTTTTGGATTTTAACTAAAGAACTACCTCGAACCCTCCGCATGGAAACTTCTCTCATCAAAGTTCACAAACATTTGAAAACGTCAATCAAACGCTTTGCTGATGCAATTTGTTACTAATTTGACAAGCGCATAACATTATATAAACTGAATACAGAATAAGGTAAATAACTATTTGGATAGTAATTAGAAGTAACAGCCATCGATATGTATTAAACAAAGATTTAAATTTTATTAGAAATACAGCTCCTTGTAAATGTCTAAAAGGAATATCGTTGTTAGGATCATCATTATGTAACAGAAATCTATGAGATGTTGTGCAAAGTTCATTTATTTCAAGTTTGACAATATCGGCTCCTAAAGATGAGTCAAGTGAGTCCTTTATCTCAGGGTACTTTATAATTTTCATTATGTCTTACTCCCGCATAATCCATGAATAATATTATGTCATGGATAAAAAGCTTCGGTAATATAGAATACGACTCAACACCTATCTCTGAACAAGAGAATGCATCCCAATCTCAAAGAATAACAATCAGGGTATCGAGATTTTAATTTGCCCTCCATGAAAATTAACTTATTCTAGTACAGCCATACGTAAACAGCATATTAAAAAGAAGGAGGAGTAATAACCCACAATGTCCTGCATTTCTTATTACCAATCCCTCTCATTTTGTGAGGTAAATGGCTAGGGAAATATATGCTATCACCTTCATTCAATATGTAGACCTCATTCTCAACTGTTACTTCATATTGTCCCTCTAAAATTAACCCAAATTCTTCTCCCTCATGATTGTACCACTCCTCCTCATATTGGTCGCCCGGGTCAACCTCACCTAAAAGGACTTCTAATTTTCTCTGCAAGTCAGGAGTTAATAGGTATTGCTTTAATTTCGATTTCGGGAAAATGAGCATTTTCCTCATATTGCTGCGAACAATTGAAACCTTTTGATTCCTTACAACTTGATCTTGCCCATTTGAAGGTATTGATTCTCCATTCAATCCCATGAATGGAACACCAAGAACATTAGTAATATTTTTAATAACACCTATTGAAGGGTTGGATGATGCACCGCGTTCGAGTCGACTTAAATAATTTACAGAAATACCCGTTTTCTCAGATATTTCCTTCAACGTAATACCCTTACCTTTTCTGATTTTCTTTATATTCTGAAATATATCCATTGGTCGTCCTATAATACAACTATTGAATTAATATTTAGCATTATTGATTTCATTTGTCAAGAGAAATAATCATATATTTGCAAAACGATATTTATTGTCTGAATTTCCAATGGATAGAACTGGTATCCTGCCAGGAGAGCCTCTTTTTCTTGTGGCCGTCCAGGATCTCTTCCGTGGGCGCCGATTCCGGATTGTGTTCGTAGACGCTCCGGTCTTCCCCTTGTAGGACGGGGTAGGCAACTCCATTGTGTGTTTCGAGGCTACATCTGGGTTCGCTCGCGCTGCGACCCGCAGGTTTGCTCGACTCCCTATAGGAGCCTTTGTCAGGAAACTTAGCGCTTCAGGTTACCCTTGACACCTCCCTCAAGCTACGTGGGCGAACTACCGAACTCAGAGCCGGCCAGGAATATCCGAGCCTGTTGATCACATCCGGAGCTTGCTTGTTACCTCCTTCTGCGACAGCAATAAGCCATTTTAGGGATTCGTTATTGTTCTTAGCAACCCCGCGCCCCTCGAAATAGAGAGCGCCAAGATTAAACTGCGACTCTGGAATCCCCTGTTCCGCGGAAAGGCGCCAGAGTTTCTCCGACTCGGTGTAATCTTGTTTCACACCACGGCCTTCGTAATACAATGCACCCAGGATGTGCTGTGCTTGCGCGTGTCCTTGAGCCGCAGCTTTTGACAGCCATTTCGCGCTTTCAGCAATGTCCGCCTTCAGCCCTCCGAGTCCGTTTTGATACGCCGTCGCGATGAAAAATTGGGCGTCACGATGCCCCTGGGCAGCGGCCTTGCCCAACCACTTCACCGCGGCAGCATCGTCCTTAGGAAGCCCCTTACCGGTGATATGTGCCACGCCCACGGCATATTGGGCATTTGCGTCACCTTGTTCTGCCGCCTTCTCGACACTGATACAATCGCCTGCTTTGCAAACTTCTCCTAAGGGGCTATTCTTAGCTGATGACTGGTGATTGGATGTCCAGTCCCAGCCTATACCTGCAATGGTGACACTGAGTATGCCAGCCGCTAATGCCATGCTCTTCTTAGTCATAGATCCTCTTTCCTTTTATCAAAGCATATGAAGCACGTCTCAAAATGAATCTAAGCTTATAACAAACAAAAACCCGCCTCTTTTCAGAAACGGGGTTTCAATAATCTTTCCATGGCATCACCCTTCTAAAAAGGGTTCATATTGGTTGTTAACCGATTGACAATGCCTTATTCGAAGATGCTTCTTTGTGACCCTAATGAGTTGGGAAGTCAAGGGAATGTTTTATTGATAACCATTGGAAAGCTTCTATATTTCGTGAAATCTCATTTCTATTGAGTACAGGAAGACAGCCTCAGTCTACATTAACAGGGAATTGGCTGTCAAGAATTTCAACATTTCATCCCGTAATTCGCGCCGACGGTCAAAATCTCCACCTTATTACTCCGGCAATTAAACATGACCATGAATTCTGTGCGATGCCTGTATTTCCTGTAAACGTCGATCATGCGTGGCTATATTTAGTTGCCGGTGTAATATCTACCCGTTATCAATGGGGCCGGGCATGCGTGCATCTGTCGTCCTTGCCCTGTCGGGCAAGGTATCAAGTGCTTCTGGTACGCGGAGACTCTACGGTCCGTCGGAGCAACTGGGCAAGGGGGAGAGTGACAAGGACGACTGCGGCTAAAAGCGCCAGTGTCACAGGCACGCCGGCCGCGTCCGAGAGAAGGCCGAACAGGGGCGGTGCCACTGCGCCCGAACCGATACCGATCGTGTAGAACAAACCATAGACGCGCGCCAGACGCTCCGGTGCCACCAGTTCCGCCACCGTGCCGTACAAGACCGATGAGGTGCCGTTCAGCGCGATCCCCAGAACCGGGAGGAGGACCAGCGCCGGGGTCAGGGGCAGCGCCAGCAGCATAAGAATGCCCAGTCCCGTCGCAGCTTCGGTGACGAGGACCGTCCGGATGATGCCCAGGCGCTCGGCCAGAATTCCGCAGACGAATTTCCCTGCTGCTCCCCCCGCAAAAGTCAGGCCCAGGGCAAGCCCGACCAGACTCATCCCTGCGCCCTTGCCGAGCAGGAGGAACGGCAAGTACGTGAGGAAGACGGTTCGCGAACCGTTGTCAATACCGTGAATCATGGAGAGCAACGTGAAGCCCCGTGCGTTCCGGATTCCCCACCCATCGACTTTGCGCCCGGCTGCGCGGCGCACCTGAACCTCCCCACGATCCGGTACCAGCCATGCGAGGACGAAAAAAATGGCAACCGCGGTGGCGAAAACAACCAGTCCCATACCCTGCACAGCCCAGCGCCAACCCACCCAGGCTGTGAAGAAAGCCACGCAGGCCGGCCACGTTACTTTGCCCAGATCGCCGGAGAAGTTATAGATGCCGAGGGCTGCCCGCCGGGGACCCTCCTCGTAAGCCCGAGAGACCAGCGAAGATGACAACGGATGCTGTGTGCCCGATCCGACGCCGCCGATCACCAGAAAAACGAGAAGGGAAGCGAAACTTCCCGCCGTCCCCAGGCACATAAAACCGGCCGCCGTGATCAGCGTCCCCGCTACCAGAACGCGCGGTTCGCCCCATCGTTCGGCCAGCAATCCCGCCGGAATCTGGAAGAGGGCCAATGCACCGGAATATCCGGTCCGCAGAAGACCGACTTGAGCAAACGAGAGGGAGAACTCGCGCGCCCAGACCGGAAAGAGCAGATACAAGAGATCGGAGCAACCGTCGTGCAGGAAGTGCATGAAGCAGCTCGCTGCGAGCGTCGCACGAGGCCGGCGTTGGTTCATGTGAGCGATTCTTTCTGATAAGGCATGGATTTTGAGGAGCGGAGTATAAAATGACCGGTTTTGTGTGTCAATGGAAACCTGGCCGCTGATTACCACTTAAAGTCAAGTATTTTCGTTGAGGGTGGCAATTTGTGTAGTACAGGACATCTGAGCCCTTAGCAGCGAAAAATCGTCAGCCCTCCACTTGCATCTTTCATCCCGAATTTAGTAACCTGGAGCGATGGTCCAAACCATTGAAAGCAGGCTCTCATCAAGCAAAGTTGTGAAGAAAAACGATCGGGATCATCGTTATAAAATTAATGATAACGATATGATAAATATTGTCCTCTAACAGAAAAAGTATTGGCATATGCCGATGCCCTTTTCGTTAGGGATAATCTTTTTCTTCCTGGCGGCGGCCAGGGCCGCCTCGTAAATCTTTTCCTCCGGCGAACCAAGTTCGAAGGCCCTCCACGAGGACCCGAATTCTTTGAGGTTTCAATGTTCCTGAACGTTGCCTTCCTTGTCGCAACCCGTGGCGGCGATGGGCTGCCACTGCCGGTTGGCGGTCTGCATCCAGTAATGGTTGATATCATAGTTGTCGGTAAAGGTATAGGCAACCTTGGCATAAACCTCCAGGTACTTGATCCCCGATTCCTCCTCAGTCTTCAGCTTGAGGGCCTCGGTGTCGAAAAACCAGGAGCGCTTGCCGTCCCTGTCCCTGAACACGAGCCGGTATTGCTCTGGTTCGGCAATCTGGCGGTACTTCTCAAACACCAGCAACAACACCAGCGCCCCGGCGATCAGGATAACCGCCGGCACTGCTATCCGCATCGATGTTTTCATTCATTGCCCCCCTTTCGGCCAAGTAACTTTGCTATATATTACTCCGGCAACAATATATGTCAAAGCCGTCATTCCCGCGAAAGCGGGAATCCAGAATTGGACTGGATGCCGGATCAAGTCCGGCATGACATTTGATATGTTTAATTGCCGGAGTAATATCTCGATGAAGAGCCTCCTGATCCAGATGTTTCCGATGCGGTCAGAATAATGGGCACTCACGTACGAACCATGCAGGAACCCGCAAACATGGCCAAGGCCAAAGGAAGACAAATGGCACCGTGATATGCATAGGTAGCTGCAAAAGGATGTTCACCATAATCGCGCCAACCTTGATATTGGCCGCGCTTTCCAGAAACGTCTGGCGAAAGACAAGAATCATAATTTAGGACAGGAATGATAATATAATAATCCAGATTGCGGCAATGAGCAATAAAAAGGCAGCAGAGCCACCTTCATGTACGTAAAAAATTAATGAATACCATTCGAATGGTTGTACTCCTTTCAAGATTACCGAATACTCTCTTTCAGGAAGAAGTGGATCCCCCCGATCATCAGAAAAATCACCCTCCGAAAATTTCACCTTTCTATCCAAAATCAAGGGAGTGGAGTCCATCTGATATTAAATCCTTAAGACCGTTTAACACCGCCTGATTGAGACGATCCTATGCTATTTCTTCCGATAAACGTTCAGACCGACCTCAACCTCTTCGTGCCAATCAACAGCGACATTTCCTTCCGCCGAAACAAAGATAATGGTCTTTCCTGATGATGACGCGCCAAAGTCTTTCGTCAGATCAACTTTAATGGTCAGGATAACACCCCGACACTGACCTCATTCCTCAGCCACATTCACCCTCTGTTTCAATTCCTTCCCAACCTTGAAAAACGGCAACCTCTTCGGTTTCACGTCAACCTTCTTTCCGGTCTTCGGATTGCTTCCCGTATAAGCGCCATACGCCCTCACACAGAAGCTCCCAAAACCTCTGATTTCAATTCTTCCACCCTTCTTGAGTGCATCGGTGAAACCATCAAAGATAAGGTTGATAATGGCGCCGGAATCTTTCCCCTTCAAATTTTCTTTCTTACCCAGTTCCTCGATCAGATCCGCCTTATTCATGTGCTCTCTTTCCTTTCCGGTTCTTTAGATTTATCGAGCAATTCTCTGATAACGGGGATTAGATATACATCGTCCGTCTCAAATCCCTTCAATGTCTTTGTGATAATCCCGATCTTCTCCTTTACGGTTAAACGGGAGTGAATGATCAATATATATTGCCCTTTAACCCGGCATAGGCCTCCCGTACGGTGTGACTCTTCAATGGCTATGTTCCCATAGCGAATCTCGATTCCGAGCTTTCCGGCCAGCTCCTCAAGCTGATTTAAAAGGACCCCGTCATCCAATGGAAAGATCCTTTGCCTCATCAATAATAAGGGTAATGATTTACCGAATTGATTCTTCGTGTCCGATGCTGTTGCTCGGCTGAAATGATCAACTTTTCCGGCTCTGCCTGATTACGCAGGAGGAGACACAAGCGGGCGAACCAATTCACAGCGACGATTTTACATCGCGTCGCGGAAGAGATCGATGAGGCCGAATGGCATCAGACCCAGGTAGATGATAACAATATTGAAGACACAGCAGAGAACTTTTTCATGGAAGGCCAGAGAGAGGGGACGCAGCTCCTCCGACTCGCGGGAATAACTGATTCGGACAAGGTTGAGGTAGTAGAAGATGGAGATCACGGTGTTGACGGCCGCGATGATCACAATGGCGAGATAACCCGCCTTGAATGCGGTCACAAAAAGGAAGAACTTGCCGGTGAAACCGCCGGTCGGCGGAATCCCCGCCAGCGAGAAGGCGGCCACGGCCAGGGTCAGGGCCAGGAGCGGAGACCTTCGGGCAAGGCCGCTCAGGTCGTTGATCGTGACATTCTCCCCCCTTCGCGAAAGCAGCATCACCACATAGAACAGGGCGAGATTCATGAAAAGATAAACGGTAATATAATAAACAACGGCCGCGTTCCCCTCCCGGTTGAAGGAGAGAAGACCCAACATCAGGTAGCCTGCGTGGGCGATTCCCGAATAGGCAAGCAGCCTCTTGACATCCTTCTGGACCAGCCCCACCAGGTTGCCGAGGGTCATCGAAAAGGCGGCCAGCACGATGATCACCGTCGCCATTTGCGCCGGGGCCGAAGAGGCCAGCATCGTCAGCCGGATCAGCAGCGCCGCGGCGGCGATCTTCGGAACCGTCGCGATAAACGTCGTCGTGGCGTCGGATGCGCCTTCGTAGATGTCCGGCGCCCAGAAATGGAGCGGAAACAGGGAAAGTTTAAAGAAAAAGGCGGTCATCGTGAGGATGATCGCGAGCACCCCTAACGGCTGGGCAAGAAATTGGGGCAACTTTGCCATGATATCCGGCAGATAAGTGGAATGGGCCATACCGTAGAGGTAGCCCATGCCGTACAGCATGATCCCTGTCGAAATGGCGCCGAAAAAAAGATATTTCATCGCCGCTTCAATCTGTGTCCTGGTCTGCGCCTTTCGCAACGGAACGACGGCATAGAGGCTGAAAGAGGAGATCTCCAGACTGACGACGATGGAAATAAGCTCGACCGAACTGACCAGGATCATGAGGCCCAGCGTGGAAAATCCGAGAAACATGAAAAATTCAGGCAAGTTTTCCACTTCGTTCTCTTTCTCGAACATGAAAACGACGAGCGTAAATCCGGCGGAGAGCAATACTTTGAAGACCTGGGAGAAAAAGTCGACCTGGTAGGCCCCGGCAAAAAGAGCGCCCCGTGCGCCTGCACAGGCCAATGTAACGAAGAAACCCAGCAGCGCAAGGATCCTGGCCGCGGTAAAAAGGGAGATCCTTTTCTTCCCCACCGACAGGAAGAGAAAGAAAACCGAAAACAAAAGCATGTACAGTTCCGGAAGCAGCGTCATCGGGTCAACCCCTTACTGGGATAATTTATTCAGTTGCATAAAAAGGCGTACGAGCGTGGTTTCCATCACCCGGACAAACGGGGCGGGGAAAAGCCCCACCCAGATCACAAAAATGGCAAGCGGCGTCAGATAAACAAATTCCCGGACATTCAAGTCTTTTATATCTCTCTTGTCTTCCCTGCCCCAGACGATCTGCTTCAGAAGCTTCAGCATGTACGCGGCCGCCACGACCGCCCCGACCGCGGCGAAGAAACCGGCCGTTCTGCTTCGGGCAAAGGTGCTGATCAGCACATACAGCTCCCCCACAAAACTGTTCGTTCCGGGAAAGGCGAAGGAAGAGACGGCAAACAGGCCGAAAAATCCCACATAGGCGGGCATGAATTTGCCCAAGCCCGCATTGTCATAGATCTGGCGGCTGTGCGTGCGCTCGTAAATAATGCCCACCATCAGAAAGAGCGCGCCCGTGGTGATGCCGTGGTTGAGCATCTGGAGCATGGCGCCGATAAAACCATAGATCGTAAAGGTGAATATGCCCAGCGTCACGAAGCCCATATGGGCCACGCTCGAATAGGCGATCAGCTTTTTCATGTCCGTCTGGCTCAGGCAGACAAACCCCCCGTAGATGATCGCAACGATGGAAAGAACGATCATGAAGGGGGCGAAATAGAAACTGGCCAGCGGAACAATCGGAAGGCAAAATCTCAGAAATCCGTAGGTGCCCATCTTCAGCAGAATGCTCGCCAGCAACACGCTGCCCGCCGTCGGCGCCTCCGTGTGGGCGGCCGGCAACCAGGTGTGAAACGGAAACATGGGCACCTTGATCGCGAACGCAATCGCAAAGGCCAGGAATACCCAGATCTGGAACGTGAAACTGTAGCCTTTGAACATCGCCTCGGGGATGCTGAAGGTGCCGTTCGTAAGGTAGAGGGCGATGATCGCGACCAGAAGAAAAACGCTGCCGAACAGCGTGTAAATGAAGAACTTCAGCGAGGCGTAATCCTTGTTCGGCCCGCCCCAGACGGCAATAAGGAGGTACATCGGGATGAGCATCGCCTCCCAGAAAACGTAAAACAGGATGAAATCAAGCGCGCAGAAGACGCCGATCATCGCGGTTTCCATGAGCAGAATGCAGATCATGAACTCCTTCACCCGCTTTTCGATCGCCTTCCAGGAGCAAAGAACACAGAGGGGTGAGATCATCGCCGTCAGCACGATCAGCATGATCGAGATGCCGTCCACCCCGAGAACGTAGTTGATGTTATAAGCCGGTATCCAGGCGAGACGCTCGCCGAACTGGAATTGCGGCGTCCCGGCATTGAAGTTGAAAAAAAGCATCAGCGAGACCCCTAACGTCAGAAGCCCCGCGACGAAAGCCGTGGTCTTGATCTTGTTGCCGTCCTTCAGGAAAAGGATGAAGAACACCCCAACCAGGGGCAGAAAGATCACCGTGGAAAGTATCGGGAACCCGAAGGGATTCATGGTCAAGTATGGCAACATGGTTTCTTTTTCCTTAAAAGCCTTTCAGTATCCGACCTATAAAACCAGCCACAGAATTGCAAAAAACAGGAAAAGCGAAAGGCCGATATAGGTCTGAATTTTTCCCGTCTGCATTTTTTTTACGACGGAGCCGAAATCCATGACGGAATAGGCCGTGCCGTCGACGACCCCGTCAATGGCCTTCCGATCGAAGGCATACGAAAGTTCCGCATTCTTGAAAAGCGCTCGGAGCCCCAGCGTGCGGTAAAGTTCTCCCCACAGCGTGTCAAACGGGGCGATCACCTTTGCGTCAAACTTCATGAAGAGCAGCGTCCCTTTGCGATAGAACCAATCGACGTCGAGGTTCCACTTCGCCTCGGGGGTGAGCTTCTTCACCATCAGGTAGAAGACCAGGCCCGTAAAGGCAAGGATCTGCATCGCCTCCGAGAGGTGGGCCAGGTTATACGGGTGGTACTCCACCGGGAAAGGCAGCAGCGCATACAACATCTGCGGAAAGACGCCGATGAGGAAACAGAGCAGCGCGGTGAGTCCCATCGCCCAGAGCATGTTCAGCGGGGGGTCCTTGGCCTGGAGAGGCTCCGCCGCCTCCTTGCCGAAGAAGGCAAAATAGGTCACCTTCAATCCGACGGAGAGGAAGGTTCCGATGCCCGCCAGATTGAGCCATGACATGAGCCAGATTCTTCCCTCATGATGCGCCGCGGAGACGATCATCGATTTGCTGACAAACCCGCTGAACAGCGGAAATCCGGAAATCGATACGGCCCCCACGACATAAAAAATCATCGTCAGCGGCATGTATTTGTACAAGCCGCCGAGCCGGCTGAGTTTCGCCGTCCCGGTCATATAAAGGATGGACCCGGCGCCCATGAAGAGCAGCGCCTTGTAGAGGATGTGGGCAAAGGCATGGGCCGCCGCGCCGTTCACCGCCATGGCGGTGCCGATGCCGACGCCGGCCACCATGTAGCCCACCTGGCTGATGATGTGATAGGCCAGAACGCGGCGGATGTCATTTTCGATGACGGCGTAGCAGACCCCGAATACCGTCATGGCCGTTCCCATGATGGCCAGGATTTCAAAGCCGGAAAAACCCCGTGCCAGAACGTAGACCGCCGTTTTGGTCGTAAATGCGCATAAAAATACGGCGCCTTCGACGGTCGCCTCCGGATAGGCATCGGGAAGCCATGCATGGAGAGGCAGTACGGCGGCGTTCAGCGCAAAACCGGCAAGAATCAGGTATTCCGGCCAGGAGGCGTTGGCGGGCAGAATGCTGTTGAAGGCAAGACTCCCCGTCTTGTGGTAATAGAGCATCATCCCGGCAAAGAACAGGAGGCCTCCGAAAACATGGAACAGCAGATAGCGGAAGCCCGCCTCGATCGATTTTTTCTCCCTGCGGTACCAGATGAGGAATACGGAAGAGAAGGCCATGCCCTCCCAGAAGATGAAGAGGGTCAGGTAATCGCCGGCAAAGAGGGCCCCCAGGGCGCTTCCCACATAAAAGAAACCGGCCATGTGGTGCCCGTCTTCTTCCCGGTGCAGCGCATAGAGGGCGCCCAGAAAAGCCATGATCACGAATACCCACGCAAAGACCATGGAGAGCTTGTCAACGCGTCCGAACACCCCTTCGACGCCGAGGAAATGGTACACCCCGTAGATCCCGTTCTGGGCAGACGCAACGGATGCGATGGCCGCAATGGGGATCAGCAGAATGAACCCCTTTTTTGCCTTCCCCCGGAGCAGAGGCAAAAGCAAGGCTCCCACGAAAAAGAAGAGCGCCGGATGAATCCAACTATCCATAATAATCCTCGTCCTTGCTCAGAAACAAGTGTGCGATTCCCTTGCTGATCTTGATGAGCAGAAAGCAGCCCGCCAGCGCAAAAAGAGTCCAGAAGGCATAAATCTTATCCACAAAGTAATGGGCATCCTCCCGCGGCAGCAATATGTCCAGCAAAACCAGCGCGCCCAGGAAGACAAAAAAAGCGATCTTCAGCGACGCGGCTTTCGCTCTCAGGTATTCTATGATCTTCAATACATTCATCCCAAACCTCTTATTTCCCCCTCCCCTTGGTCCCCTCCCGCCGGGGTAGGGGAAGGTTCACTTCAAAAGAGTTTCCCGATCAGCCCGACAAAGAAATCGGGAAATATTCCGAGCACCAGCGAGATGATTGACGCCAGAACCAGGGGCACCACCATCGTCAGCGGCGCTTCCTGAATATCTTTTCTGCTCCAGCGCTCCTTTTTCCCCTCAAAAAATGCCCGGATCGTAATGGGGACAAAATAACCGGCGTTCAGGATGGTGCTGGCCACCAGTACGATGAAGATCGGGATATTTCTGATCTCCAGGGCGCCGTTCAACAGGTACCATTTCGTAACGAAACCGCCCACGGGCGGCGCGCCGATCATGCTGAGCGACGCCAGCGCAAAAGCCCCCATTGTAAAGGGCATCGCGTAGCCGATCCCCGCCATGTCGCTGATCTTTTTCTTGTGGTGGGCCACATAGATGGCCCCGGCGCAGAAGAACAGGGTGATCTTGGCGAATCCATGATTGACGATATGAATGATCCCGCCCAGCACACCCGAATTGTCCAGCAGAGCCACACCCAGGATGATATACGACAACTGACTGACCGTGGAATAGGCCAGCCGTGCCTTCAGGTCATCTTTCGTGAGGGCGATAATGGAAGCGGCGAGGATGGTGAAGGATACGACGTAGGCCGTGACCAGGCCGATTCCCAGATCCTGCAGGACGCCTGTTCCAAACGTGGAAAGCATGACCCTGGTAATGCAGAACACACCGGCTTTCACGACGGCAACGGCATGCAGCAGCGCGCGGACGGGCGTAGGGGCAACCATGGCCGAAGGCAGCCAGTTGTGGAAGGGCATGATGGCTGCCTTGGCGAACCCGGCGATAAAGAGCACATAGGTCACGGTAATCCAGATCGGATCTGCCGTCGAGGGAAACACACCCGTGCGGATGTTATCGGCGAAGTCCAGCGTTCCCGTCATCACATACGCCAGGATCAGCGCGGGCAGCAGAAAACCCTTTGATGTTCCCATCAGATAAACAAGGTATTTCTTGGCCCCGGCATACCCCTCTTCATCCTGATGGTGGGCAACCAGCGGATAGGTGAAGAGGGTGATGACCTCGTAGAAGAGGTAGAGGGAAAAGAGACCGCCCGAATAGGAGACGCCCTGGGCCCCGAAGATCGCAATCGCAAAACAGGTGTAATACCGGGTCTGGGCATGCTCGTTGAGGCTCCGCATGTAACCGATGTTGTAGATGGAGGCAAAGATCCACAGAAACGACGAAACGATGCCGAAGATCAAAGAGAGCGCGTCCACCCGGAAATTCAACGAGATTCCGGGGGCGATGGTGGAAAGCGTATAAAGGATGCGGTTGCCCTGCCAGATGGCGGGAACCATGGCCATCACGGACAAAAAGGTGAGCACGGCGCCGGCAATGGACCAGAACTCTCTCAGGTTCGGCCGCTTGCCCGAAACCATGATGAGAATGGAGGTAACGAGAACAATGCCGATCGGCAATAGGGGTAGTGCGCTCTCCATAACCATAGGTCAGTCTTTCATCTCCTTCAGATCTCCGCCCTCGATGTGCTTATATTTCTTGAAAATGAGCATGATGATGCCGAGCGCGATGGCTGCTTCCGCCGCGGCAATCCCCATGATGATGAGCGTAAAAGCCATCCCGTAGCCGTTCTCGGGGGAGACGAATCGGTTCAGGGCGACCAGGTTCAAGCCGGCGCCGTTCATGATCAGCTCCATGGAGACCAGCATCCCGATCAGGGTGCGCCGGTAGACCACGCCTGCAATACCGAAAAATAGCAATAACAGGGCTACAAACAGATAGATGTGCTGATTGTTGTATAACAAATCGGTCATTTGTTCCCCCTGGAAAAAAGGGCAAGCATGATCGCGCCTAAAATAGCCACAACCACAAGAAGCGATATCAGCTCAAAGGGCAGAACCAGATTGTTGAAAAAAAGGCGGCCGATCTCCTTTGTCGTGATCTTAAAAGAGGGATTTCCCGCTCTCGGAAAGGTTTCCATGACGAATCGGACGAACATGAACAGGGAAACCAGCGCAACACCCAGCGCCGCGACGAATTTTCCGACGGTGGTCCACTCCTTCGGCTTCCGGTAAAGCGGACCGATCAGCATGATGGCAAAGGCAATCAGAACGGAAACGGCCCCCACATAGATCAGGATCTGCATCATGGAGAGAAAGGGGTTGTCCAGGTAGACATAAAGACCGGCGATTCCGAACATGGTGGTGACCAGTCCCATCATCGCATAGATGATGGACCCGGATAAAACGGCCATTGCGGCGCCGCCCAGCGTCGCGACAATGGTGATCAGGAATATGATTTCACCCAAATTCATGATGTCTTTTTCCTTTTTTCAAATTCCTTGACCAGATCGTAATGAAAATCCTCTTTTTTATAACCTGCGGCATTGAAATCAGCGGAAAAAGCGAGGCAATCGGACGGGCAGCTCTCCACGCAAATGCCGCACTGGCTGCACGTCGTATAATCGAGGGTATAGGATGTGGCGGTCTTCCTCTTTTCGCCCTCCCGCTTTTCCCCCTCGATATTCGAGATGGATCCCGACGGACAGTTCTTCGCGCAGATGCCGCAGGCGATACAACCGTTTTTCCCTGGATTTTCTCTGTCGGCCAGGAGTTTGGTATGACCGCGGAACCGCGGGCTGATATTCAGCAACTGGCGCGGATACTGGCACGTTACCACCGGCTGAAACATAGCCCTGATGGTAACCCCCAGGCCGGCCAGCAGCGAACCCGTACCCCGGATGAATGCCGAAGGTGATACCGTCATAACTTCAATAGCCCTCCCGTAACCAGCAGGTTGATGAAAGCCAGAGGGATAAGCGCTTTCCAGGATATGTTCAGCAACTGGTCGAACCTCACGCGGGGATAGGTCCATCTCAACCACATGATGACGAAGACGAGGAGATAGGACTTCAGCAGAAACCAGACAATCCCGGGCAAAAAGGGCCCCTGGTATCCGCCGAGGAAAAATGTGACGGCAATGGCGCTGACGATAAAAACATTCGTATACTCGGCAAGAAAGAAGAGCGCAAATCTCATGCCGGAATATTCCGTGTGATAGCCCGCCACCAGTTCGCTTTCCGCCTCGGGCAGGTCAAAGGGGGTTCGGTTGGTCTCGGCGACGGCGGCGATAAAATAGATCAAAAAGGCGAGCGGCTGGTAAACGACAAACCAGAGTCCCTTTTGCGCCTCCACGATGGTCTTCAATGAGAAGGAGTTGGTCATCATGATGATGGACAAAAGCGCCAGCAAGAGCGGGATCTCATAGGCAATGTTCTGGGCAATGCTTCGGATGGCCCCGATCAGCGCATATTTGTTGTTGGACCCCCAGCCGGCCATCAGAATGGAAAACACCGAAAGGGATGAAAATGCCAGGATCACCAGGATGCCCACGTTGATGTCCATAACCTGAAGCGAGGCGCTGAAAGGAATGACAATGAAGGATACGAGAACGGGGACGAAAATGATCATGGGGGCGAGATAGTAGAGGGGTTTGTCCACGCCCCGCGGCGTCAGGATCTCCTTGCCCAGCAGTTTCAGCGCATCGGCGATCGGCTGTATCAGACCGTAGGGGCCGACCTCCTTGGGTCCGATCCGCCGCTGCATGTGCCCTGCCACTTTTCTCTCCGCCCAGGTCAATATGAGAGCGTTGAACACGACAAAAGCCAGCACGCCGACGAGGCCGACAATCATCTTTACCGTTTCCCAGCCGATCATGTTTCCGATCTGTTCCATTGGGCCATTACCAATTATCGATCTATTTCCGGTATCACCAGGTCAAGGCTCCCCAGGATCGCCACGGCATCGGCCAGCATGTTCCCTTTGGCCAACTCGGGGAAGATCATCAGGTTCGAAAAAGAGGGCACCCGCCACTTCATCCGGTATGGCTTGTCGCTTTCGTCGCTGACGATATAGATGCCGAGCTCCCCGCGGGGCGTTTCCACCGTGTGATACAGATCCCCTTTCGGCGGTTTCAGTTTCTTGGGCACC
>JAPLJX010000103.1 GCA_026388375.1 Deltaproteobacteria bacterium
CCCCCCGACCCCGGCAGAAGGGGCAGGGCGTGTAGCTGATCTCCTGGATCGTTGACTGCTTCTTCTGGCGCGAGAGCTCCAGGATGCCGAACTTGGAGATGTGGGAGAGCTGGATCCGCGCCCGGTCCAGGGCGATGGCCTTTTTGAAGACCTTCTCCACCTCCGCGTTGTGCTTGTTATCCATCATGTCGATGAAGTCGATGACGATCAGCCCCCCGAGGTCGCGCAGACGGAGCTGACGGGCGATCTCTTCCGCCGCCTCCGTGTTCGTCTGGTAGGCGGTTTCCTCAACGTTCCGCTTGTGGGAGCCCCGGCCCGAGTTGACGTCGATCGTGATCATCGCCTCCGTCGGGTTGATGATCAGGTAGCCGCCGGACTTCAAGTCCACGTGGTCCTGATAGATCACGCGGATCTGATCTTCCAACTGGTATTTGTCGAAGAGGGGGGTCTTTTCCTTGTCCAGCTTGATCATCTTGAGATTCCGTGGTGCGACGGCCTTGCAGTAGGCCCGCACCTGGCGGAAAGTTTCCAGATCGTCAACGAGAATCTCTTCGATGTCCGTGGTGAAGTAATCCCGTAGCGAGCGGACGCCGAAAGCGCTCTCCTGGTAGATCAGGGCGGGCGCTGCCGTTTCGGCGGCCCCTTTCTGGATCTCCTTCCAGAGACGGGAGAGGTGCTGGTAGTCGCGGGCCAGCTCCTGTTTGGTCCGGTTCATCCCGGCCGTCCGGACGATGAACCCGACCCCGTCTTCGGTCCTGATCTGTTCGACAAGCTCCTTGAGCCGCTTGCGGTCCTCCTCGTCCTCGATCTTTCGGGAGACGCCGCTGCTATCCTTGTTGGGGAGCAGAACCAGGTAGCGTCCCGGCAGGGAGATGTAAGAGGTCAGCAGGGCGCCCTTGCGTTCGCCGACCTCTCGGAGGATCTGGACGAGGACCTCCTGGCCGGGTTTGAGCATGGATTTCGCGCCCTCGCGGCCGCCGTTTGTATCCGTGAAGTAGTTGGAGCTAACGTCGCGCAGCGGGAGAAAGCCGTCCTTTCGGCCGCCGTAGTTTACGAAGGCGGCCTGGAGCCCCCGCTCCACCTTCATCACGAGCCCCTTGTAGATATTGCCGGTAATCGGCTCCCTTACGGCCATCTGGATGTTGAATTCGACCAGTTTGCCGTCTTCCACGATCGCCATGCGTTTCTGCTCAAGGTGGACGGCGTTGATCAGCATCTGTTTTTTCATAAAGATCCTTTTCAATTAGGCGTTCAGTCTTCCGCGCTGGTCCGCTGCGGACCGCTCGCCGCTGGAGAATCCCTGCTCCGTCTGCCATGTTGTGGGCAAGGGGGACAGCCGGGTCTTCTCCGGGACGGCGGCATCGCTTTATGGTCCGTCGACCTCCGCGCGTTTATTGAAAGGCGGATACATCGCCTTTTCCTGCTCTGATGACCTCCACCCCTTCGTCGAGGAGGCTGACCACACTCGATGGTGTCGCGGCGATGATCCCGCCGTCGATGATCATATCCACCCGCTTGCCGAAGAGCTCCTCGATGATCCTGGGGTCGCTCAAAAGTTCGCCTTCCCCGTTCTTGACGCTGGTGCTGATGACGGGGGAGCCCATCTCGGCAACCAGGTCCTGGCAGATCCGATTGTCGGGGACCCGGATGCCGGTCGTCTGCCGCTTGGGGAGGATTATTTTGGGAACGGCGCGGGAGGCCTCGAGAATGAACGTATAGGGCCCGGGGAGGAGACGTTTCATGATCTTGTAGGCGTCGTCGGAGACCCGCGCGTATCGGCTGATGTCCTTGAGGTCGGAGCAGATGAAGCTGAGAGGCTGCCTCCGGTCGCGGCGCTGGATCTCGTAGATCCTCTCAATTCCCTTCTTGTTGAACAGGTCGCACCCCATCCCGTAGACCGTGTCGGTCGGATAGATGACGATCCCGCCGCCGCGGAGGATTTCCACCGCCCTGCGGATCAGCCGCATCTGGGGATTCTGATTGTTGATGGCGATCAGCATACCGTCCCTGCCCGACGCCGGGAAGCATTCCCAGCTCTTAACCGTTTTATCTATCAGAAACAGAGGCGGTTATCAATGAAAGATATTGAGGGGTGCGGCCTTAGGGGACGGTGAGGATTCCTCCCAGCTCTTCAGGGCCAAGTGCACCTCGCGGGCCTCGGCCGCCGCCCGCAGTGCTTGGGAGAGTTGCCGGTTCCGGAGGGTGCGCGCGGCCAGGGCCAAAATCCGGACCTGAATTTCCGGATTCTCCAGGGGGGACAGGCTCAGAAAGACGTATTCCACCGGCTTTTCCACGGCGGCATCCGGGACGCCCCCCCGTGTCAGCCCCAGGGCGACCAGCGGCCTCGTCAGACCGGCCAGCCGGGCATGGGGGAAAGCCACCCCTTCGTTGAAGAACGTGCTGCCCTGCGCCTCCCGCGCCCGGACGGCCTGCAGGGCTTCGTTCTGCAGGCCGTCCGGGCAGGCGGACCGGACCAGCCTTTCCAAGACCGTGTTTTTATCGACGGGTTCCCCCCATAGGACAATCCCGTCCTCATTCAGGAATGAGCCCAGCAGAAACGGGGGTTCCTCCGCGGGTGGGCGGGGCGCAACCGCCGGTGGAGGGATCTCTTCCCGGACCACGGGCGGAGGGCCGGGCTCTTGCAGCCGGGTATCCAGGATGACGATGGTCATCCCCCGGGCCTCTTCCATCAACCTCTCCGGGATGCTCCTGCGGCCGATGATCCGTTTCCAGAAGGGGATGGGCGCGGGAGATCCCAGCACGATGTGGCCGACCCGGTATTCATGGGCAAAACGGAGGACGGTGGCGACGATATCCTCCCCTTTGTAGGTGAAGACCATCGCACCGAGTTCCTTGGCCAGGGTCATCGTCCCGGAGAGGAGGCGCTGGGTTTTACTGTCGATCACCGTGGCTTCCTCCGCTGGCGTCTGTACATAGACGGCATACCAGTTTCGGTTGAGCTTCCCGGCCAGCCGTGAGGCGTATCGGAGGAGCTTCTCGCTGTTGGGTCCCCGGGAACTCAGGCAGACCATGATCTGGTCCGGGGTCAAGGTCCCATCGTCCACCGGGGTCTCGTGCCGCCGCAAATCGATCTGGGCAGCCATCTCCCGGAGGGTCAGCTCTCGCAGATTTTCCAGATGGGGAACCGTGAAGAAGTTCGAAAGCGCGGTTCCGATCCTCTCCGTCGGATACACTTTCCCCTCCCGAAGGCGCTCCTGCAGATCCTCCGGCGTAAGATCCACGTTGACGATCTGATCCGCCTCGGCCAGCACGTTGTCGGGGAGTCGTTCCCGCACCTTCACCCCGGCGGCCCGCTCCACGGTGTCGTAGAGGCTCTCCAGATGCTGGACGTTCATTGTCGTGATGACATGGATTCCGGCCGCAAGCAGGTCCTGGACGTCCTCGTACCGCTTGGCGTTCCGGCTTCCCGGAACATTGGTATGGGCCAGCTCATCCACCAGGGCGACCTGGGGTTTGCGGCGCAGGAGGGCATCGACACCCATCTCCTCCATGGCGATCCCTCGGTAGAGCTGGCTGCGCCGGGGAATGACCTCCAGCCCCTCGATCAGCTTAGCCGTATCGGCCCGGCCGTGCGTTTCCACGAGGCCGATGACCACGTCGATGCCGTCCTCCTTGAGCTTGTGTCCTTCCTGGAGCATCTGCCAGGTCTTGCCGACGCCCGCCGCATAGCCGAGATAGACCTTGAACCCTCCCCGCTGGGAACGGCGGATCATCCGCAGAAAAGCATCAGCCCTGTCGTTTGCCATCGGCATCGGTGTCATCCTTTTCCGTCCAGGTCCAGGTTCAGCATCAGGATGTTCACCCTCGGCTCTCCCAGGATCCCGAGGTCGCGCCCTTCCGTATGGGCCGCAATACTCCTCCTGACCGCTTCCTCGTTGAGCCCGCGAGCCTCGGCAACGCGCCTTGCCTGCAGAAAGGCGTTCGGGACGCTCACGTGGGGGTCCAGACCGCTGGCCGAGGCCGTAACCGCGTCCACCGGAATCACCACCCCCGGCGCCAGGTTATTTTCGGTACGATAGGCGATCGCACGCTCTTTGACCACAGCGATCAGTTTCTGCGATGTCGGCCCCAGATTACTGCCGCCGGAATTGGCGGCGTCATAACCATCTCCCGCCGCCGAAGGACGGGGATGGAAGTAACGCGGACCGGCAAAACGTTGGGCCAATAGGGATGAGCCGATAACCTGACCCTTTACCGAGACCAACGAACCGTTGGCCTGAGAGTGAAACAGACCCTGGGCAACAGCCCAAACAAGGGCCGGATAGATGCCGCATAGCAGAACGGCCAAACATACCGTCGCAATAAAGGAAATACGTAATTCGTTTATGATGCTTTTTATCATGGATGTTTCTCCTTATCTCCAGGGCAAGATGCCCATCAGCATATCGATCAGTTTGATGCCCACAAAGGGAGCAACCAGGCCGCCTAACCCGTAGATTAACAGGTTTCGTCTCAAAAGTGAAGCGGCGCTCAAAGGCCGGAATTTCACACCCCGCAGGGCCAGTGGGATCAGCAGGACGATGATGACGGCGTTAAAAACGACGGCGGAAAGGATGGCGCTTTGCGGCGATCTCAGTCCCATGATATTTAAGGGGGCAATCTCCGGAAAGAGGCTGATCAGCATCGCCGGGATGATGGCAAAATATTTTGCCACGTCATTGGCGATACTGAAGGTGGTAAGCGCCCCCCGCGTGATGAGCATCTGCTTGCCGATTTCCACGATTTCGATAAGTTTCGTGGGATTGGAATCCAGATCCACCATGTTACCGGCTTCCTTCGCTGCCTGGGTGCCCGTATTCATGGCCACGCCCACGTCGGCCTGGGCCAGGGCCGGTGCGTCATTTGTGCCGTCGCCCGTCATGGCTACCAGGTGACCAGCGGCCTGTTCCTTCCGGATCAAGGCAAGTTTGTCTTCCGGCCGTGCCTCGGCCAGATAATCGTCCATGCCGGCCTCTTTCGCGATGGCTTCCGCCGTGAGCTTGTTATCGCCCGTAATCATCACCGTCTTGATGCCCATGGCCCGGAAACGGGTGAAGCGGTCTTTCAGCCCTCCCTTGACGATATCTTTCAGATGGATAACGCCTAACACCCGGTCCTTTTCGGCGACCACCAAGGACGTCCCACCGGAACGGGAAACAATTTCTACCGCCTCGGCGACGGGTCGGGGAAAATCCCGGCCGATAAAATTTTTCACGGCATCCGGGGCGCCTTTACGGATCTGCCGACCGTCGATGTCGACGCCGCTCATGCGGGTGTGGGCCGTAAAGTTAATAAAATCGGCACGGGGCATGTCGGCGATGGAGCGACCCCGCAGACCATACTGCTTGGCCAGGACAACGATGCTCCGTCCTTCCGGTGTTTCGTCGGCCAGCGACGCCAGCTGGGCGGCATCAGCCAGCTCTTCGGTCGTCAAACCGGGGGCGGGGATGAATTCCGTGGCCTGGCGGTTCCCGAGGGTTATGGTACCGGTTTTATCCAACAGCAGTACGTCGATATCTCCGGCTGCCTCGACGGCCCGGCCGCTCATGGCCAGGACATTTTTTTGCACCAGCCGGTCAATGCCCGCAATCCCGATGGCGCTCAAGAGTCCGCCAATGGTGGTGGGAATCAGGCAGACTAAAAGTGCCGCCAGGACGGTGATGGTAAAGGAAATGCCCGAATAGAGACCGAAGCATTTCAGGGTCAGGATGACGACCAGAAAAATGATCGTCAGGGCTGAAAGAAGAATGATCAGGGCAATTTCGTTCGGTGTTTTCTGGCGCTGTGCCCCCTCCACGAGGCTGATCATCCGGTCCATGAAGCTTTCTCCGGGATTGGCCGTCACCATCACTTTGATCTGATCGGACAAAACACGCGTGCCGCCGGTCACGGCGCTCCGGTCTCCGCCGGACTCACGAATAACCGGCGCCGATTCCCCGGTAATGGCGGACTCGTCCACCGAGGCCACGCCTTCGATAACATCCCCATCCGCCGGAATCGGCTCTCCGGCCGAGATTATGACAACATCCCCCTTGCGCAACATCTCCGCCGGAACCTGTTCGGTGGCGCCGGAGGCCAGGGTGCGATTGGCGATGGTATGGGTCCGCGTCTTGCGTAACGCATCAGCCTGGGCCTTGCCGCGCCCCTCGGCCATGGCCTCGGCGAAATTGGCGAAAAACACGGTAAACCACAGCCAGATTGCCACCTGGAATCCAAAACCGATGGACTCACCGGGCGTTTTGAAAAAAAGGCCGATAGTGGTGATCATGGCGCCTACCTCGGTTACAAACATTACGGGATTTCCCATCATCGTTACCGGGTGCAGTTTCTGAAAAGAAGCACCCAGGGCCTGGACGATGATATGTTGATCGAATAGCGAAAGTTTCTTGGCAGCCATAATATTGAATCCTCGATTTAGAATAGTTTCCCTGAGCCCGTCATAATAAAATGCTCCACAACGGGACCCATGGCCAAGGCCGGAAAGAAGGTTAACGCTCCCACGATCACTACCGTACCGACCAGCAGGACAATGAAGGTCAGGCCTGAAACGGGGAAACTGCCTGCGCTTTCCGGCACCAGCTTCTTTCTGGCCAGGTTTCCCGCCAGCGCCAGGACGGGTACAATGAACAGGAAACGGCCACAGAGCATGGCGATCCCCAGGGTGGTATTCAGCCAGGGGGTATTGGCGTTCAATCCGGCAAAAGCGCTGCCATTATTGCCGACGGCGGACGAATAGGCATAGAGGAGCTCCGACAGACCATGCGGCCCCATGTTGTTCAGCCCGGCAAGTCCCCAGGGTCGGACGGCCGACCAGGCCGCAAAGCCGAGGATGCTGAAACAGAGGACCAGAACGGCCAGGACGCTGACCTTGACATCATAGGCTTCGATTTTATTCCCCAGATATTCCGGCGTCCGTCCCACCATCAGGCCGGCCAGAAATACCGTCAGTATCACGAAAACCAGCATGCCGTAGAGACCGGCGCCCACCCCGCCGAAGACCACCTCACCCAGTTGGATGTTGGTCAGGGGAACGAGTCCCCCCAGAGGGGTAAAGGAGTCATGCATGGCGTTCACCGCTCCGCAGGAGGCGTCGGTGGTAACGGTGGCAAAAAGCGCGGAATTGAAGATCCCGAAACGGACCTCCTTGCCCTCCATGTTGCCTCCGGCGCGGTCAATACCCAGTGCTGTCAGATGGGGGTTGCCGGCCGATTCGGCCGACCAGCAGATGAGGACGCCGGCCAGAAAGAGCACGGCCATTGCCCCCCAGATCGCCCAGCCGTGCCGGCGGTTCTTTACCATTCGGCCGAGATAGTAGGTGAGGCCGCTGGGGATAAGAAAGATGGAGAGCATCTGGATGAAATTCGAGAGCGGCGTCGGATTTTCATAGGGATGGGCGGCATTGGCGTTCACGAAGCCGCCGCCGTTGGTCCCCAGCATCTTGATGGCCACCTGCGAGGCCATGGGTCCCTGGGCGATCGTCTGGGTGTCAATCTTGTGCTCTTCCATGACGGCCTTGCCCTGCGCGTCTTTCATCTCCTGACCGGTGGTGTCCTTTTTGACGACTTGAACAGTGTAAGGCTCAACCACTTTCGCCGTCTCATAGGCTTTGAAATTCTGGATCATCCCCTGGGAGACTAGAAAGAGGGCATAGATGAGACAGATCGGAAAAAGCAGATAGAGATTTACCCGCACCAAATCCACCCAGAAGTGGCCGATGGTCTTGGCGGTATGGCGGGCGATGCCCCGCACCAAGGCGGCGGCGATGGCGATTCCCACCGCGGCGGAAACAAAATTATGGAACGCCAGCCCCACCATCTGCGAAAAGTAGGACAGGGTCGATTCGCCGCCATAGCTTTGCCAATTGGTATTGGTGGTAAAGCTGGCCGCCGTGTTGAAGGCCAGATCGGGGCTGAGCGGGCCGAGGCCTTGCGGATTCAGCGGCAGCAGGTGTTGCAGCCGGAGTATCAGATAGGTAAAAAGCAGGCCAATAAGACTGAACATGAGCAGAGAAATGGTATATTGTTTCCAGTCCTGTTCCTGCTTTCGATCCACCCGGAAGATCCGGTAAAACAACAGTTCCACCGGCTTCAGGACGGGATCGAGAAAAGTGCGTCCTTCGCCGTCCAGAACGCGAAGCAGGTAAAGTCCCATCGGCTTGGTCAGGAACAGGAGCAGGCCGATAAAGGCTGCAAGTTGCAACCACCCATATATGTCCATTTTGTGATGCCTCCGTTAAAATAAATCCGGTCGAATGACGCTGGCCAACAGATAGATGATTAAAATTATCCCGACTATCCCGACAATGATATCCAGCATGGCTATAACCTCTCACAGGCTTTGGCGAACAAAACGCAAAGGCCAAAAAATATAATGGGGACAATACAATAAACAATATCCGCTAACATAGTTTACACTCCCTTAAATCTCTTCGGGTGATATTTCCCGAAGCTTGCTTCGTTCCTTGATGTCTTAGATGACCCGTAGCTTGCTGCGGGGTAGTTCATCATATCCGGCGGCGCACCGCTATCCGGCGAATCCCGTATAACAGGGCGGCGATGACAAAGAGCAACGCGGTGATCATGCCCCTCTGCATATTCACCGCATGACGCACCGGATGGCCGGGCCGGATGATCTCCAGGGACGAGGCGTGGATGTCCATGTCTCCCCCGTGCTCCCTGCAGGCCGCATTAAACGCCCCGGTCACCCTGGCGATGTCCCCCTCGTGCTTGAAATCCCCGAAGAAGCGTATCTTTTGAGCCAGTTCGGCGGACACCCAGACCGCATGGCCGCCGTTGTATCCCCCTAGGACGGCGCCCTCCTCGATGTTCCTCTCCATGTAGGCGTCATCATTGAGATGGAGCCAGGCCATTTTCCCCCGAACCATGCACTCCCCGATCGCCTCGCCCTTGAAGGCGACGATCCGCCCGTTCCAGAGATTGGCATTTTCCACCAGCGTCGAACTGTTCACCTCGATCCCCGCGGGGGTTTCCCCGGCAGGAACGGGATAGGCCGGGTTGACGCCGATCCGGTGGCCGGGAGGCTGGCT
Source organism: Deltaproteobacteria bacterium (assembly GCA_026388375.1). GTDB lineage: Bacteria > Desulfobacterota > Syntrophia > Syntrophales > UBA5619 > UBA5619. Next base: position 9,047 of record JAPLJX010000103.1, read on the forward strand.
TCGGGCCGTTCCCGAAAGGATGGAAAGAAGCAGTGCCACGGCAATGAAAAAGCCCGTCATCCTTGCGGTCGCCCCGTGAATCCGTATCATCATAGAATACCCATGATTTCCCATCCGATCCGCCGGCCTCACTTTCCCCGCAGCAATGCCACGATATAGCCCATCAAGGCGAAGACACTCATGAACTCCAGCCGTCCGGCCCACATCTCGAAGATGTAGACGATCTTCATGGGGACGGGCATGGAGGGGCTCACCACCCCGCAGGAAAGGCCCGTATTGGACCCGGCCGAGACGGAATCAAACAGCGCCTCGACAAGATCGTAGCCGTAATAAACCCCGACGAGGGTCCCCAGGGTATAGATGCCGATGTAGGAAAGAACGATCAGCATGGCCGTGCGGACGGTCTGGTCGTCCAGCACGCGGGTCGTGATGTGATGCCATTTTGCCGTCACCCACGCGCTTTCGGGAGAGATCATGCGGCGCACGTCCTGCAGAAGGGCCTTGAAGATGATGCCCATGCGGATACCCTTGAAGCCGCCGCCGGTGGAACAGGCGCTCGCGCCGATCGCCATCGCCAGGGTCACCCCGAGCATGGCCAGCGGCCCCCACTGCCGGACAAACGTCCGCGAGTAGATGGTGCTGAATCCCGTGGTCGTATGCCCGCTGGCGACCTGGTAGAACATTTTCCGAAAGAGGGCCATCGTGTCGGGGTAAACGTCGAGCGCCATGAGTCCGGCGGTGGCGATCAGCATCGCCAGCGTCACCGTGATAAAGAATGATATCATTTCGATGTTCTTCCTGATTTCAGATTTGTCTCCCGTCCAGACGGCCCAGTGGAGGGCGAAGTTGAAGGAGCCGCCGATGAAGATGATCGCACAGATCATCTCATAAACCAGCGAATGATAGTACAGCGTGTTGTAGGATTGGGGGGCGAATCCGCCGGTGGACCAGCCGGCCATGAAGATCCAGACGGCGTGCAGCCCCCCTCTCACGTATCCCTGCCCCAGCCACAGGCCGGCGATCCACAGCGCCAAGGAGCCGACGATCAGATAGATCAGCGAGACCAGCCAGATGGCCCGCGCCGTTTGAATGACGTTCGGCAGGAGGCGTTCGTCCTTGCCCTCCCCCACATAGACCTTGTAGGCGCCCGCCGTTCCCCGAAACAGGAAGGTCAGGGCGATCACGATGATCCCCTGTCCCCCCGCGTAGGTCAGGATATGGCGCCACATGTTGAGGCCATGGCTGATATGGTCGAGATCCTGGAGAAGGAACATTCCGGTGGTGGTATAGCCGCTCATGACATCGAACATCGCGTCGAGGTACGACCCGAAATGGCCCGACAGCCAGTGCGGGATGGCGCCCAGCGCCGTGGCCACGAACCAGGAGAAACTCGCCACCACCAGGCCATGGGACCAGTTCAGATCCCGCCTTGTCTGGCACGATGCCTCCATGCCCAGGCCGAACACCAGGCAGGCGCCGATGCCGATGAGAAACTCGATGGCCGGGTTCCACTCGCCGAAGCACAGGGCGGTCGCCAGCGGAATCAGCATCAGGAGTCCCACCCCGATGATCACCTTCCCGGTGTACAGGCAGATGACCTTAAAGTCGCTCAGTCGCGGTCTTATAATCACGTTTCCCTCTGGAGCGTTGACATAAATTCAGGGCGGACCGTCATCGGGGAAGCCAGAGGCCGAGGCCCGAGATGATATAGGCGATGACCATGAGCATCCCGACGGTGGCCGATTCAACCGCAATCCCAACGAGATAATGGATATAATTCCGGGGCTTCCCCAGGTTTAGATATTCGGATTTGTTGGCGGACATAACTCTGACTCCTTCGATTTTTTTAGCGGCCCATCAGGAGCCGGCGAAGTTCCTCTTCCTGCTCGATGGGTGTAACTGCAATCACACGATCTCCGGCTTCCATGACCGTATTCCCCCTCACTACAATGACCTCTTCCCCGCGTAACACCGTTACGAGCACCGTATTGCCCGGCAAATGCAGTTCAGATACTTTTTTATTACAGACATCACTATGGTCCACTGGAATCGTAATTTCCACCAAGGCCAGACGCCCCTTCTTCAGGATATGGAGGGTGGATACCTCTCCGGTGGACATCTCCTCTTCGATCAGGCGGCTGATGACCGTGGTGGCGGAAATGGCCTCTATCCCCAACGCGTTGAAAATATGTTCGTTTTTAGGGCTGTTCACGCGGGCGACCGTACGCCCGACGTTAAACCGGACCTTCGCCAACTGGCAGGAAACGAGGTTGTCCTCGTCCTCTCCGGTAACCGCCACGAAGACCCCCGCGTGCCCTACCCCCGCATCCTCCTGGAATTTCACATCGCATCCGTCTCCCTCGATCAAGAGAACGTCGATGGGAAGCTCCTCGGTCAATTTGTTCAGCACTTCCGCTCGTTTCTCGATGATGGCCACGTGATGACCCTTGTCGGCGAGCGTCCGGCCGAGGTAGGAGCCGACTTTTCCCCCCCCGTTGATCACGATGTACATTCCTTCAAGCCTTTCTCATGAATTTTTTGATCAGTGCGTGCGACTCGTTCTTGATGATCGCCAGGATCGTGTCGCGTTCCTTCAGGATGGACTCCCGCCAGGGAATGAAAGTGGATCCGTCGCGCGTCACAAGGCAGATGCGGAACTCGTTGGGAATCTGGACTTCGATGACCTTCTTGTTGTCCACCTCGGAACTTGCGATAAACTCGATCAGCTCCGCGTCACCACGCATGACCAGATGGTGGCCGTGTCCCTCCACCAGTTTTTCCAGGACGCTCTGGGCCACCATGGTCGTAGCGCAGACATAGTCCAACCCGAGCTGCTGGAAGGTGCTTTCCCGCTCCGCGTTGTAAAGCCTCGCCACCACCTTGGGGACCTTGTAGATCCTGGAAGCCACCTCCGCGGCCATCATGTTGGAGTTGTCCTGATCGGTCACTGCGGCGAAGGCATCGCATTTCTCGATCCCCGCCTCCCTGAGAACGTCCTCATCAAACCCGTACCCGGTGATCTTGATGCCGTTGAATGTGGACCCGAGACGCTTGAAGGCGCCCGGGTTTTTGTCGACGACGACCACATCATGCCCTTCGGTGGACAGAAGAATGGCCAACTGCGCACCCACGTCCCCGCAACCAACGACGATTACGTACACGAAACCTCCCCCTTTACACCATTTGTTCAGCCGGACAGTCACCCCTCCGGAGGGTGAAAGAAAAGGTTGTCCCCTTTCCTTCCCGGCTTTCCACGTTGATGTGCCCGCCGTGGGCCTCGACGATCTGCTTGGCGATGGCCAGTCCCAGACCCGCGCCCGTCTCCGATTTCTGCTCCGGCACCCGGAAAAAATGTTCGAAAATCCGCTGGAGAAATTGATGGGGGATGCCGCTTCCCGTATCGGAGACGGAAAAACGGACCATGCGTTCATCCGACTCCGCCGAGACCGTAATCCGCCCCCCGGGCGCCGTATAGCGGAGCGCGTTTGACAGAAGATTGGCAAATACGTGGCCGATCTGGCCGGTATCGGCGCAGACCGTCGGCAGATCGCCGGGAAGCGTTGTATCCATTTCCACACCGCCGTCCTGGGCCGCCCTGCGGAAGGGGGCAACCGCCTCCGTCACCAGCGTCGCGGGGGAGACATCCTGAAAGTCCATCTGCAGAAGGCCGGACTCCATGCGGCTGATATCCAGCAGGTTCGCCAAGATGCCGTGCAGCGCATCGCTTTCATCCCGGGCTGTCAGCAGGAGTTCCACCTGTTTTTCGGTCAGCGGCCCGACCTTCTCCTCCAGGAGCAGGTGAATGGCCATCCGGATCGATGTCAGCGGGGTCCTGAGCTGGTGTGACACCGTCGAGACGAGGTTGCTTTTCATCTCCTCCAGGCGGCGCGGTTCCGTCACATCCTTCAGGATCAGGACCACCCCCGTCAATTGTCCTGCCCGGTTTCGGATGGGGGCGGCATCGAAGGAAAAATAGTGTTCCCTCCCATGCACGAACCGTTGAAGGACCTTTTGCCTTTTACCGAGGTGGTCGGGAACGCCGGCAACAACATTCTGAAACGAATCGGACAGTTCAACGTACGGAAGTTCCATGAGGCTGGTTCCCGCCTGGATTCCGAAAAGCTTGCGGGCGGCTTCCGTCGATATCTCGACCTTTCCCTCCAGATCCAGGATCGCCACGGCTTCGGACAGACTATCGAGGGTCTCCTGAGTCGCCTGTTGGGTGCGGCTCAGTTTCGCCTGGTCGTAGCGGCGGAATTCGCGGAGACTGGCGGCCATATCGTTGAACGCCTCCGACAACCGGCCGATCTCATCCCGGGAGTTGGTCTGCACGACGAGGTCCAGGTTTCCGCCCCGGATCTCTTCGGCGGAACGGATCAGGCGGTTGATGGGTCGCAGGATCCATCTCCCCGTGAAGAAGATGAAGGCCACTGCAACGAGGAAGCCGAACGATAGGAGGAGGTACATCCGCTGCCGGGCAAACGCGGCCTGCCTTCTGGCCTTTTCGTTGGCCTCGTTCATGTTGTTCTGGTTCATTCGCAGGATCTCATCCGCCGTTTCCTTCGTCTGCAGAAAAAGCGGCAGCAGCTCGTTGAAATACCGGTTCCGGCTCAGTTCGCCGGACGGGGGCTTGGCCAGCATGCCGTCGAGGGCTTCCCGGTAACGGGCAAACAGGCCCTTCAAGGTGGCGGCCTTTTCCCCTTCCCCCGGGACGGTGATGTTGCCCAGCTCGACCTTAAGGGCCTGCTCGAACCGCTCTTCATTCGTACGGATCAGCTTTTTCCCCTCCTCGTCATACCCCAACAGGACAAAGAGGATGCCGCTGTCCATGCGTTCGATGGCCTCCTTCATCTGCTGGCAGGCCACGACGCTTTGGTAGTTCTCGCGCAGGATCACGTCGATGGATTGCCCGAGTTCCCGGAACTGGACGATGCTCTGGCCGCCGATGATCAGGATGATCAGCAGCAGGCCCCCGAACCCCAAAGAAAGCTTTTGGCGCAGTCCGAACATGGTTTCGCTCCTCCCGGAGGGACTTGAGCAAGGACCGTGCCGGGGAAAGATGTTCGTATCTCGCGGATTATGCTTCTGAATTTGTTGAACAGGGCGGGGCGTTCCCTTGCAGTTCGCAAGAGCGCTTCCTGGCGCGGTTGCAGAATGCAATGTTTCTTAGCAGGCAGTCTGTAAAAGAAACTTTTTCAACATGCTGTTAGATGCCGTACTGCTTGCGGCGGCGCCAGAGGGTGGCCTGGTCGATGCCGAGGATATCGGCTGCCTCCTGAAGGGAGCGGGCGTCAGCCAGGACGCGCCGGATGTGCTCCTCTTCGATCCGGTCGAGGCGCAGGGGGTCTCCC
>JAPLJX010000167.1 GCA_026388375.1 Deltaproteobacteria bacterium
AACAAATTGCGGTTTAAGTGGGCGAGTCAAATCAAAGACCATCGGGGCATAAGGCCCCTGCGGAAAATTTTCTTCAAGATATTTTCCCCATCCAATCCCTCCGCCTCTTACAGTTCCATGCACAAAAGATGAAAATTGAAGAAAGGGATTCGGACACGGCAAGTCCTGCTCTGGGTTGACAAGGTTAAGGATCCCCCACTTCTTGAAAAATTTGTTTAATGATTGCCCTCTAATAACAAAGAAGAGACTTTCGGGCGTGTATAACCCCGGCGTGTATGCTCTATACATTGCAAGCCAGGGCGCGTCTTTGATTTTGGTGTCCGAAGTAATGCTTCTTATCCGTTCAAGTTCCAAGGGAAGTTCTTTTTCCCATTCCCTTATATAGTCTGGATTCCGCCTTAAAAACTCCCAGGCCCATTGACAAGGGGTTTTTTTTCTTAAATCATCATAGTCCGCCGCTATTTTCCAATCCCTTTTCTTGCCCATGATCGCGCCCCCTGTTTGCGCCCTGGAATGATACCGGGGAAACGGCCCAGGATTGCCGCTTTCGGGTGCCCCCTATCCCCGGCATGGTCACTATGAAGCTTGCGCCACTTGCCCGGCGCCCTCTTCGGCCTTGCCTTTCGTTGCAAAAACCTTTTCCAATGCCGCCGCGCCCTCTCTCAATCGGCTTTCACTCATTTTCGCGTAACGTGCCGTCATGGTGCCCGTGGCATGGCCCAGGCTCCGCTGTGTCAAATAAAGGTCGTGGGTGCTTTCGTATAGGTGCGTGGCGAAAGTGTGCCGCAAGGTGTGGAAAGTGACTTTCTGCTTTCTGTCAGTGACGCCAAGATTAAATTTCAGATCTTTCACGGTATCAGTAAAAACCTTTGATGCTTGATCCATTGCCCCATCTTTGCCGGATCGTTTCGGAAATATCAGTTCATCCGGTCGCCCTTGCTTTCGGCTTTTCAGCATGGCCCTTGCCTTCTCGGTCAGATAGGCTGTCCGGCTCCCCGCTTTCGCGTTTAGGATCGCCAGGGTTCCCGCCTCTGAATTGACACAGGACCATTTCAGCTTTGCAATCTCTCCGAATCTTAGGCCACAATGAAGGGAAAGAAGCGACAGGTCGTGAAGGTTCTGACTTTTTGCCGCAAGTGCCGCAAGCAATGTTTCCGCCTCGGTAACGCTCAGGTAACGCAATTTCATATTGTCCAGCTTCGGCCACTTGACAGCGTTTGTCGGTGATTCCCCGGCGTATATTCCAAGCTTTCGCGCCGTGTGGAAAACCTGCCTTGTCAACTGCAAAATATATTGAATGGTTCGGTCAGACAGTCTGCGGTTTTTCAGCTTCCCGTGTTTTTTTTCGGCCATGTCCTTTTTGATCCGTTCAATATGAAAAGGTGATATTTCGGAAAAGGGAAGGGCTCCTATTGTGTCGGCCAGGTGGACCCTGTAAAGCATTTCCTCTATGTCATAAGTCTTTGTTTTTTTGTCCAGCTTGCATTGTGGAAGGTAGGTTTTCGTCATGAAATCGCCGAAGGTGACGTTTTCTTTTTCGGCCAGGGTTTGCGCTTGCTTGTCGGCCTCTTTTCGCTTGCCGGAAATTTCCCGCTTCTCGGCCAGGGTTTGCGGTCCTTCCCCGGTCTTTCGGTTTTCCTTCAATTCTGTCAAGCGCTCGTATGCCTTTGCCGCCGTCCAATTCTGAGAAGCCCATCCAAGGCCCTCTTCTTTGTCTTTTCCGGCCAGCTTGTAGCGGATGGTAAAATATTGATCGCGCTTGACTCCGTTTTTCCGCGTCGGATGTTCCCGGAAACGGACTCCCGGAAATGTTGTCTTGATCCATTTTGCCGCCATAATTTAGCCCCCTTCAAATAATCAGTATGTCGCGCCAGTCCCGCTCCTGTCCCGCTTTTTGCCTTGAAACAGCCTGTTTTTAAATGATGTCTTAGGAAAGAAGATAAGGCTTATCTATTGAAATGTCAAGGTGTATTTTTACGTTAAAGGCTATTACGGGAAAGTCAATAAATAAGACTCTTAATCAGTAGGTTGTCGGTTCGATCCCGACAGGGCTCACCAAATCAAGAAAAGGGGTTACGGAGAAAAAGCCGTAGCCCCTTTTTCTTCCTACAGAAACACCTTGTACCCGATATTCAGTGCCTTCCCCAGGCGCTTCGCCATCTCCTTGCCGATGGTCCGCTTGCCGTTCTCCATTTCGGAAATATGGCGCTGCGGGATGCCGGTCATGTCGGCCAATTGTTTTTGGGTAAGACTTTCTCTATACCGCGATCCGCGCAGGCAGACCCCCGGAAGATCCTCATCGGAATATTCGGGGTATGCCTCGCGCCAGGGGACAGAATCTGACGTGTCCACAAATCCCAGGGGCTTCAGGCTTTCAATGGCCCGCGCTATGTTCACAATCGGCCCGATGAATCTAAGTTCAGCGGTTTCAGTAGGGTGCTTTTTCGTGTGTGCCTGCATATGTCACCTCAATCAGCTTTATGCTTTTGTCCGTTACCTCCCATATTGTCACATAAGTGGGTTGCCCCTTCTTTATGTGACAGTGGTGGCGGTTTTCGCTTAGCCTGCTATAATTCGGCCAATTTCCCCTTACAGGCCCATGAAGCTCCATGTCTCTGATAAGGTCAGCCAAGCTTTCCCTTCCCTTGACGGGCAGCCGGTCAACCTGTTTCAAGGCCCGTCTCATAATCTTCACTGTCCATATCATGGTTTATCCTATACTAAAATTAAGTATCTTGCAAGGGTCATTTCGTGAAGTTCACGACCTGTCCTGCCCGTCCCCACTCTGTCCCCACTTTCAACCTGATGAAGGTGTTATCGCCCCCTTTCTTTATATTTTAGATTTCAAGCGAAAATCGTGATAGTAAGCAGCTCATATTGAAGGCGGTAAAATCAAAGTTCCGCCCCTTATAGCCATATTGGAGGGAGATATGGAAAGGAGCGGGGTTTTGTGCTTTTAGCGGTCAAGATGATGGTAACACGGTGAAGTATCCGGTCCTCTAATATAAGACGATCTGTTTCTCACCGGGAAGATTATTGCCGGGGAAAGGCAAATAGCCGATGGTCAAAGACAGCTTGAAAGAGGAGTAACCTATGAGGCATACGATAGCGCTTGTTTTGGCAATGGTCGGGCTTCTTGTCGCATGTGCTGCGAAGGCGCCGGCGCCGGTGGCTTTCCAGATTCCGATGAGACATATCGATTACATGAAGGAAGTTAAACCACTGCTCGACAAGCGCTGTACGATATGCCATTCCTGTTACAATTCCCCGTGCCAGCTCAAACTCGACTCTTTTGAGGGTGCGGACCGCGGCGCCACGAAAAAGGCGGTTTACAATGCCACACGACTGAAATCCATGGATCCAACCCGTCTCTTCACGGACGCCCAATCGACCCAGGAGTGGCGTCAGAAAGAATTTTTCAGCGTTACCGACAGCAAAGCGTCAGGCGGGTTGAACGACTCCATCATGATCGGGCTGCTTTCCCACAAGATGAAAAACCCGAAAAGCGTCGGGGAGTACCGGCCTGAAGCCGACGATCTGACCTGTGCCGAAAACCAGGATGAGCTCGGAGGGTACCTGGAAAAACACCCGAACCGCGGCATGCCTTTCGGGTTTCCTCCGCTCAAACAGGAAGAATTCGATATCGTTGCGGGCTGGCTGGTTCAGGGCGCGAAGGGGCCTGATGCCGCAGAGCAAGAGATGCTGACCACACCGAAAGCAAGCGATGCTCTTGCAATAAAACAGTGGGAAGCGTTTTTTAATCAGGACGACGCCAAGCACGCCATGACCGCGCGCTATATCTATGAGCACCTGTTCCTGGCCCATCTGAAATTCGGCACGCCGACCCATGAATACTATGAACTGGTCCGCTCGAAGACCGCGCCCGGCCTGCCCATTGATCTGATCGCCACCGTGCGCCCCTATGATGACCCCGGCGTTGAGCGGATCTACTATCGTTTCAGAAAGATCCACTCTACGATCGTCCATAAGACCCATATGGTATTTGACCTTGATGCCGCCAAACTGCTTCGCTTCAAGGAGCTTTTTATCCGGCCGGAATGGTTGCAGTCCCCGCATACGGTAGGGTATGACGCGAAACTGAGCGCCAATCCTTTTGTCGCATTTGAACAGATTCCCCCGCGTTCGCGCTACCAGTTCCTGTTGGACAACGTGCATTATATCATCATGACCTTCATCCATGGTCCGGTCTGTAAAGGTCAAGTCGCCCTCAATGTGCTCGATGATCATTTCTGGGTCATGTTCCTGGATCCCGATCACGATCTGAGCGTGGCGTATCCGGCCTTTCTGAAGTTGCACAGCGACAAACTGCGCATGCCGATCGAAATCGGCAGTGACATGCGCGTTTTTAAGGCGCTGACCGACGAACATAAAAAGGCCGCCGTTGAGTTTTATAAAATCCGGCAAGACTACTACACGACCCATCACTACGCCGGTCTCGGCTATGAATCCATCTGGAAGGGAAACAGTGCCTCGGATACGCCGTTGCTTACCGTCTATCGCCATTTTGACAACGCATCCGTGCATAAGGGGGTACTGGGAAATCTGCCGAAAACGATGTGGGTTGCGGACTATCCCCTGCTTGAACGCATCTATTATGCGCTTGTTGCCGGATTTGATGTGTACGGCACGGCCGGCCACCAGTTGGCGCTGCGGCTCTACATGGATGCGCTCCGCGTTGAAGGCGAAAGCTACTTCCTGGATTTTCTGCCCGCGTCAAAGCGACTGGAGGTCATGCAGTCGTGGTATAAGGGGGTTGATCTCAAAAAGATTCATTACTATTCTTCCTCCCTGCCGACGAAAATTTCCTTTATGACGGACGAGCCAAAGCGTGAGTTCATCGAATATATTGTGAACAAACACATTTTGCCAGCAACAAATATCACTCGGCAGAATTTTCTTTTAAACAGGCATTGTTTATCTATGATCTCAATTCAGCACAAAAAACGACAGATTATGCTCTCGCAGAAAGCAATCTGGC
>JAPLJX010000045.1:0-24087 GCA_026388375.1 Deltaproteobacteria bacterium
GCAAAATCGTACGGCACCGATCCCGTTCTTAGGTATCGATCGCATTCTTCAGGCTGCCCTGCCGGGTGATGATATGCTCACACCGCTTGTCGATCATCTTCATAAAATCGAGGGCGCCCTGCACGTCTCTGTCGAGGACGATCCTTATCCTCCTTCTACCGGTGATCGACGCCCGTGATCCCCATACCGGCGCATATTTCGAGCAATGCCTCTCGCAGCACATTCCCTGATAAGCCGCATATGAAATCGGTGGAATTTCTCAATCCACTGAAATCCGGAATGATCCGTTGACAATCCGGTCAGCCGGACTTAGAATAACGGCCGAAAACGCCGGCGATTGAAGATTGGCCATTTACCCAAGAAAATTTAAGGAGCGATTTATGTGGGAATACACGGACAAGGTCAGGGAGCATTTTCTCAACCCCCGGAATGTCGGGGAAGTGGATCATCCGGACGGTGTCGCGGAGGTCGGTTCCATCGCCTGCGGGGACGCCCTCAAACTTTCCTTCAAACTCGATGAGAACAAACGGATCCAGGAGGCGAAATTCAAGACCTTCGGCTGCGCCAGCGCCATTGCCTCCTCTTCGGCGCTCACCGAGATGATCAAGGGGATGACGCTGGAGGAGGCCCAGAAGGTGACCAACCAGGACATCGCCGCCTTCCTCGGCGGTCTGCCCGAGGAAAAAATGCACTGCAGCGTCATGGGGAAGGAGGCCCTTGAAAAGGCGATCGAGAATTACCAGGGGGCGCCGGCCAAGGAGCCGGGTGCGCAGATCATCTGCGAGTGCTTCGGCGTGACGGACCGGGAGATCGAACGGGCCGTCCGGGAAAACAACCTCACGACGGTCGAGGACGTGACGAATTACACCAAGGCGGGTGGCGGCTGCGGCAACTGCCATGACGCCATCCGGCAGATCATCGAGAGGGTGCGGGCCGAGGCCAAACCGGCGGCGACGCCGAAACTGACCAACATTCAGAAGATCCGAATGATCGAGGAGGCCCTCGAAAAGGAGATCCGCCCCTCCCTGAAGCACGACGGCGGCGACATCGAACTGATCGACGTCGTCGGCAACCGCGTCATCGTCGCCGTGCGGGGCGCCTGCGCCGCCTGCAAGGCGTCCGACATCACGCTGAAGCACTTCGTCGAGGCGAAACTCCGGGATCTGGTTTCACCCGACCTGATCATCGAGGAGGTGGCGCCATGAAAACCGTCTATCTGGACAACAATGCCACAACCCAGGTGGCCTCCGAGGTGCTGGAGGCGATGCTCCCCTATTTCCATGAATATTACGGCAACCCCTCCAGCATGCACTCCTTCGGCGGCCAGGTCGCCCGGAGGATCCGCGAGGCCCGCGAGCAGGTCGCGGCGCTGATCGGCGCAACGCCCGACGAGATCATCTTCACGAGCTGCGGCACGGAGAGCGACAACGCCGCCATCCGCTCGGCCCTGGCGACCTATCCGGAAAGGCGCCACATCGTAACCAGTCGGGTTGAGCACCCCGCCGTCAAGTCCCTCTGCGCCAATCTCGCCGGCCAGGGCTACCGGATCACGGAACTGCCCGTCGAGAAGAACGGCCTGCTGGACATGGAGCAGTTCGTCGGCAGCCTGACCCCCGATACGGCGGTGGTCAGCCTCATGTGGGCCAACAACGAAACGGGGGTCCTCTTCCCGGTGGAGAAGGCGGCGGAGCTGGCCCATGAACGGGGCATCCCGTTCCACACCGATGCGGTGCAATCCACCGGCAAGATCCCGATTAACCTGCAGAAGAGTGCCATCGAAATGCTCTCTTTCTCTGGTCACAAGCTCCACGCCCCCAAGGGGATCGGCGTGCTCTACGTCCGCAAGGGAACGCGGTTTTCCCCGTTTTTGATCGGGGGGCATCAGGAGAAGGGGCGCCGGGGTGGCACGGAGACACCCCGAGCATCATCGGACTGGGAAAGGCCTGCGAACTGGCCGCCCGCCACCTGGATATGGAAAACAGCGCCGTGAGGCGGCTGCGCGACAGGCTGGAGGAAGCCCTGCTGACCCGCATCCCGAAATGCCGGGTCAACGGGGACATTCTGCAGCGAATTCCCAACACGACGAACATCAGCTTCGAGTTCGTCGAGGGGGAGGGGATCCTGCTGCTGATGAACGAATACGGCATCTGCGCCTCCTCCGGGTCGGCCTGTACCTCCGGTTCCCTGCAACCTTCCCATGTGCTGCGCGCGATGGGCGTCCCCTTCACAATGGCCCACGGCTCCATCCGGTTCAGCCTGAGCATCTACAATACGGAGGAGGAGATCGATTTCACGATCGAGAAGATGCCCCCCATCATTGCGCGGCTGCGCGGCATGTCCCCCTACTGGACCTCCGTCGCACAGGCGTGCGCGAGCGTCTAAAGGAGCGGGAATTCGAGGGCGGGTCTCTTCATGCGTTGACCGGCGGTTGTGCGTGATCCCGGCTATCCCTGCCCCCCGTCCGCTTTGGGTTTGAAGTGGTTGTGCAGGGTTTCCGGAATGCTGATCAGCAGCGGCATTCGGATCAGAAGGTCGATGCCCACAAAGAGGATGAAGATGTATTGCGGTCCGACCTTGTCCCAGATGATCCCCGCCGTCAGGGCCAGCAAGGCGCCCAGAAGCATCTTGAAAAACCGGTTGATGCCGATCCATCTTCCCATCTGTTCGGGAGGCACCAGTTCTCTTTCTATGGCGGCGGCGATCGATGCGCCGATAAAGTAAAAGCCCTGCAGGATGCCGGCGATGACCAGAAAAGCCGGGGAGGGCGCCAGGATCAGCATCAGGTTGGAAATCCAGAAAAGCGGAATCGTGATATATAGTATTTTCTTTCTGCCGATCCGGTCCGCCAGCCTGCCCAGAGGAATGGCCAGTGCGATGGATGCCAGCGCCGATCCGGTGACCATGGCGCCCAGGACGAATTCATTCGCCCCTTTGATCTGGTAGGCGAATACCTGGGTGAAGGGGAAAACCATTCCCAGCGGCAGTTGGGCAATGGAGGCAACGACCAGCCATTTTTTCAGATGCCCGCCGCCTTTGAGGACCTCGGAGATATCTTTCAACATGATCGGTCTTTGGCTGCCCGCTTTCACCCACGTTCGTTCCGAAAGCTGTGTCATGACAACCACGAACGTACCGATCGTAATGATCAAACCTGAAAAGAACAGGGGTCTTATCCCATCGATATTGACGCCGCCATACAGCGTGACCAGCCAGGTTGCCAGCATCGGTCCGGCCATCCCCAGCAGACCCGCGGCGACCGTCTCGCAGATCAGCATGCCGGTGGCCCGGTCCCGGTTGACCAGGCAGTTGCCGCAGATGGTCGCACAACTGTGGCTGCTGGTGGAGAAACCCAGCCAGTAGCCCACCATGGCGATGATGGTTACCCCCCAGTTTTTCGCTAGGCCGTAGGTCAGGTACGAGACGGCCATGAAACCAATGCCGATCAGGTAGATTTTTTTGGGACCGATTCGGTCGATGAGCCACCCGGTAAAGGGTCCGCAGAAACCGGCGATGATCATGCCGATGCTGTTGACGATACCCAGTTGGGTGCCCGTCGCCCCCAGCGCCACGATATAGATGGAGAGGTAGGGAAAGACCATCTGGTAGGCCAGTTTGTCGAGGGAGGTGCGCAAAACGGTGATTTTCCAGTCCCGCTGCTGCCGTTTCAGAAAGGAAAGACCGTTGCCGAGAAAGGCCGGCAGCGGCCCGGTGGATTGCTCAACAGTGTTGCTCAAGCCATCTCCCTCCAAGTGAAGTCCATCGAAATGCGCGGCGGCTGTTCCATGGTGAAGACCCGGTCGACGATGGAATCCGGGATCATGTTGCTGTCGGTTTTTTTGCCGCGGGATGGGCGGAGTATAGGGGAAGGGGGAATGCGTGTCAAGGAAGGAGAAGGGAAGAAATTTTTTATAGCAATCCCGCCGAAAGCTTGGTATATTCCCAGCCAATGCTTAATGTTCTGGGAAAACGGGGAGCCTGTACCCCGCTTTCCCAAGAAGCGTGGGGGGCCATCCCCCGATTCCCAATTGCGAGGAGAGAAGGCCGATGGAGGGTCACGTTCCCAAGAGGATCTTTTTCACCAAGGGTGTCGGCACTCACAAGGATGAACTCCACTCCTTCGAGCGGGCGCTCCGCGACGCGGGGATTGAACGTTGCAACTTGGTACAGGTCTCCAGCATCGTTCCTCCCAACTGCAAGATGATATCAAAAAAACAGGGGCTCAAGGAGTTGGTTGCAGGGGGGATCACCTTTTGCGTGATGAGTCGCTGCTGCAGCAACGAACCGAAGCGCCTTCTGGCAGCGTCGGTCGGCTGCGCCATCCCGGCCGATCAGCGATCCCACGGCTACATCAGCGAACACCATGCCTTCGGTCAGACGGAGAAGCAGGCGGGCGATTACGCGGAAGACATGGCCGCAGCCATGCTCGCATCGACGCTGGGCATCGATTTTAACGTCGATGAAAGCTGGGATGAGAAGAAGGAGATCTTCAAGATCAGTGGAAAGATCGTCAGAACCAGAAACGTCACCCAATCGACCATCGTGAAGAACGGCGGCTATACCACGGTGATCGCGGCGGCGGTCTTTATTTTCTGACCGACGCGCAGGATCGCAGACCCCTCGGGGAGAAAGGATGAACGATGGAGATCTTTCAGGCCGTTACGACGAGAAGGAGCATCCGGCAGTTCAAACCGGATCCTGTTCCGGAACCTTTGCTCCGGGAGATCCTGGAAGCGGCCCGCTGGTCCCCCTCCTGGGGAAATACCCAACCGTGGGAGATCTCGGTTGTTACCGGGGCTGCCCTGGACCGCTTCCAAAAGGCGAACCGGCAGCATCTCCAGGACGGCGTCATCCCCGCCCCGGATACCCCGATGCCCGAAGTCTGGCCCGAAACTCTGAAACAGCGCTACGGGGATGTGGGTAAACAGGTTCTGACCGCGCTGGCAATTCCCCGTGAAGACAAGGAGGCGCGTCTCCGCTATGCCGGCGACATGTTCACCCTCTTCAGCGCCCCCGCTCTTCTGCTGTTCTGCGTGGATAGGAGCATCCCTCGGGAATACGCAATGCTGGACACGGGGGCGATCATGCAGACCGTCTGTCTGCTGGCCCACGCCCGGGGGCTGGGGAGCTGCATCCTGGCCGCATCGGTTCGCTATCCGGCACTGATCCGGGAGATCATCCCGATTCCGGAGACCAAGGCCGTTATCATCGGCGTCGCGCTCGGCTTTCCCGACAAGGAGACGCCGGTCAACCAATTCACAAGGGAAAGGGCGAACCTGGAAGCGTTCACCCTCTGGTTCAAATGAACGAGAACGTGGCGAACGGTCTCATTCCACAAACGTTCATGCAGAATATCGGGGATGCGGAAATCGCCTCTCTCCGGTACGAAGGAGAGGGTCCGCCGCTGATCTTCCTCCATGCCACCGGTTTTATGCCTTGGCTATGGCATCCTGTTGCCCGTGAACTTGCCGGCGACTATCGGATATTCGCCCCCTATTTCTGCGCCCACCGCAACGCCGAGCCGGAGAACGGGGGGGTGAACTGGAGAACCCTCGCGGAGGATCTCGCTCTCTTCTGCGAGAGACTCCACCTGGAGAAGCCGTTTCTGGTCGGCCATTCCATGGGCGCGACGGTGGCCGTGATCGCCAACGCCCTCTATGGAATCCCCGCGGCGGGCATGGTTCTGATCGAACCGATTTTCATTCCGCCGGAACTCTACCGGACCCGCATCAGCGTGGAGCAACATCCGCTTGCTTCCAAGGCGATCCGGCGGACGAACTTCTGGCGGAACCGGGACGAGGCCATCACTTATCTCCACTCCCGCCCGCTGTTCCAAAGTTGGGATGAGGAGATGCGGGAACTCTACCTACGCCACGGGATGTCCGGAGAAGAGGGGGGACTCCGGCTGACGTGCAGCCCGCAACGCGAGGCGGCCCTCTTCATGGGGGGGATGCAGTACGATCCGTGGCCGCTCCTCTCGCGGATCTCCTCTCCCGTTCTGATCCTGGAAGGAGAAAAGAGCGATAACCGGCGCTTCATCGACCTCGACCGGGTCCGGAGCCTTATCCCGGACTGCGCTTATCGTCTGGTCGGCGGCGCCGGGCACTTGATCCCGATGGAACAGCCAAGGGAAGTGACCCGGCTCATCCGGGAGTTCTTTGCTTCCCTGCGGTCGAGGGAGAAATGAGCGAAGAGGCGCAATGAAAACGGATCGGCAGGGAGAAAAACTCCAGGATGGGAACGTCGCCCAGATGCAAAACGAGACCCTTTACGGAACGTTCTTGGATGGGAGACCACCTTGGTGAAGCGAACGATTTCGCACGCAGGAGGGCACGGTCAGGCCGGGGCCCGGTGAGGCGGAATCGCATATTGGAGAGGGAGGAAGTGAGTATGGCAACAGCGACGAAGGCGCCGGTAAAACCGGCGAAGGCCGCGGCGAAAACAAAGACCCCTGTGAAGGCTACGGCAAAAGCGCCGGCGAAGGCCCTTGCCAAACGAAAGGCGCCGGTAAAAGCGGTTGCGAAGGCGAAGGCCAAACCGGCCAAAGCCAAGGCAAAAGCCCCGGTGAAGGCGACAGCCAAAGCCAAGGCAAAGGCCCCGGCAAAAGTAGTCGCGAAAGCGCCGGCGAAAGCAAAGACGGTCGCCAAGGCAAAACCGGCGGCCAAGAAACCGGCCAAGGCGAAGAAATGATTCTCTGACCCGCCGTAGAAAAACGTCCGCCGGGAACCACCAACACGCTGTCAGGTTCCCGGCGGATAAAACCACAGGCGGGGTGGGGCAATTCTATTTCACCGTCCGGCCGACGATCCGATAATTGAATTCATAATTCTCCGCCTGGACCGGAGCCGTCGTGAGGGGGATCAAACTGGGAATCACGCCGAGCCGATTTTTCATCTCCCATCTCCTTTTCTTGCATGCAACAACAATGGCGTTCCGTCGGATCGGACAGGGTGCAAGGGCTGTACCGGAATGCTACACGGCTTTCCTTACGGATTCGACGGTTTGCAAATTACCTCCCGGATCCGGAGATCGAAGAGATGGGCGCTGGTCGCGGGCTTGAGGAGGAGGGCCGTATCCGCTCCTTTCCCCGAGCCGCCGACGGAGATCACATCGCCGTCGGTCCGGACGAGACCGGCGTCCGCCGCCATCAGGGCGATCTCAACGGCCCCCTTCGTTCCCTGACCGAAGATCCGGAGGGTATAGGCCATAACCTCATCGACCTGGTAGGCGCCGATCTTGTTTCGCACGCCGCGGCCTACGCTGCCGAAGGCGTGGGCGCAGGTAAGAACCTCCACGCCCTGCGCCTGGAGCGCCCGGCGGTCTTCTTCACGCAACTCCTGGACATCGGGCTCCGCGAATCCCGTCACATGCGTTACCGCGATGATCCGCAGGGACGGGTCGAGGTGCTTGCGCGCCTCAAAGGCCGTCCGTCCGCCGCAAGTCGCCACGACGATCCGGTCAATCGAAAGTTCCTTCGCCCGCCTTCCGACGGCCTCCAGAACGGCCAACGTATTGGCGGGACCCGGCTTCGGGAAATACCGACAGGGAATCTCTGAAAACGGTGGGGATGATATCATTTTTCCGGCCTCCAAAAAAAAGGATGGGTCACGAGATCATGATAAAGAACGCCGGGATTTGTGTCAACGATTATTCGCCGGCGGCTGCACGGAAATGGATGGAAAAATATCATTTGACAAAAGGGGAATAATCGTTAACTTAAACGAAATTCTGACGGACCGGGAAAAGGTCCGAAAAAAGGAGATAAACATGTTTTCTGTATCTGAAAAAGCGAGTGAGATGATTAATGAATTCCTTAAGGGTCGCTCGGAGGCCGCTTCCATCCGGGTTCTTATGCAGGAGGGCGGCTGATCGGGGCCCTCTCTGGGCATGGCTCTGGATGAGTCAACACCGAACGACGAGGTATTCGAGGACCGGGGGGTTACCTACCTGGTCGAAAAGGGCCTTTTTTATAAGGTCAAACCCATTGCAGTCGAATTCATTACCACACCGCGGGGGGGCGGGTTCAAGCTGACCTCCGGCCTGAGTCAGGAAGGCGCCTGCGGCTCCTGCAGCAGTTGCTGAGATGACGCCCCGGGGACCCGATCGTCCCCGGGGCTTTTTCTTTATACACCCCATGAAAGAAGAAGATCCCCTTTCTCCAGAACGGAACCGCGCCGACGGCCTCATGTCTGCGGGACGTCCCGCAGAGGCAGTTCCCATCTATCGTAAATTGGTCGCAGGCCATCCGGGTGAGGATTCGCTTCTCCTCGCTTTGGCGTGGGCGCTCCACGACAGCGGAAAAACGGCGGAAGCTGCCGTCTGTTTCGAACAGCTATTCCGGAAGGAGCTCTCACGCAAACTCTTCACCGGCTTCGCCTACGACGAGCTTGTCCGGATATACCGGGAGGGGAAGAACGGGGAGGCCCTGGTCTCGGTCTGCGAGCGGGCTGTGGCCGCACAGCCGGAGGATGTTGGCCTGCTCAAAACCCTCGGCGACGTATATCTCATGGCGGATCGAGCCATCGACGCCTTGCACGTCTACGGAACGCTGATCTCCCTCGAACCGGAAGCCCCGGAGAACTGGTGTGCTCTGGGCACTGCCCGGCTCGCTATTGGCAATATCGAGGAGGCCGAAGTGGCTTACATCAGGGCCGCCGAGATTGACCCTTCGGACGCACCCGTCTTTTTCAGTCGTCTGGCCGACGGCTTTCTCCGCGCGGGCTATCCGGAAAATGCACAGGCGGCCATGGAGCGGTGCCTGGCGCTAAAACCCGGCGACCCGCTTTATCTCATGGATCTCGGCGACATTCTCATCCACAGAGGGAAGCCGGATGCGGCGGCGGACGCTTACGCCCGTGCGGCGTTCCTCAATCCCGCTTCCGCAGGGGCCTGCTGGTACCGTCTGGGCGACCTCCTCGCAAAGAAAGGTCTCCACACGCCGGCTACGGAAGCAGTCACAAAAGCCGTAACGGCCGAACCGGAAAACCCCCGCTATTTACTGCGCCTGGCAGCGTCCTACGACGCCCGGGGGTTGATCGACCTCGCCGGCGCAACGCTCCGCCGGTTGGAGAAACTGACCGAAATTGCATAGGACATCGTTCAAGGGGAGGCGCCACAAGTCGGGTATCGTTGCGTCATTTTCCGGTCGGCATACGCATCAATTAAAATCGATTTTGTAATAGAGATCCACGCCACTCTCGCTCCCCGTCTGCGTTTCGATCTGCCAATGCTTGAAGATGTCGTAGCGGAGGCGAAACAGGTTGCCGCCGGTGAAGAGCGACCGCCCGTAACTGAAATAGAGCTGGGGCGTCAGATATTTCCCTACGGTCAGCATCGTCTGGGAGACGTCACCCGCCGATATTACCGGGGCGATGCCGGGGGGCGTTGTCTGAATCGGCTTGTACCCCATACGGCCCGGGACTTCGCCCGACTGAATCTCCAGGGTGCTGAGCCCCAGGCGATCCTTGATCTGCTCCTGCAGGACAATCGATTGCCCCCGGGAGAGGAGCGTACTGGCCACCTGCGCCATCATGGCCGCCTGTTCGAGGCTGTTGCTCGTGCCTAACGGATGGCCGAACAGGATATATGCCAGGATATTCACATCCGGCATGGCGGGCTCGGAGTAGAGCTTGATCACCGGCGCCCGGAGGAGCCCCCCGGCAGTGATGCCTGCCCGCACGTCGCCGACGGTGCGAAGCGCCAGGATATCCAGGGTCGGCTGGTTGATGGGTCCTCCGGCGTAAAACAGGCGCCCGCGGACGATCTCCAGGTCCGCGCCGAAGGCCCGGTAGCGCCCCTTGACCACCCTGATCTCGCCCTTGCTTGTGATCCTGTCGAGGCTTTGCAGTATCAGGTCGATGCTCCCACCCAATTGGGCGTCGATCCCTTCCAGCTTGACCAGGACTCTCTCGCCAAGCGGTATCCGGACCTGGACATCCAGGGCCAGGGGGAAGGTCTTCTCGATGGGCTTCGGCACTCTCTCCAGGATCACATCCCTGCTGGGCAGGACGACCGCCCGGGTCGGTGGGCCGGAGATGAGCAGTTCCGGCAGGCGAAACTCGCCGCGGATGGCCAGTTTTTCCGGCGTGCCTTCGAACGTAAGGCTCGGCGTGCTCAGGATCTGCAGTTCGGGGAGGTAGACGGTCTGGAACCGCTCGCCGTTGATGCTTCCCTGGTAGTTGGCCACCTGCCACCCCTTGAGCCGGACGAGGGCCGTCCCCTCGATATGGCCGGGGCCGGACGTGGCTCGGAAGGAATCGATGCGGATGAGGTCCTTTTCTAGGCGCATCGCAAACTGGATGTCCTTGACATGGATGCCCGCTGTGGGCAGATACGCCCCCGCCCCGGCCAGCTTCAGGCTCCCCTCGATCTTCGGCTCTTCCCACGTCCCGTTGACCCGCAGGTCGGCGTCGAGTTCCCCGCGGCTCTCCCGGATGAATCCCGGGAAAAGCGAGGTGAGAAGCCCTTTTTCCCGGACCTGCCCGGTCAGCGATGCCTGGAGAGACCCCTTGCGGTCGAGGGCGGTAGGGAGGTGCGCCGGGATCGGCAGATGGAAACTCCCCCGGGCCTGTCCATACTCCGCCAGCGCCAGGGCAGCGGTGCCGCGAATCGCCTCTCCCCGCCACTCCCATGAAACGGAAGCGGAGCGCAGACCGGCATTCATCTCCCCTTCGGGCTTTAGCCATCTGACTTTCCCTCCGGAAAGGGCGGCGTCGCCCTTCATTTCGAACCGCTGTTCCGGGAGAAGATTCCCCGTCGCCCGCCCTGCGAGATGCCCTTCCAGGTTGACGGTACGGGGCAGCCAGGGACGGAAGAGCAACAGGTCGATGCCGGCCCATTCCAGATTCACATCCCCCTCGCCGGGGATGGCCAGTCCCGCGGGCTTTGCCGAGGAGAAGCGTCCCTTCAGGCTTCCCCCTCCGGCAAGGGAGAGGTCGATGTTAGCGTGCATGCCGCGTTCGTTTCCTTCAAGGTTGAGCGATCCCTGCTCCACGCCGATGGGGCGCCCGTTCAGGGTCAGGACACCCGACGCCCCGGCCCGCCCTGCCACGACCAGACGTCCGTCGCCGATTTCCGTAGCTGAGGCGGGTAGTGTCCCCTGCCAGCCCCACGTGAGCACCGCCGTGAGGATGTCGACGTCGAGCGCCTCGCGATCCTTTTTCCAGTGGATGCTCCCCCGGGGGAGAGAAATCCTGCCCGTGAGGTCGAACCGTTCCCCGGAGAGGATTTTCCCCGCGACCCGCCCCGCGAGGCGCCCGTCGAGGCTGACATCGCCGGGC
Source organism: Deltaproteobacteria bacterium (assembly GCA_026388375.1). Taxonomy (GTDB): domain Bacteria; phylum Desulfobacterota; class Syntrophia; order Syntrophales; family UBA5619; genus UBA5619. The sequence goes on from JAPLJX010000045.1 coordinate 11,277, forward strand.
AGCCAGCGGCGGAGCAGCGCCAGGTCGATCCCCGTCCATTCAGCCGTTATTTCCACTGTTTCCGGGATGGCCAGCCGGGCGGGTGCAGGAGACGACAGGGTCCCTTTCAGCACGCCCCCGCCGGGCTGGTGGAACTCCAGCCCGGCGCGCATCCCCTGGTCCCCCCCGTCGAGGCTGAGCGAACCCTGCTGTACGGTAATCCCGTACTTCTCCGCCGTCACCGTTCCCAGCGCGCCGATACTCCCTGAGACGGCAGGCCGCTCGCCTGCCGCAAGGCGCAATTGGACGTTTCCGGCGCTGGCTCCCGTTACGCGCACCTCCGTAAGCCAGGGATTCACCCTGGCCAGATTCATCCCGTTCCACGCCGCCCGGATGGAACCGCTCAGCGGCTCCCCGCTCAGCTCGCCGGCGATTTCGATCCGCTCCGGCGCTACGCCCGTTACGACGAGAGGGGCAAGGGTGATTCGTCCGGCAGCGATAGTAAGCGCGGCGGGAGCGGCGAGGCTCCATGGCCCGACACGGTCCCGGCCGGAGAAGCGGACGATCTCGCCCTGCCAGCTTCCCGGGCTGTAGGCCCCGGAGAGGGCGATTCGGGCCTCGGCGCTTGCCGAGCGGAGCACCGCATTTACTGTATGCCGGGGGGCGGTCCCGTCCGCCTCTAGGGTCACCGACTCGGCCTGAAATTCTTCATACACCGCCTTGCGGAGGGTTGCGGTGACGTGCAGGGGGTGTCCCTTTCCTTCACCGAGCCGTGCGGTCAGATTCGCGGCGGCGACCCGCATCCCGTCGACGGCAAGATTCCTCCCCTGACCGGTCATGGAGCCGTCCAGACGCCCGTCGTACCAGCGCACCCACCCATCGGCCCGAAGCTCACCGGCCGTTTGGGGGATCAGCCGACCCAAATCGCCGACCTGTGCGTCAAACGCCAGCCGTTTGTTGAGGTCCCCCGCCGCGCTGATGTTGAATCCCTTTCCCTGCAGGAGCAAACGGCCGACATGGAGCTCGCCGCTCTCAAGGTTCGCACGGAGTTCACCGGTAAGGGCCTGCCCGTGCAGACGGCTCTCCAGAAGACTTCCGCTCACCTTCCCCCGGGGCGGGGCCTGCTTCGGCCACGCACCGCTCCCCGTCAGATCGAAATTGACCACCCCCGCCCAGTCGGGGGAAATCCCGACCGGGTTGAGATTCCGCCCGCGGATCGTTCCGTTCAGGAAAAACTCCTCGCGCCAGCCGACATCGAGGTTTCCCTGCACAGACCCGGCAAGCAGTACGCCGGTCAAAGGGGCCAGCTTCACCCCCGTGCCGTTCCCCTGATACGCTCCGGAGAGACGCGCCGTTCGCCACCCCTTTCCCGTGTTGACAATCGCGAATTCGCCCCGGTACCGTTCCGGGGTTCCCGTGAGCGTCAGGGTTCCGGAGAGGTCGGTCGACACCTTGATTTCCGGGGTCAGATCGAGGCCGGCGGCCTTTATCTGCATCTCCACGAGCGGCTCCCGTGCGGTCAGCGTGACGGTTCCCCCTCCCGTGACCGTACCGCGCCGGCCCGGCCTGGTCAGGCGGAGCTGCCTCAGGTTGAAGGCCTGCCGGGTCATCCCCGCCTCTCCCGCCAGCTCCAGGCGCTTCACTTTGCCGGACGCGCCGGCTGCGGTGAAGCCCCCCGCGAACTGTTCGGGGCTCCGTCCAGGAAGAAACCGGCCCTGCAGGGAGAAGGCATCCATCCCAGCAATGGGCTCAGCGGGGGTTACGGCCAGGTCAAACCGGAGCGACGGCCGGGAGAAGCCGGCAGCGATGCTTCCCGCGACGCGGCCGGTCGGTGCAACGGCGGCAAGATCGGAGAGAGAAAGGAGTGCGTTTCGCCAGGCCACGGAGGAGGAGATGGTGGTCACGTTCACCGACTGCCCGTCGAGACGGCGGTAGGTCAGGCCGTTCACCTGCAGTCGCTCGATCTTCCCGTCGAAAAACCCCGCCAATCCGGAGACCCGGGGCCAGGCGAAATCCGGCGGCGTTTCCTTGGGGGTGTTGTCGCGAATATCCACGCCTGTCAGGGTCAGCTCTTTCGCGGCAACCCTTCCCGAAAGGAGGCAGAGCGGCGCCCAGCGGAAGTCGAGGCTCTCGATCGCCACCTCCATCGGTGCCAGGGCCATGCGAACGCCCCCCAGTTGCAGACGGTCGAGCAGCCTCCCCTCGATCGTCCGGGCGGAGATCGTAAGCGGGGTGTGGCGGGAAACCGCATCCATGAGCCAGCGGGCGCCTCCCGTCGTACCGGCAAGCCAGGCCGCGCCCAACGTACCCGCACCGATGAGAGCCGCCGCCAGAACGGCGATCAGGCCGTATGTTGCCGCGCGTTTCAAAGCTCGAACCCCACCGTGAAGTGAATGCGAAAGCCCGGGTCGTCTACCCCGATCTGCCGGGCCACCGAGAGATTCAAGGCGCCCACCGGCGTGTAGTAATGCACACCGACCCCCGCACCCTCGAACAGGCGGATCCCGGTGAAGGAATCAAAGGCGTTACCCGCATCGTAGAACACCGAGACCCCCCAGTTGCTGAAAAGAGCCCGTTCGAGCTCAACGCTCCCGGTGAAGAGATGCTTTCCCCCCACCACCTGACCGGCGGCATCGGTTGGGCCGAGCGACTGGTAGGAGTAGCCGCGCACGCTCTGATCCCCGCCGGCAAAGAAGCGGAGCGAAGGGGGTAGATCGCTCAACGGATCGCTCAGGAGCGTGATCCCCGCCTTGGCCCGCGTTTGGAGGGACAGCCGCCACGGCAGCGGCAAAAGCCAACTCCCCTCGGAGATGAGCTGGAGCAGTTCCGTGTCCGATCCGATCAACCGGTGCGTTCCGCGCAGATCGAAGGCATAGCGGAATCCCCGGGCGGGACGGATCGGGTTGTCATAATGATCTCCGGACAAGCGCAGCCCGGGCAATACCAGTCGCGCACTCGAGTCCTGGGCGCCGACGGTATACTCTTCCCGCTGCAGTCTGACGTAGGCGGTCCCCAGCTCCCTCTTGCCGAAGCTCTGGTTTTTGTCCAGCTCGAGTGCGATCAGCCGGCTCGTGTACGCGGTAACATCCTCCTGCTGGAGGTTCAACTGCAATACGGTGGAACTCCTGATGTCCACTGCATCCGGCAGGATGTAACCGGCCGCTATCCCCTGGAGACGCTCCGAGATATAAAGATTCGAATAGAATTCATGGCCACGCTGCAGCACGTTGAGGTCGCGGTAACGGACATTGAATCTTCCCCCCGTGTCCGTGCCGTATCCGATTCCCTGGCGGAGGCTCCTGCTGGGTGCGGGTTTCAGCTGTACGAGCACCGGCACATGGAAATCCTGGGACTCCCCTTTTTCCGGCGTGATATTGACCTCCCGGAAACGCTCGGAGTTCGTGAAGTTGAGTTGTGTCTCACCGAGCCGGGCATAAGAAAAGGCCTCTCCCGGCTTGAATGCCAGATAACGCCGCACGAATTCCTCGGGATAATCGTACCCACCCTCGATTCTCGCCCCATTGAAAAAATACCGACTGCCTGTTTCCAGCTCCAGCCGGATATCTGCGGTGGAGGTCGTCTTCGCGATGTGGATTTCGTGCACGGCAAAATCGGCATCCAGGTACCCCAGCTCCTGAGCCCGGGAGATGAGCTCCCCCTTGGCTTCCTCATATCTATGCTGCAGGAGCACGTCGCCTTTTTTCAGGGGGAAGGCGGTCGCCTGTCTCTTCAGCGGCTCCTCATCTGCGCCCGGACCATGCAGGGCGAGCGTCACCTCCGTGACGCGGATCGGCTCTCCCGGAATCACGCTGACCCGCAGGCGATAGGTGCCTGCACTTACCTCCTCGATCGTGGTTGTGACCCGGGCGCTGTAATAGCCGTAGGGCTCCATCGCCGTCAGGATCTTTTCATCCGCCTGCCGCCCGAAACGTTCGAGCCACAACCGATCCACCTTTCCTTCCTGAATTAATCCATAGGGGAGTACGAGCATGTCCCTTACATTCTTCAGGACATCGCCCTCAAGGCCTTCCACGACGACCTCGATCGGTTCGGCGGCGGACAAAGGAGTGGCGGAGCATGTCAGGAATGATATCAGAATGATGGCGGCAGAGAGCAGTCTGAACCTTACCATGGGGAAAACCTTTCAGGCCTTCCCCATCTTCAGCAGCGTTTCATGAAAGATGTGGTAGAAGGCCTTGTTGTCAGCCACGCCCTGTTTGATGATCTTTCCCGCATCATCGATGCTCTTGAGATTGATGACGAGATTGACGCTCCGATTGAAGGCGGCCATGTTGTCCATCGTCCGGTATTTCTCGCTGACCAATGCCACGAAGAATCGCCGCCGCGTCGTCATGTTCAGGTTTTCCAGATACTGAAGGACGTCATTCGCCTCCGGATTCGCCGTGTCAAAGAGTTCGTTTATGACAACGACGTCGAAGACGTGAAACCGCATGGCTTTGAGGGCGTCCTTGGCCGTTTCCGGCGCCGTCACCTGGTATCCCAGCGCCTTGATGCCGCTGCTGATCTTTTCCCGGACGGCCGGATCGGGATCGCAGACCAGGGCGGTCGCGCCTCCCTCCCCGACGAAGTCGAACGGCCGGTCCGCGGCATCGTAACTCTCCGACGCCACCTCATTCAAAAGGGCCTTCTGCTCTTCCATGATCTGTCCCCTCTCCTTAATCTTTAAGGTTTTGAATCATCCTGTCATTTTGATCCAGAACGGCTTCGCAAAAAGCTCCGGAGGTAAGCCGCGCGACTAGAATTTTCTCCCCGATTTTCCATAACTATTATCTACCTCGAGCTTGCCGATGTCCGTCGTGGATTGCCCCCGCGAGCTCTTCACCGTGTCGATGCCGCGGCCGACGATTCCTTTGTTGGACGCGTAGGCCTTTCCGGTCTCCTCACTGATCAATCCCTTGCTGAAAAGCTCGACGATGTAGTCATCGAAGGTGATCATCCCGAAGGCCTTCCCCGCCTGGATGATCTCGTAGTAGGTTTTCCCCTCCGATTCGCCGTGGAGGATCGTGTCCTTTACCCGGAGGTTGGACCCCATGATTTCGAAGGCCGCGACGCGTCCACCCCCCTCCTTGGGAAGGAGGCGCTGGCAGACGATCCAGCGGACCGTGTCGGCGAGCCGGATCCGGGTCTGCGTCTCCTCTTCGGAGGGGAACATCCCGATGACACGGTTGATCGTCTGTCCGGCGTCAACCGTATGGAGGGTGCTGAGGACCAGATGCCCCGTCTCCGCGGCGGAAAGGCCGATCTCGACCGTCTCCCGGTCCCGCATCTCGCCGACGAGGATCACCTTCGGCGCCTGGCGGAGCGCGGCGCGGAGCCCGCTTGCGAAGGTGTCGAAGTCGTTCCCCATCTCCCGCTGGTTGAAGGTGGCCATCTTGTGGGGATGGGAGAACTCGACCGGATCCTCGAGGGTGATGACGTGGACCGATTTGTGTTCGTTGATCTCGTTGAGGAGCGCGGCAAGCGACGTCGATTTACCGCTTCCCGTCGCGCCGGTGACCAGGATGATCCCGTTCTTCTCCTCGGCCATCTTGTGGAATGCTTCCGGGAGATTCATCTCCGCCAAGGTCGGGATCCGGGTCTCCAGTTTTCGCAGGATGATGGAGTAGTTCCCCCGCTGGGAGAAGATGTTCACGCGGAAGCGGGCCTTGCCCGGGAGCTCGTACGAGGAGTCGCACGACCCCTGGGAAAGCAGGATCTCCGTCAGCCGCCGGTCCTGGTTGATCAGGTTGAGCGCGAAGATCTCCGTCTGGAAAGGGGTCAGCTTCCGAAAGGGCGGGTCCATCGCCACGCTGGTCAGTTGTCCCGAGCTCTCGACCTGAAAGGACTTCCCGACCGTGATGTTCAGATCCGACACATCATTGTTGGAATCGAGCATCTTGCCCAGGATATAATCGATTTCCTGTTTTCTCATGGTTTGCCTCCTCAAAATGGCTCCGGCGCCGGTCGCTTACGCCTCGGTGAAGTCCGTCGGCGGATTCTTCAGGAACGGCCGGAATCGCTGCTTGTCGTTCGCCTTCAGGTACGCCTCGTCGCCGCTGATCCACCCCTTGTTCAGGAGCTCCATGATCGCGTCGTCCAAAAGCTGCATCCCGTACTTCTTCCCGGTCTGGATCATGGAGGGGATCTGGAAGGTCTTCGATTCGCGAATCAGGTTCCGCACCGCGGCGTTGGCGATCAGGATCTCCAGGGCGGGGCAGCGCCCTTTCTTGTCGACCCGCTTGAAGAGGACCTGGGCGATGACCGCCCGGATGCCGTCGGCCAGCGTCGATCGGATCTGCATCTGCTCGCTCGCCGGGAACACCTCGATGATCCGGTCGACGGTCTTGGCGGCGCTCGTCGTGTGGAGGGTGCCGAAGACAAGATGGCCGGTGGAGGCCGCCTCGACGGCGAGCGAGATCGTCTCCAGGTCGCGGAGTTCGCCGACCAGGATGATATCCGGGTCCTCGCGCAGCGCCCCGCGCAGGGCCGCCGTGAAGGACTTCGTATGCCGCCCGACCTCCCGGTGGTTCACGATGCAACTCTGGCTCTGGTGGACGAATTCGATCGGGTCCTCGATCGTGATGATGTGGTCCTTCCGGGTGATGTTGGCCTCGTTGATGATCGCCGCGAGCGTCGTCGACTTGCCGCTTCCCGTCGGTCCGGTGACGAGGACCAGTCCTCGCGGGAGGGAAGCCAGCTTGGAGACGACCGATGGCAGGCCCAGCTCCTGGGCGGTGACGATCTTGCTCGGAATCTCACGGAAGACCGCTGCGCAGCCGAACAGCTGCTGGAAAAAGTTGGCGCGGTAACGGGCAAGTCCCGGGATTTCATAGGCGAAGTCGACATCCCCCGTCTCTTCGAACTGTTTGACCTTGTGCTCGGGGGTGATCTCGTAGATCATGGCCTTGAGGCCGTCATTGGTGAGAACGTCGAATTTGATCCGTTCTATTTCCCCCCGAATCCGGAGGGCCGGCTGCTGGCCGGTGACGAGATGCAGGTCCGATGCACCCTGGTCATGCATCAACTGGAAAAAGGCGTCGATCTTTGCCATAAATGGCCTCCTTGGATGGCGTTAAGACAGCAATTGGGTATCATGAAAAGGCACTGTGATTCCCCCGACCCCGGGCTGATCCAGCACTACGGACGCGCCGCCATTCGCGCGGATGCTAAGGGACTGCGGTTTTACGGCGGCAGAACTATAGGAAAAGGCGTCCACTTTGTCAAGAAAAAGGGGGTTACCCGTGGAGTTTTCCGAGCACCCATGCCATCCTCTGCCCAAGCGATTTCACGAGCTGAATGCCCTCGGCGTCTTTTTCCACTTCTCCCTTTTCCCTGCCGACACCGATCGCCCGGCCAATGATGACGATCTCGCCGCTCAGGAAGAAATGGTCCATGGTGTCCAATGTGTGAATCGCGCCTGATCGACGCGCGGCAACCACCGAAGCGCCGACTTTCTTTTTAAACATTCTGCCGTTGGATCTGGAGACATAACCGGTGCGATCGATGAGGGCCTTCATCTCGGATGTCACATCCTGAAAATAGACGGGCGAGCCCAGGATGATCCCATCGGCGCCGAGCATCTTCTCGATATACTCGTTGGCGGCGTCATTTTTGACGGCACACCGCTGATCCTTGTTTTCGCTGCATTTTTCACAGGCGATGCAGCCATGGATCACCTTATCCGCAAGCTGCACCAATTCGGTTTCGATGCCCTGTTTTTCCAGTTCGCTGAAAACATATTTGATCAGGATGGCGGTATTGCCGTCCCTTCTGGGGCTCCCATTGAATGCAACGACCTTCATTTGATGATCCTCCTTGGAAAGTTGATCCGGTTTACGATCTGACAACGCTGGTAATCCATTCAGGGATGACTTGAATGGCGATCATATAACCTTCAGAATATCAGGGGAATGTCTTTCAGAAGCAGGAGGAATACTGGTCGGGTAACCCACAATAATAGGCGCTACGATCCGGCAATCCCGGGGAACTCCGATGTCAGCCAGGATTTCGCGGTTACGGATATGAGCCCCCAATCCAATCCAGCAAGTTCCAAGTCCTCTTGATGTTGCCGAAAACATGAAATATGCAACCGTCAGACCGCCGTCTACATCGAGCGAATGAAGTTCTTTCGGACCAATAAAGAAAACCAGGCACGGTGCATTGTAAAAAACATTGGCCTGCTCATCACGCAGATAGGGTTCATAGTTTTTAAGCGGGGACTTAGGATTCTGTTCAAGATCGGAAAGGAGATTCTTCTTACTTTCATCGGAAAGCTTCTTGATGGTATCACGGTTCCGGATGATGATAAACCTGCAAGGCTGGCCGTTACTGGATGTTGGGGCAAGGCACGTATCCTGAATGATTTCTTTGAGGATTGATAAAGGCACGTCCTTATTCAGAAAATCCCTGATGGAACGCCTGTTTTTCAAAATTGTCTCGAAATCCATATTGATGCTCCTTTTCTGTTTTGGTGATCATCGCTTTCTTGATATTCGGGAATTATTGATGACCGTGATTTTATCGTTCAACATCCAGTAATCATAGGATGTAGCCCATCAGGACGCTGTGGCTTGGGTTGTGACTTTTCATATGGCGTCAAGACATCATATCCCAAGATTAGAGAACATAGAGCATATGTCATTAACGACGTTAACCAGTCCTGGATTAGATGATTCGAAGTCTCGAACGGATGAGCCCAAACCTTCAATAGACAGTTTGAGTAGTTCAGGGTTCTTTTCCTGGCGTGTGGCCTCGTGGGTTGATAATTCAGCAAATCTGGTGATACTTTCCGCTTGTTCATTGTGCGTTTTAGAAAGATCGGCAATTTCAACCTTCAGTGTAGATACAAGGTTGAGAAGCTCGGATTTGTTTTTCTCGTTAAGCGATTCGGTCTTCCGCAGCCTTTCTTCAATTTTATCGATAGTATGCTGAAGCATTTTATCCTGCCTTTCATCGATTATTTTTATTCATCCGGATATTCTGGGTACATACACAGTCAATCCCATTGCGAACATAGAAAATCAAAAGATTTACAGGGCGATGTCAGTGAATTCCGATTATGCCCCTATATACACGCCCCGTTTCGCCTGCTTGATCTTTCCCCTTTTCTTGGCGACGGAAATGATCGGCCAGATCTGTCTGTCCTTTAATCCTGTCTTTTCCTTCAACTCAGTCATGGCGATTCCTTCTGGACTATCCTGGATAAGAGCCAAAACAGCCTTTGACATATCACCTCTTTTAGTTTTCCTTACGAGGTTCTCTTCCTTGATCACTTTTGAAGCTTTTTTCGATTGACGTACTTTCTTGACTGGTCTCTTTTTGACCGGCTTTCTCTCGGGAGCTTTCCCTTTTATGGGTTTTTCTTTAATCGGCGCTTTCATAATTGCTTTTTGTGTGCCTGAAAGCAGTGATTGAATTTTATCAAAATAGGTCTTTACAAACTTCTCCGATCCTTCGATTTCAATTTCTTTTGTTACGGGATTGAATTTTATCCGTGACTGTCCGTCCATGAGATGTCCTCCTTAAGTGATTGCGATCGTTTTATTTCTATATCTTTACCGGCAAGAGCTTCTTGATGTCGCTGGTAAAGGGCGCCCAATCAACCCTTTTCTTTTTGATCCGTCATTATCATTCACCCTGTTTATTTCAAATAACCTGCTTTTTACAAATCAATCGTTTAAATCATTCTTCAATATCAATAACGGTTTAAAAGTGACGACTTTTCGTGCTCTGATTGTCATACTCTCACCACCACCGGCAGATAGGCCAACAGAGGCTTCCATCGGCTCAGAATCAGGGTCTGCCAGAGACGTCCCAGGCGGCCGTTGCCGTCCGTTGCATCACTTGAGAATGATGTTGCTTCCTCCGGCAGCCGGGCCTCCCGGAACGATCAGCCGGGACTGCTCCTGCCGCTGCATTTCCTTGGCCTGTTCGACCAGGTGCGCCACGAATTCCTCCATGGCCTCGGAAAATTTGTCCATAGCCTGCTGGAGGTTTTTGGCGTCGATCGGGAACTGAACGGGCATGGGGCCCTGCTGGGTGTAAATCTGGGACTGTCCTACAAAAAGAATAGGGCGGGTTTTATCCGGTTCCCCATTCTGCTTGACCGGCGATAGCCGGCGGATCTCGCCAACCGTCAGATCGGTGAAAACCTCTTCCTGGTGAAGGTTCTGTTGATTGAATTTGGCTTTTTTCCCTTTTTCTTCCGAGTCTGTCATGATGCCCTCCCGAATCGTGATCGGCTATCATAAACCGCTTCACCATTTTTTCCAACTGTTATCGTGAAGCATTGCACCAACCGTCGCTGAGAAAGGGGTCCGTTAGCAATGAGACATAAATGACAACCAATATGACAACCGATATGACAACCGGGTTTCAGGCCAATATATATCGTGCGCCACGTTTTTGCCCGACGAGACGTACAACCTCCAATTCCACCAATTTGCCGATCTCTTTGAGTGCTGCCTGTCTGGTGATCTGGAACATCTTCACCATATCCCCGACAGCGATGAACTGATACCGGTTCAGGTGTTCCACGATTTTCATCTGTCGGTCCGAGAGAGCTACTTGTCCTTTTGCGGATACCTTCAACCTTTCGCTACTCAAATGGATGACCTTTTCCTTCACCGCGTTCATGCTCACCATGACGCCTTCGACAAAATAGCTTAGCCACTCGGTCAGATCCCGCGTTTCAGGATTGACGGTCTGCAGGGCACGATAATAGGCGGGTCGGTCGGAATCATAATAATCGTCAAGGCAGAAGAATTGTTTGGTGTCAAAGCCGCGCAACAAAAGCAAGAGAGCTGCCAAGACCCGGGCAGTTCTTCCGTTGCCGTCAATAAAAGGATGAATGCGAACCAGTTCATAGTGGGCTATTCCTGACTCGATCACAGGGTCCAGCTCTTGAGTTTCTTCCGCATTGATCCATGCAAGCAAATTCCTGACGAGATCCGGAACCGCTTCGTTTGACGGCGGCCGAAAGATGACATGCCCAGTCATGCTGTTAGCGACCACTACATAGCGATTCCGATAACTGCCGCAATCCGATGGTTTATCCAGGGTATCTACCGTGAGCATCTTATGGATTTTCAGAATATTTTCTTCTGTAATTCCAGACTCAGATACCAGTTGTCCGAGGTTTTCCAGGACCTTGAGATAATTCAAGACCTCCTGCTTGTCCTTCCGCAAAGCCATAATATCACGACCCATGGCGAGCTCGCTGACCTGAGAAATATTCAGCCTGTTCCCTTCAATGCTGGTAGACGAATGGGCGCTCCGGATGATGGCCTCTTTCCGCAGTGCCACCTGCCATTTCGGAACAAGCGGCGAATTCAGAATCACCTCTCTGGCCACAACGATCTTTGAGAGGTGATTAACGATCTGATTTGTATATTTAAAATTTGGCATGAACATGGTTTTTTGCATTTTACACCCTTCAGCAGCTATCTATTCCGCAAAACGGTTGCAAAATCCGCCTACATGGATTCATTTACGGACAATTCACGGACAATACTATTAATAGAAACAAGTCGCTGTCTATAAGCAATTTCGTGCTAACTTGGCTTCATGAGCACGAGCCTTGACTTCTCCCTATCTCTGAATCCCATGAGCGACCTCGACCATTTTCTAACATCGAACAGGGTATTTACCCCAACTACGTAAACACAGCGGTAATGAAGTCGTTCCAGGCTGCTGTACGGAGTGTGGCTGCCTGTTTCCGCTTTGCGGCGACTGCTTCCCGCCCTTTTCTTAGAAGCCGCACGATTGCCACTTGTGTTACCGTGTCCTCGGGAAGCGGAACCGGGGCGGACCTGACCTCGCTGGAGTTGATTGTGCCAAGCCCTGAGGTTGTCTTGGCGTTCCGGAAGAAATGCATTCGTCCCACGTCTGTATTGAACCACTCAGCAATGAACTCCGGGCATGCACGCGTCTGGTCCAAGCGGGCCTTGATGATGTGATTCTGATGGACACAATCCGGAATCTCACCGGTCCAAAGTGCGACACGGCCTAGTTCCTTGCGACTCCCATTGCCTTCAACAAACAATACGTCATCCCTTTCCAATTTGAAGGCATCCATCTGGCCGTCCGGCACGTCGATCGTCTTGATCTCGTGTAGGTCGAGATAGCCACGTTGTACATTCGCAACACGGAGATAAAGTCGGGGATGCTTGCCGGGTCGGTTGGCCGGACATTTCTGAAGTCCGTAGGATACGGTTGCTATATCGCCAAGTTGGACGATCTCAAACTTGGATTCAGGCGGGACGTCTCCGAGCAGAGCGGTTTGCAGAATCCCCTCATGACTCCAGCGCTCGATGTTTTTGAAGCAGGCGATCTGAAACCGGCGTTTGGGGAGGTTCGGCAGGGGCGTCAAGCCAAGGGCAGCTTCGAATGCCTTTTGCGCATCGCGTTCGACCTGCAGGGCTTGGACTTCGAGGTCGGATGCTTTGAGTAGAGAATTCTGATAGGCATCGACTATACGGAGTTGATCTTCCCTTTCGGGAAGCGGTATCTCGATAGCGCGGAAATTCTCTGGAGTGATTCGCTTGCGTCCGCTCGTGCCGCTTGTGACGTTCCGGATCAGTTTCATGAAGTTCGGAGTGCGCAAGAGCAAGGCCATATAACGACCGGCCACTTGCTCGTGATCTATCGAGTGAATGGGATACTCGGACGTAACGACCACCTTGGGTAAGTTGTCCGGTACGAGTCCGATAGCGCCGTTTCGGATGTCGATCTTAGAAAAAACGAGGTCTTCGGGATAAGCCGCGAACATGGATCCCTTGAAAGGGGTATTTCTGTCTCTTGGCACAACCGACCCATCGAAATGGATGGTTAT
>JAPLJX010000045.1:24185-41535 GCA_026388375.1 Deltaproteobacteria bacterium
TTCCATCTGGATATCTGGCAGATCATGCGCCGAACTCCGGAATTTCTTCTGGTTTAGCACCTGCATCTACCCAAACAGCGAACTTGCGATAGGCGATAAGAACGTCAGGCAGTTGGTTCGGTCCTTCGGCCCCTGTCGAGGTGATGCCGACGGTTTCTGGCGCTGCGGTGAAGACGGGGTAGTCGAAGAGTTCGCGGACTTCGTGCCAGAGTGCAGCGTTGTGCACCTTGTCAACCTTACGCAGGCTCGCTCGGAGCGCTCGTAGGAGTGTATCGGCATTTCTGGCGACGTCTGCGCTCCACGCCTCCTGGAACTTCTGCTTGAGAGCGCGGGCTCTTTTCTTGTCTGTCGTCTCACCAACCCAACGGGGGCTACCAACCATAGTCATACCGACACCGCGAGGATAAAATGGAGGTTCCGCCTGTTTCCAGTCGGGAAGTTGACGGTATACACCGATGGACACCAGCTCGTGAAGAATACCTACTATATCAGGATGCTCCGCGGACGCTATTCGAGGGCCATACTCGGTGCAAAGCCGAGATCGATCTGCGTTATTCAATGCATCGTATTTCGCATGCGCCCGTTGCCAGGCATCCTCCCATGCGGCACTGTCGGATTCCGTGAACCTTTCGAGAAAGACGAGTGAGGCCTTGACGGTCGCGTCAGCGGAACGGAAAGTTTCTTCCGGCAGACTCACGACCGCGAGGAGACGCGCCTTACTTTCAGCCCATCGCCTAAGCCAGGAAAGCGATGGATTATTCAGATTGCCGTCCGGCAGAACGATTCCCATGCGACCGCCGGGGCGGAGAAGTTGGATGCAACGTTCCAGGAACAGGAGCTCCGTCGGACGGTTCGGTTTGTCCTTGCCGATTTCGAACCCTTCGAGGATAGCATCGGGCTCGCCGGAAGCAAATTTCATGGTCCGGTTGTGACTTTCCTCCCACTTCGCGCCGTAACGTTCGAGGCAATGCTTGCAGTAGGTGTCGTCTTTGGGGACACGGGTTTCTTCGCTGCCACCATACTTCTGATCTTCCCCGACATTTTGGCCGAATGGCGGGTTGGTAAGAACCAGAGCGAACCGTCCAGCGAAGACACCGTTGATATCCACTAGGCCGTCGTGATAGTGAATACCGCCGTGGCCGTCGCCATGCATGATCATGTTCATCTTGGCGGTGCGCGCCGCCCTCGGTTCGGCGTCCGTTCCGAAGATGCAGTCATAGGCCAGTTTTCGCACCCGTGACGGCGGGTCGGTCTGCTCCGGATCGAGTTCTCGGTTTAAGCGGATGAAGGCTTCTTCGATCTGACGTGTCTCTTCCTCTTCCTTCAGGTGTTTCGCTTCTATGGCTGTCCGAACATTGTCCTTTTGGATTTGAATGTCGTTGCCGATCTTGTCCCGGACATGCTCGAACGCACGAATCAGGAATCCGCCTGAACCTGCCGCGGGATCACAAATGAGTTCACTTTCCTGTGGGTCCAGAAGATCCACCATGAAATCAACGATGGGACGCGGGGTGAAGAACTGACCGAGCTCACCACGGAAGGTATCGCCGAGGAAACGTTCAAAGGCCAAACCCTTGATATCATCTCCGGTCGCTGAAAGGTTGAAACGTGCCAGTTCCTTCACGATCCGACGGAATGTTTCCTCAGAGACTTCAAGCTCATCGCGCGCTGAGAATATCTCGGAATTTGCGTAATGCTTTTTGGTCTGGTCGAAGAGCTGTTCGTGAACTGGCTTGTCCGTAGGGAGGCTTACGGCCTTACGTTGATCGAGGTAGTCTGTTGTGAAGGTTCCCCAGGCGCCGGTCCGCTCGATGTACATCTTGATGAACAGGATCTTCGATATTGCATCGAAAGCCCTGCCGGGTTCCATCTTGTGGACATCGCGTAGAATGCTGTGGCACTTGAACAGCAAATCCTGAAACTCCTTACGACTGAAAGCGCGGGTGCTGTTCTTGATCGCCTCAATGCGTTTGGCGTCTCCCCAGTCTTCGACTCGGGGCAGGTCGTTGATCTGGACCGCTTCGCCGGGCGTTCCGGGAACGAGTTTGAAAATGGCCGTTTGACGCCGGTTATGGGTAACGAGAAACTCACAACCGGTTGCGCGGGCATAGCTCTCGCCTTGGTAATAGTCCCGAAGTTGGATGTTGACGGACTCGGCCTTGCATTCGACGACGATAATGGGAGTGCTGCCTCCCACGGCATTGTAAACCACAATGTCTGTGCGGGGGCTTCGCCGTCCATGTTGTGTCTTGCGTTCCTGAGCCATCTGTTCGAAGTCGTACCCGTAGTGGACGTGAAGGTGTTGAATGAACTCCTGGCGGACGTGTTCCTCGGGGGTATCTTTCAACCATTTCTTACGAAGGGGACTGAATATTTCATTTCCCCGAATTACGATTTGGTCTGGCTTAACGTAGGTCTGTGGTGCTGATTGTTTCTTGGCCATATGGCCTCCTTTATTCGTTCTCAAGTTCCTTAAGCCGACCGGTGTCGGTGTAACTGTAGTGGTCAGACTCGCCGACAATCACGTGATCAAGCAGGATCAAACCCAGCAGCTTACATGCGCGTAAGAGATCGTGAGTTGTTTCATCGTCGCCGGCTGATGGTTCAGGGTTGCCGGAGGGATGGTTGTGAACCAGGACGATTGCCGCCGCAGATTTGTGGAGGGCTTCTTCCAGAATGCGTCGGACATACACGGTAGCTTGGGTTGGCGTCCCTTCGGTGATGTCCTTTTCGCCAAGGCGCTGGTTCTGACCATTCAAGAACACGGCAATCACAATCTCTTCACGCTTGCCGGTGAAACGCGGACGAAAATGATTGGCAACGGCCAGAGAGGATTCGAAGGCGGGTGCTGTGAGTTTCCCGGCGCACACGCGTTTCCCGAGCTCAAATGCCGCCTTGATCTGAGCGACTTTCGCAGGCCCAAGGCCGGGCACCTTCAGCAGGTCGTGAATGCGGGCGCGGTCGAGGCCGCGAAGGCCTCGGAAATCCCTCAGAATCGAGAGGGCAGCTTCGTAAGCGTTCGTCCCTGGAACACCTTCCCTGAATGTTCCTGATCCGATGCGAAGAATGATGGCGAGCAGATCGGCATCCGTCAGCCGTTCCGGGCCGTCGGCAAGGAGTCGTTCGCGCGGACGTTCCTTTGTTGGCCAGCTCTTGATTCGTTCAGAACTCATGTCACGTTTCCCAACATCAATAGAATCACCTGACCTCCGGCAAAGCCGAATACATGAATTTGATGATGTTCTCTCTATCCTTTTCACTGAGGAGGGACATGAGTTCAAATTTCCCGTTCATGAAGTGTTTTCCAGATGGGACAATCCTTCCAATTGGGGAGGAACCCCATTTGTCCCAAAGGAATGTCCGGATAATCCTCAAATAACCGTTCGACCCGGTCCGGCCACCGGCTGAGAGGTGCGACATAAGCGATGAGGTAACGTAAAATGGTCAATACCGCAAATAGACGATTATTTCCAACCATAACCGGCTCGTGCCATTCGGGGTGTTTGTGTCGGCGAGGAATTAACGGCTTTAGGCCGAGCACGCGGTTCCAGAGACGTCCGTGATGAGCACATATATTGCGGATCTGGTTCAGGCAATGGAGCCAGGAATCCAGCACTTCAGCCGATATTCCGTACACTGCGGCGACTTCGCGCTTGATTTGTGTTTCGATTCCTCGGAACAAAGTGAACAGCATTCCGAACGTCATGAGCTCAACGGCCATCCATAAAGGCAGGTCGCTTTCTTCTTTGTATTTGCTCCGGAAATGTTCTACAAAACGCTCATTGCTGTGAGAGGCCTCGTCACGGATTCTTTGAATCAGCTCGATTCGACGATCATGGTCAATCCTGGGAAGGTTTGCCGGGTTGAGGTGGCCGAAGGCCCCGTATTTCAATGTGAAGGCGTTGGTCAATCGGGTCCGGACGGCGACTTCTACCCGCTCTATGGCATCCATGACCAGAAGCCGCAGTTGCCGATCAAATGTGTATCGCCTCCACACGATCTCAAAAGTGGTTCCCAGTTTCAATGTTTCATCCGGCTCGCGAAAGGGGTACCAATAGGCGCTCAGACGGTAGTAGCTGACATTTCCAAGATGAGTGATGAGGGTTTCGCGGCCTGCCGTAACCATGCCGCGTGAGAGAAGCTGATCGGCCTGCTCGGTAAAGGTGAGGGACGGTTTGGTATATTTCATTTCGCCCTCTTATAAAGAAAAAATCCGCCAAAATTGAGCGTGCTTCCAAGGAAACAGAGGCTTGGCGGATGTGCTGGCCCTACTATAGCCATTGGGAAATGAAAGTCAAGAAGAAAATCGTTACCCAAAATATCTCCCCCTTCGGTAACATTTCTCAATGAGGCAACTGGGATCTTGCCGGTCGGGCATCACCTGGAGCGTCTTCGTGTCCCCAAACCGCCAGCCGGCAGAGATATCTCCCGCGGCGTCCAGCAAATCACGGTCGGTGATCCGCAGAAGGTCGGAGATTTCTTTCCGGCTTGTCTTATGGGAACGCAACCAGCCGTATTCAAGCCATTTCTGCAAGCTCATTTTCGGTTCCGACAATGAAAATCTTTGGCGATTCGAGAACCTGATTCAGGAAATGATCCTGCCCCTTTTTCCGTTTGATGAATTCCTTCTCAGAAAAAACATGGGGGTTGATCTCCCGGCCGATCTTTCCGGTGACATCCATCAATAGCCCCGTTAACTTCCTTAAACCTATATCGCCGACGACCATGAGATCGACGTCGCTATTGGCGTTTTCCTCCTGTCGGGCGAGCGAACCAAATACGAAGGCTACCTTGATGCTTTTTTCATTGTCCAGGGCATTTTTGATCACATCTGCCAAGCCACTCGTCTTGAGGACGAGTTCATGGATAGTAGTGTAAAGGGGGTGTACGGTGTTTGCCCGGTAATAAACACGATTCCCGTCCTTCACCCTGGAGATGATATCGAGACGATGGAGTTTCTTGAGTTCCGTCTGCACAGTGCCGATGGCAAAACCGGTTCTTCGCTCAATTTCACGCATATGGAGTGCTGCCTCTGGCTTAACTCCAAAGAGATTGCGAAAGATCTCCGCCCTGATTTTTGATGATAAGATTTCTGCTAATATTCCCATGGCGTATTCCTATACCATACAGTTGCATGTTTTAGCCATACATTTAAAAACTACAGACCATCCTTTCCGGGGTCGCAGTCAGGCCGAGGAGAATCCGCGGGCGGTAATGCTCCAGCAATCGGCGGTAGGTCCGCCAATTCTGGTTCAGCGATCGCCGAGTCTGCGTTCGAAGTGCCCGTTTTTAGATTGGTCCTCTGCTGCTTAGCCATGATGCGCTTTGCCGCCTTATCCATCTGTTTCTGCTGCCTTGCTTTTTCTTTCCCCTGCTTGCCGAAGTTGTACATGGATTTTCCCATTTTGAAGCTCCTTTTTTCATCTTTCGTTCAGTACCATGCTGACTAATGACCAGTGGAAGGTACAGGATACGATAACATTATACTTTACCCTTCACGCAAGGGCAAGGCATTTTTCATTATATTTCAATAATTTATCCTTCCGAGCCGATCAAACATTCACTGGACCGGCGCCGTCCCGATTTTGCTCGCATAAATGACGTCATGTGGTATATGAGGCGCCGGACGGCCGGCGGCAAGTCGGTGAGCGGGGCCGGATCTCCGCGGGCCGTGAAGGTCCGCGGCGGGAACGAATGGAGACGAGATGGGATCGATTTTTGCGGAAGAGCCTTTTTTTAGTAAAGTTTTGCCGATCCTCACCACCGGTCTGGTGGCGATCCCCGGCGGCTTCCTCTTTTCCTTTCTGCACATCCCCCTGCCCTGGATGCTGGGGCCGCTGACGATCACGCTGATCCACCATGCGCTCAGAGGTAAAGGGACCCGCTGGCCGGTGGGGTTCCGCAATGCGGGGATGGTCGTGATTGGTTATTCGATGGGCAGGACCGTGACCGTCGAAACCACCCAGCAGATCCTGATCAACCTGCCGGGAATGGTCGCGGTCACGCTGTTGATCGTGCTCTTCAGCCTGGCAACGGGATATCTCACGCACCGGCAGACGGGGATCAGTCTGGCGAGCGGCATTCTGGGCAGCGTGCCCGGCGGCCTGGCGCAGATGGTTCTCATGGCGGAGGAGATCGAGGACGCGGATGTGACCGCCGTCACCGTAATGCAGATGGCGCGGGTGCTGGCCGTGCTCTTCATCGTCCCGTTCGTTGCCACCTACGGGATCGTCCATCTGCCCGCCGGACCGCCGGCGCCGGCCGTCGCGGCGGCCACCCATTATGGCCTCATCGCCGCCCTGCCTGCCCTCCTGATGGCGCCCCTGGGGGCCTGGCTGGCCGTCCGCCTGAACTCCCCCATCCCTTTCCTGCTGGGATCGATCTTCGCGACGGCGGCCGCCGTTCTGATCGGTTTTCCGGCCCCGCCGGTCCCCCGCCCCCTGATCAACACGGCGCAGCTCTTCTTCGGCGTCTATCTGGGGATCACCATTTCGCTGGAGAGCCTCAGAGGGGTCGGCAAACTGCTTCCCTGGGCCATCGGCGGCTCGGTCGCACTGGTCGCTTTTACCTATCTGGTCGGGTTCGGTCTCACCCTCGTCACCCCGGCCAGCCTGCTGACCGCCTTTCTGAGCACGGCGCCGGGCGGCATCACCGAGATGGGGATCGTCGCGCTCACGCTCGGGGCCGACGTGGCCTTTGTCCTGGCCTATCAGTTGTTCCGGCTCTTCTGCCTCCTGCTGGTGGCGCCGCTCCTTCTGAGACGGCGGTTCAAACGGTGACGGCCTTCCCACCAGCATCTCCAGAAAGGCCTCCAGCAACTATTTCTTGACAGCCTCACGCTGAATCTTATATGCTCCCGCGCGAAATTGAGGGCGGAATTCGTTCCCCACGCCGCTTTAAAAAAAGATGGGGATGTAGCTCAGCTGGGAGAGCGCGGCGTTCGCAACGCCGAGGCCAGGGGTTCGATCCCCCTCATCTCCACCAAGACGGGAAAAGGGGGCAGGCGCTTTGAAAACAAAGTGCCTGCCCCCTTTTTTTATGCTTGCCCATTCCTTCCGGCCCTTCCCGCGTCCGGTCCTCTGACCGTGAGAATGCTATCATTTCCGCGCCTCAGGGCGCCCTGTGGGGCCGCGGCTGCGTGATCAGTCGGCGAACAATTCCGCGAAACCCCACCGTTTGCGCTTCTTCCAGTTCCCCCGATGCCAGGCGTAGCTTGCCAGAAGCGGAAGGACGGAGGTGGCTTCCGCATAGACCATCTGCTCAAAGCTGCTGTCCACCTTCCCCCAGGAATTGGCCTCCTTGAGCGTGGAGCTGGAGCAGGCCCCGTCGCGAGCGTCGGCTACCGTGATCTGGACGGCGTACTTGTGCATCGGGACCTCTTTCCCGAGCACCTCCGCGCAGACGACCGTGTCCTGGGCAAAGTTCTTCGGCGCGCCGCCGCCGATCATCAGCAGGCCCGTCGTCCCCGCCTTGATCTTGACCCGGGTCAGTTCCAGGAAGTCCTTCACCGAGTCGATGGAGAGGTGTTGCGTCGGGTGTTTCACCTGGTGGAGGACGAGGCCGAAGCCGGCGCTGCTGTCCGTGAAGGCAGGGCAGAAGATCGGGACGTCGTGCTCGAAGGCCGCCTGGACGAGAGACTCCTTCTTCACCGCATGTTCGGTCAGGTAGCGACCCATCTCCCGGATGAACTCCCGCGAGGAGTGGGGCCGGGGGGGCAGGCTGTCGGCAATGGTCTGGATGGTCTTGTCGCAGATCTGGAGCTCGGTCTCATCGATATAGGTGTCGTAGATCCGATCAATGTAAAGGCTCCGGAGGACCCGGTCATCCACGAACGGCGTTCCCTGATAGTGGCGGAAACCGAGCGCCTCGAAAAAATCCATGTCTACCACCGTTGCTCCCGTGGCAACGATTGCGTCCACCATGTTGTTCTTCACCATCTCCACATAGATCTGCATGCATCCGGCGGCGCTGGTACTCCCGGCGATGGTCAGGATGATGCCGCACCTCTTTTCGGCGAGCATCCTGTCGTAGATGCCGGCTGCCGTCGCCAGGTCCCTGGCGGTAAACGACATCCCTTGCATCGCCTCGATGATCGGCGTGGCGTCGAACGAGGTGATGTCGATGTGCCGGACCGGCGTCTTCAAGAAGTCTTTCTTTTTCATAACATCCCCTGTTGGGCTGTGATCGGGAACCCCGCTCCCGGAATCGAAACCGGGGCGCAGGGAAACGGAAGGGACTGAAAACCCCCTCATGGGAGGTTATTATGGAGGAGGGAGGGGGAAAAGTCAACGAATCTGTCATTTCGGGCGCCTCCAGTTTCGGGGACAGTATACTTAATTCTTGGAATTAAGTATACTGTCCCCGAAACTCCTAAATTCGATCTTGTCACGGCGGCCGATATCTGATAGTTCCTCGCCATGGAAAGCGGAAACTTGAAAGAAATTCTGACCGTTTCGGTGCTCAACGACCGGATCAAGGCCATCCTGGAGGGGCTTGCCATTGTCTGGGTGGAGGGGGAGGTGTCGAACCTGCGCCGCCCGGCGTCGGGACATGTCTACTTCACGCTGAAGGATATGAAGAGCCAGATCCGGGCGGTGGTCTTCCGAAGCCCTTTCGGCGTGGGCTGGAACCGGGCCGCGGCTTTCGCGATCGAGGAGGGGATGAGCCTCGTCTGCCGGGCGCGGGTCACGGTCTATCCGCCCCGCGGCGAGTACCAGCTCGTCATCGATGCCGTTGAGCCGCGGGGGCTGGGGGCTCTCCAGAAGGCCTTCGAACAGCTCAAGGCCCGTCTCGAGGCGGAAGGGCTTTTCGATCCGGCCCGCAAAAAACCCCTTCCGTTCCTGCCTGCGCGGATCGGCGTCGTCACCTCGCCGACCGGCGCCGTCATCCGGGACATCCTGACCGTCACCCGCCGCCGCTTTCCGTCGGTGGACATCCTGATCGCCCCGGTCCGCGTCCAGGGAACGGAGGCGCCTGCGGAGATCATCCGCGCCCTTGGCGATCTCCAGATCGCGGGCGGCATCGACGTGATCATCCTCGCACGCGGCGGCGGCTCGCTGGAGGACCTCGCCCCGTTCAACGACGAAGGGGTGGCGCGGGCGATCGCCCGGTCGCGGATTCCCGTTATCTCGGCCGTCGGCCATGAAACGGACTTCACGATCGCCGACTTCACCGCCGATCTCCGGGCGGCGACCCCGTCGGCCGCGGCTGAACTGACGGTGCCGCTCTGCGCGGAGCTTCTGGAAACCGTAGGGTCGTTCCGCCTCCGGCTGATCCGCCGCCTGCGTCAGGAGAGGGGGCGGCGCCGGGAACGGATCGCCGAACTCCAGGGGAGGCTCCGGGACCCGAAGCGGCGTCTCGCCGACGCCCGGATCGCGCTCGACGATCATCTCGGGCGGATGAGGCTCTCCGTCGCCCGCCTGCGGGAGGCCCGTCGACAGGCATGGGTGCATCTGAGCATCCGCCTCGAACACCGGAACCCCCGGTCGCGGGTCGTCGAGGGTCGCATGGGGATGCAGGGCCTCGGGCGGACCCTGCGTGCGGCTTGGGAGAAACAGGCCGTGCTGAGGAAAAACCGCGCGCACGCCGCGATGGCGCTCTTGTCGTCCCTGAGTCCACTGGCCGTCCTCGGCCGGGGATACAGCATCACGCGTCGTCGGCCGGACGGTCTCATCCTCCGTCGCGCCGGAGAAACCGCACCCGGGCAGGAGATCGACATCCGCCTCGCCGCGGGGAACCTAAACGCAATCGTCATTGAAACATTCGAGGAGCCGTCTGATGTCCAAGGAGAAGTTTGAAGAGGCGCTGGAGAGGTTGGAGGAGATTGTCCGCCGGATGGAGGCGGGGGAGATGACGCTGGAGGAATCCCTGAAGGCCTTCGAGGAGGGGATCAAAATTTCCCGGCTCTGCACGAAGAAGCTGGACGAGGCCGACCGGCGCGTGGAGCTCCTCCTCCGGGAAGAGGGTGAGCCCGTTGCCAGACCGTTTGCGGGGGAAGAACGTGAATCCTGACTTCTCCCTGGTTGAGCAAAACGATCCTCCGGTGATCGTCCAGGCCATTCGCTACAGCCTTCTGGCCGGGGGTAAGAGGATCCGGCCGATCCTCTGTCTGGCCGCCGCGGAGGCGATCGGCGGGGACGCCGAAGCGGTCCTGCCGGCGGCCTGCGCGCTGGAGATGATCCATACCTATTCCCTCATCCACGATGACCTGCCCGCAATGGACAACGACGACTACCGCCGGGGAAAACCCACCTCGCACAAGGTCTTCGGAGAGGACATCGCGATCCTTGCAGGCGACGCCCTGCTGACGGAGGCCTTCCGCCTGCTGACCAACCGGGAGGGTATGCCGGGCATGCCTCCGGACAGACTTCTCGACGTTGCCCGCGAGATCGCGGAAGCGGCGAGCTATCGCGGCATGGTCGGAGGTCAGGTCCAGGACATCCGCGCGGAAGGGGAAGCGGTGGGGTTGGAAACCCTCTACGCCATCCACCGGCGCAAAACGGGCGCGCTGCTTCGCGTCTCCATCCGGGCGGGGGCAATCCTCACCGGGGCCGGGGAGGAGGCGCTCGCAGGCCTATCCGACTACGGCGGGAAGATCGGCCTTGCGTTCCAGATCGCTGACGACATCCTCAATGTCGAGGGTGATCCGCTCCTTCTCGGGAAGGGGACCGGAAGCGATGCGGCCCGCGGGAAGGTTACCTTCCCGGCCCTGATGGGGATTGAGGCCTCGCGCGCCCGGGCGGCGGAACTCGTCATGGAAGCAATTTCATCGCTTGCATCTTTCGACGACGGGGCGGCGCCGCTCCGCGCCATCGCCCGGTATATCCTGGAACGGAGGTCCTAAAAAGAGACCATGATGGAAGAACGAAAACAGGGGATCCTTGCAAAAGTGAACGATCCCGAAGATATCCGGCGACTCAGCATGGCGGATTTGAATCTTCTCGCGGAGGAAATCCGGGAGATGATGATTGAGACCGTCTCGAAACGGGGGGGACACCTGGCCTCCTCTCTGGGAACGGTGGAGCTCACGCTTGCCCTCCACTATGTTTTTGACACGCCGCGGGACCGTCTCGTTTGGGACGTCGGGCATCAGGCCTACACCCACAAGATCATTACGGGACGGAAGGGGCGCTTCGACACATTGCGCCAGCGGGGCGGGATCAGCGGTTTCCCGAAACGGGAAGAGAGCGTCTACGACACCTTCGACGTAGGGCACAGCGGAACCTCCATCTCCGCAGCGGCGGGGATGGCCGAGGCGCGTTGTCTCCGGGGAGAGAATTTCCGGATCATCGCCGTCATCGGCGACGGCGCGATATCCGCCGGGATGGCCTTCGAGGGGCTGAACTGGGTCGGGGACCGCAAGAAGAACCTGATCATCATCCTGAACGACAACGAGATGTGCATCTCCCCCAATGTGGGCGCCCTCTCCTCCTACCTGAACCGGATCATGACCGGCCAGACGGTGAACCGGATCCGGGCGGAGGTTAAGACCTTCCTCAAATCGATCCCCGGTATCGGCGAACAGATGCTGAAGTTCTCCCGTCAGGTGGAGGAGTCGCTCAAGACCTTCTTCGTCCCCGGGGCGATCTTCGAGGAGCTGGGTTTCACCTATGTGGGGCCTCTGGAGGGGCACCATCTCGACCACCTCATCATGAATCTGAAAAACGTCAGAACGCTGGAAGGGCCCGTCCTCGTCCACGTCGTCACGCAGAAGGGAAAGGGATACAAATTCGCCGAAGACGATCCCTTGCGGTTTCACGGCATCCCGCCGTTTGACGTCGACACGGGGGAGACCTTCGCCTCAGGCGGTTCGCCGCCCCCCCTCTCCTACACGAAGGTGTTCGGCCGGACGGTTGTGACTCTGGCCGAGGAGGATCCGCGAATCGTCGCGATCACGGCGGCGATGTCCGAGGGAACGGGGCTCGACCGCTTCGCCGGGGAATTTCCGAACCGGTTTTACGACGTGGGGATGGCCGAGCAGCATGGGGTGACCTTTGCCGCCGGGCTCGCCACGCAGGGATTCGTCCCGATTGTTGCGATCTATTCCACCTTCATTCAGCGGGCCTACGATCAGGTGATCCACGACGTCTGCCTGCAGAAACTGCCGATGGTCCTGGCGATGGACCGGGGCGGCTTCGTGGGTGCGGACGGTCCCACCCATCACGGCCTGTTTGACTACGCCTTCCTCCGCACCGTTCCGAACCTCATCGTCATGGCGCCGAAGGATGAAACCGAACTTCACGTGCGCTACCCGCGAGGCGCCGGGGTCGGTGTGCCTCTGGACGAGAATCCCCGGACCCTCCCCATCGGAAAAGGTGAAATCCTTTTCAATCCGCCGGGCGCCGCACTTGCCGTCGTCGCGATCGGCGCCTGCGTTCATCCGGCACTGGACGCCGCCGAACTTCTGCTGGCCGAGGGGATTCCCGTCCGGGTCATCAATGCCCGGTTTGTCAAACCCCTCGACGGGGAGCTCCTCTGCGTCGCCGCGCGGGAGCTGAAGAGGGTCATCACCGTCGAGGAAAACGCGCTGATGGGGGGGTTCGGCAGCGCCGTTCTCGAACTCTTCGCGGAAAAGGGGGTCAGCGGCGTTTCCGTCCGGCGACTCGGTATCCCGGATGAGTTCGCCCCGCATGCAACCCAGAAGGAACTCCGGCGGATGTACGGGATCGACGCGGTGGGAATCGCCGCCGCGGTGCGGGAGATGTGGAGGTGAAAACGCCAAAAATCCGTCTGGATTGCCTCCTTGTCGAGCGGGGCCTGGTTGAGAACCAGCAGCGGGCTCAGGCGGTGATCCTCGCGGGGGCGGTCCTCGTCGGCGAACGGCCTCTGGACAAAGCGGGAACCCAGGTCCCCGTCGATGCGGAGATCCGGATCCGCGGAGAAGAGAACCCCTATGTAAGCCGGGGCGGCCTGAAGCTGCGGGGCGCCCTCGAAACCTTCGGCATCTCCGTCCGGGATCTTGTCGCCCTCGACGTGGGGGCCTCCACCGGCGGTTTCACCGATTGTCTCCTCCAGGCGGGGGCCGCAAAGGTCTATGCCGTCGACGTCGGCTACGGACAGCTTTCCTGGAGACTCCGGGAAGATAAACGGGTTGTGAACATCGAACGGACGAACATCCGCCATTACGATGGCAGCGACATCACGGATGGGATCGACATCGCTTTCATCGACGCCTCCTTCATCTCGCTCAGGCTGGTGATCCCGCCGGTTCTCAGGCTGATCCAGGACGGCGCTCGCCTGGTTGTCCTCGTCAAGCCGCAGTTCGAGGCGGGGAAGGGCGAGGTCGGCCCGCGCGGGGTCGTCCGGGATCCGGCGCTCCATGAACGCATCCTGGAGGAGATGGAAATGTTCTGTCGGGGTCTCGGGCTTGAAATCCTCGGGCGCTGCGACTCCCCGCTCACGGGACCGGCGGGAAACCGGGAATTCTTTCTCTGTCTGAGGAAACCACGGGGGGAGGAGAACGTTCCATCATGGGCGTAAAACTGGCGAAAACCGCCGGCTTCTGCATGGGGGTGAAAAGGGCCGTGGATATGGTCCTCGACATGGTTCGTCAAAAGGGCCATGGGACCATCTATACGTACGGCCCCCTGATCCACAACCCCCAGACGATCGAACTTCTCCGGCAGCGCGGAATCATTCCAATTCGGCGCCTGCAGGAGATCGAAGGGGTTCCCGCCGGGGCCTTCATGGTCATCCGCGCCCACGGCATCTCCCCCGGAGAGAGAAAAAAAATCAAGGAGAAAGGGTTCCGGATCATCGATGCCACCTGTCCCAAGGTGGCGCACGTCCAGGCGATCATCCGGAAGCGCGCGGGGGCGGGCTTCACGGTCCTGATTGCGGGGGATCGGGAGCACCCGGAGGTGAACGGTCTGCTCGGCTTTGCGGGCGAGGCGGGAATCGTCATCGGCGCCCCGGAAGAGGTGGATAGTCTGCCGGCGTTGACAAAGGTGTGCGTTGTCGCCCAGACGACGCAGAGCCTGGAAGAATACGCCGCCATTGTCCGTCGGGTCAAGGAGCGGTTCCCGGAAGCGGTGATCTTCGATACGATCTGCGACTCAACGGAGAAGCGCCAGACCGAGATTAAGGCGCTCGCCGCCGGAACGGACGCCGTCTTCATCGTCGGCGGCAGGAACAGCGCGAACACGCGGCGCCTCGCCGAACTTGCAAAGCTCCGGGGAAAACCCGCCTTCCACATCGAGACCGCCGACGAACTCAAGGAAATCGATGTCGAGACCTACCGCCGGATCGGCGTCTCGGGCGGGGCTTCGACCCCCAACTGGATCATCGGCCGGGTGGTAGACCATCTGACCGGCCGCTTGGGAAAGCGGGAAGAAATCCTCCGGCATCTCTTCAAGATCTGGGTCTTTGCCGTTCGCACGGATATCTACTCTGCTGCGGGCGCAGGCTTTCTCTCCTTTGCCGCCATGCTCCTCCAAGGGTTGCCGGTGAACCCCCTCCTCATTCTGACCGCCTCCCTTTACGTCTACGCCATGCATGTGCTCAACCGCTTCATCAACCGGAAAGCCAGCAGCATCAGTTCCTTCCGTGAAGAGTCCTACCTCCTCCATGAAAAGATCTACGTGACATTGGCCGTTCTCTCGATGATTCTCGCTATCGGCGCCTCCCTCGCCGCGGGGATGGCGCCTTTCATTCTGCTGTTCATCATCTCTCTCTCCGGCGTTCTCTACAATACAAGAATTCTACCGCGGGGATGGCGCTTTCAGAGCCTGAAGGATATTCCGGGGTCGAAGAACATCGCCACCGCCATAGCCTGGGCGGCCGTCACGGCGTTGCTGCCGTGGATCGAGGCCGGACCGACGCTCACGCCCGGGGTTGTGATCGCCTTTTTGTTCATTGCCGGCATCGTCTTCACCCGTTCCGCGCTGTCGGATATCCTCGATATCCAGAGTGACCGCCTGATCGGCCGTGAGACCATCCCCGTCCTGATCGGCGAGCGGAAAACGCTGATCATCCTCCAGGGGATCTCCGGTTTCCTGTTTGTGCTGCTCTTTGCCGCCCCTCCGGCCGGGTGGTCGACATCACTCAGTTTTTTTCTATTAACCTGTGTATTTTATATATGGATTTGTTTCAAACTTTATGATAGAAGGTCCGGGTTTTCCGGAGTCGTTCTGGAAGGTCTCTTGGAGAGCGGCTACATGATCGCCGGGGTCAGCGCCTTTTTGTGGCTCGTGGCGATCCGGGGTCTGGCTGCATAAATCGGAGGGATCGTGATCACGAAAACAGGGATAACGGCCTTCATTGCGATCCTGTGCTTAGGCATCCTGGGCTGCGGAGGGATTCGTTTTTCCGAAATTTCACCGGATGCCCGGGATTTTCATCCCCGGCGGATCGCCGTTCTGCCTGCCGATACGACGGCTTTTGTGGAGGCGAAGGGCGTCGTCGATCGTCTTTTTGCCGAAGCCCTGATCGAGCGGCAGTGGTTCGACGTGGTTGGGGGAGAGGCCGTTGGTCGGCGTCTGGAATCGGATGAGGCCTTCAGGAAGGTCGTCGCGGGCTATCTGGCCAAGCGCGCGAACGTCAGTTTTTCTGATCCGGAACTGAGTGGAAGGATCGGCGGGTTGACCGGCACGGACGCGTTTCTGCTCGTCCGCGTCGATTACTGGAACTACGCGACGGAGAATGACAAGAAGTTGGCCAAGGTGAGCCTCAGCATCACCATGGTCGAGGCGAAGACGGGGAAGGCCCTCTGGATAGCGGCCCATCACAAGATCAGCGAATACCTGATCATCAGACCAGACCTTCCCGATGTGGCGAAGGACCTCATCCGTGAGATGATCGGTTACATGCCGCACTGACGGGTGACCCTTGAACCGGCGGGAATGGGAGAAAAAGGGATGAAAGAAGAAGTGCAGAAAATCATCGACCGGATCAGACCCAATCTCCAGGCGGATGGCGGAGATGTGGAATTGATCGACGTGGGCGACGACGGCGTCGTCAAGGTGAGGCTGGTCGGGGCCTGTCACGGCTGCCCGATGGCCCAGATGACCCTGAAGAACGGGATCGAAAAATCTCTGAAACAGGAGATCCCGGGGGTCAAATCCGTGGTTTCCGTTTAGACGAACGGACCGGGTGCACCGGTTTGCAGGATAAAAAACAGAAGAAGGAGAAAAAACATGGCGTATATCATTACCGATGAATGCATTGCTTGTGGTTCCTGTCAGGATGAATGTCCGGCGGAGGCGATCAGCGAGGGGGAAGACAAATATGTCATCGATCCCAAATTGTGTACCGACTGCGGCACCTGCGCGGAACAGTGCCCGGTCGAGGCCATCACGCCCGGGGAAGAGAAGTAGCTCCAGATCGGCTTGAATTGGAAGAGGGGGAAACACCGCGCCGGCGACGGGCTGCGGCTTTCCCCCCTCTTTTTTCAGGGCCCTGCGGCCTGTCCATGCGGTTTTTGGCGGGGCGAAAAAAATGAAGTGTTTCATTACGTTCGATGGCATCGAGGGGTGCGGCAAGACTACGCAGATGAGGCTTGCAGAGGCCTGGCTCCGGGAGCGCGGCGCCCCCGTCCTTGCAACCGCCGAACCCGGCGGCACGCCGCTCGGCCGGAAGATCCGGGAAATTCTGCTCAACCGCGGATCATGGGCGATCGGCGCCGAAGCAGAGCTTCTTCTGTTTGCCGCCGCGCGCGCCCAGCACGTCAGGGAGGCCATTCTCCCCGCCCTCGAAAGGGGAGAGTGGGTTCTCTGCGATCGCTTTGCGGACGCGACCCTGGCCTACCAGGGATTCGGCCGGGGGCTCGATGCCGGTTTCATCCGGACCTTGAACGCGTTTTCCGCCCAGACGCTGAAGCCGGAGATGACGCTCCTGTTTGACCTGCCCGTGGAGGCGGGTCTGGCTCGGGCGAAAAAACGGGCGTCCGGCGTCCGGCCCGAGGCGGCAGAGGACCGATTTGAGCAGGAGGAAAGAGCCTTTCACGGGAGGATCCGCGAAGGTTATCTCTCCCTCGCGGCGGCGGAGCCGGAGCGCTTTCGGATCATCGACGGCGCGGGGTCTGTAGAAACCGTCCACCGCGAGGTCTGCCGCTGTCTGGAGACTTTGCCGCAGATCCCTTTCCGTGAGGGTGGGCGGGCATGAGATTCGCAGAGATCTACGGCCACGAGAAGCCGATCGCCATTTTGAAGAGTGCGATGGCCAAAGATCGCATCGCCCATGCCTATCTCTTCTACGGTATGGATGGAATCGGGAAGAAAACCACCGCGTCCGTCTTTGCCAGGGCCCTCAACTGCGAGGATTCGGACCCGCCCTGCGACTCCTGCGCCTCCTGCCGGAAGGCGGAACACAAAAACCACCCCAATATCATCACGGTCCAGGCGGAAGGCCAGTT
>JAPLJX010000045.1:41575-42838 GCA_026388375.1 Deltaproteobacteria bacterium
AGATCGGGGCGGTCAAGGAGATCCAGGCCCGAATGACCTTCCGGCCCGGGGAGGGGAAGCGGGTCTTCATTCTGCGGGAGGCGGACCGGATGAACGCCGCCGCCGCCAATGCCCTTCTCAAGACCCTGGAGGAACCGTCCGCGGGCAACATTCTGCTGCTGACGACCGCCCGGCCCCATGCCCTTCCGCTGACGATCCTCTCCCGCTGCCAGCATTTGCGCTTCTCCCCGCTGCCACCGGGGGAGGTGGCCAGGTTTCTCCGGGAGAAGGAGGGGCTGGAAACCGCCGCCGCGGAGATTCTCGCCGCATCGTCCGGAGGCAGCATCGGCAGGGCCGTCGAGATGAACCGGGAAGACTACCTCGCGTTGCGGAACGCCATTCTGGAGCTCCTTGCTGAGGACAACCCGGAGGATCTGTTGAAAAGACTCGCCTTTGCCGGCCGCTTCGGGACGGAACGGGAGGAGATCCTGGAACGGCTCCGGATCCTCCAAAACGGCTACCGGGACGGTCTGGTTCTCCGGGAGACGGGAGAGAAAGAAAGGCTGATGTTCCGGGATCGGGCCGGGGTGATCGAAGCGGTCGCCGGGCGTCTGGCGGGACACGATCTGCTGCGCAACATCGCCGCGGTGGATGCGGCCATGAGCGCCATCGCGCAGAACGCCAATAAGTCGTTGACTTTGGAGGCCATGCTGATTAAGCTTGCCTGAAGAAAATAAGCACCAGGGGTGACTATCCTTGAAAAATATCGTCGGCGTCAAATTCAAGAAAGAGGGGAAGATCTACTCCTTCCATGCGGCCGATCTCCCCTTGAAGCGGAACGACCTCGTCGTGGTCATCACGGACAACGGCCCGGCCATCGGAACGGTGGCGACGGAGGTCAAGGCCGTCCCGGTTGGGCAGCTGGCCGCCAATCTGAAGAATGTCCTGCGTCAGGCGATGGAGGAGGATTTCCGGACCCGGGAAAACAATCAGAAATTGGAGCAGGAGGCCAAGCAGTTCTGCGTTCGGAGGATTGCCGAGCGGCAGCTTCCGATGAAACTGATCGATGTGGAATGTCTCTTCGACAAGAGCAAGATGCTCTTCTCCTTCGCGGCGGAAAACCGGGTAGACTTCCGGGATCTGGTGAAGGACCTCGTGCAGCGGTTCCACACCCGCATCGAGCTTAGGCAGGTCGGTGCACGGCAGGAGGCGCGCGTCATCAAGGGGCTCGGAATCTGCGGACGGGAGGTGTGCTGCGCGACCCTGCTGCACAACCTCGACCGG
>JAPLJX010000233.1 GCA_026388375.1 Deltaproteobacteria bacterium
ACTCGAACCGCCAGACGGTAGTATGCCACAGCGCAGCCGTGTCGCCATTGCCGTGCACGAACACGATAGGTGAGTATGAGACGGTTGTGGTAGGCGCGTGGGCGCATGCGGTGAGCAGTGCGGCGCTGACGGCAATGGCCAACAGCAGCCCTCGGCGAAAGATGTTCATGCGGTGCCTCCTGTTGGTGTGATGTTAGGATAAGAATTTGCTTATTGCTGGCGGCGACAATACCACCCAGAATGAGCGACCGTCAATGTAATTTTGGGGAAACGGATCGATCGGGTTCCGGGTAGCCGGCAATGGTGATGCCATCCATCAGGGAGGATGCGGACTTCGATGGGCTCCCGGTTTGTCTGAGTCCCAAGAAAATTAAGGGGGCGCTGTTCCCCGGTAGAGGGAGTTTTTCACGATATAGTGGCGGACCTCGTCCGTGACCAGGTAGCGGATGTCCTTTTCCTCTTTGGCCCGCATCCGGATGTTGCTGGAGGCGATGTCGAGGAACGTGACCTCTCGGAAGTAGATCAGGTGCCCCGTCGGTCCGCGGAATCCCCGGACGCTTTCATCATACGCAAACCGGGAGGCGAATTCCGGACCCAGGATCGTTTCCAGACCCTGATTGTCGTAGCCCGGCCGCGTCATGACGGCGAAATTGCACAGCAAAAGCAGGCGCTCCCAGTCCTTCCAGGTCCGGATCGCGTGGAAGGCGTCCTGACCGAGGATGAAGTAGAGCTCGAGATTTTCCAGACGGTACTTGTCCAGCACGTACTCCACCGTCTCCACGGAGTAGGAGGTGACCTCGCGCCGGTTTTCCACATCGGAGAAGGAGAAGGCCGGGTTCCCCTCGATGGCGAGGCGGATCATCTGCTCGCGGTGGAAGAAGGGCGTGATTGCGGCGTTGAGTTTGTGCGGTGGCCTTGACGCCGGAACGAAGATGATCCGGTTCAGATCGAAAATCTCCAGCATCTCTGAAGCGCACCGCAGATGCCCGATATGGATCGGATCAAATGTACCCCCGAACAATCCCCATTTCATGTTCTCACCTGCCCGTTTCCGTAAACGATGAACTTGGTTGTGGTCAGCTCTTCCAGCCCCATGGGCCAGAAGGCGTGGAGCTTGGTCGTGCTGATGCCGATTTCCGCCCCCAGCCCCAGCTCGAAGCCGTCGTTGAAGCGCGTGGAGGCGTTGACGAGAACCGTGGAGGAGTTCACCTCCTGGAGAAAGCGTTGCGCCCTGCCGTAATTCTCGGTGACGATCGCCTCGGTGTGGAGGGAGCCGTACTTCTCGATGTGGGCGATCGCCTCGTCAATGTCGCGGACCACGCGGACGGCGAGGATAAGGTCGAGGTATTCCCGATACCAGTCCTCCTCGGTCGCCGCCTCCGCCTTCGGCAGGATCTTCCGGGTTTTCTCGCAGCCGCGGATCGTGACGCCGGCCTCCCGGAGCTTGCCGGCCGCGAGCGGCAGGAACGTCCCGGCGACGGCCTCATGGACGAGGAGCGTCTCCATCGCATTGCAGACGCCCGGACGCTGCGTTTTGGCATTCATGCAGATCCGGACGGCCATGTC
>JAPLJX010000247.1 GCA_026388375.1 Deltaproteobacteria bacterium
GCCGACAAGACGGATTCGATCTGCGGCTTCTTCGGCGTCGGATTGATCCCGACCGGAACGGCCGATCCCTACGCGTTGCGTCGACAGGCGCTCGGCGTGATCAACATTATTCTGGCGAAACGCTACCCTTTTTCGCTGGGTTCCCTCATCGATGAGAGCCTCGCCATCCTCGGACCTCTGTTGAAGCGCACTTCCGACGAAACCAAAACCGCCGTACTGGAATTCTTCAAGGGTCGATTCGAGAACCAGCTCATCTCGCAGGGCCACCCCTATGACGTCGTCGACGCCATCCTGGCCACCGGCATGGACAGCCTGGTCGCGGCGGATGACAAGATCCGGGCGATGGCGGACTTCAAGTCTGATCCGGATTTTCAGCCGCTCGCGATCGCCTTCAAGCGGGTAGTCAACATCATCCGTGGTTTCCAAAACGGCACCGTCGATCCGGCCCTGCTTTCCGGACCGGAGGAAAAAAATCTCCACGAGGCGTTCCTGAAGATCCGCGAGACGGTCTTGACGCACATCTCCAAGGGAGATTATTCCGCCGTTCTCTTCGATCTGGCCCGGCTCAGGGAACCGGTCGATGCCTTTTTCGAGGCGGTTCTCGTGATGGCGGAGGATGAAAAGATCCGTTTCAACCGGCTCTCCCTGCTGGAGGAGATTTCCACCCTCTTCCACGATGTCGCCGATTTTTCAAGAATTGTTACGGAGTAGCAGGAATGATCGACGGGGACAGATTTGAAATCTGTCCCCCATTCGCAGGTCCATTCGGAGGCTCGTGGATCTTTGGGGACCGGGCGACGTCAAAACACGCTTGCAATCGAAATTCACATTGAATTATTATTCACGGTGATTTAGCTTTAAAGATAGACGCGATCGATCGGAATGTTTCCGATAGCGACCGGGCATCATCATGGCGTCGCACAATCAACGGAGATGATCATGACAGATCCAACCAAGAACAAAGAGGTTGCCGAACTCGAAGATAAACTGCAACTGCGCCAGTCCCTTCTTGACATCACCAACCGGATCCACGCCGCCCAGAACCTCAAGCAGATCCTCGTCGATCTGAAGGACGGGATTCTGAACCTCTTCAACGCCCATTCGATCACCATCTATGTGGTGGACCGTTTGCGCAACGAAATCTTTTCCATGTTTCTCACCGGTACACAGGTCAAGGAGATCCGGGTCCCCATCAACAACAAGAGTATCGCCGGGCACGTGGCGAACACGGGAAAGGTGGTCAACATCGCCAACGCCTACGATATCGAGGAGTTGGAAAAAATCGACAAGGAGCTGGCCTTTGATTTGAGTTGGGACAAGAAAACCGGTTTCCGGACGAAGCAGATCCTCGCCGCCCCGATTTTCCACAACAAGACGCTGCTGGGCGTTCTCCAGATCCTCAACAAGAAAGGCGGACCCGGCAAGTTCTCCGAAGATGAGAGAGGATTTCTGCAGGAGATCTCGGACGTCCTCGGTGTCGCCTTCTTCAACCAGGAACGGTATAGCCGGCGGCGAAAGACCCGTTTTGATTATCTCATCAGCCATGACCTCCTCAAGGAGGACGACCTGGACAGCGCCTGGGAAGAGTCACGCGAGGCGAAGGAAACCATTGAAGATTTCATGATGCGGAAATACAAGATTCCGCGGGAGGAGGTCGGCCGCTCCTTCGAAGAATTTTTCCGCTGCAAGTTCGTCCCGTTCTCGGACAAAATGCCGATCCCGGGCGATCTTCTGGTCAACCTGAAGAGGGACTATCTCCGCCGGGAACTCTGGGTCCCACTGGAAAGAAAGGACGGGATCATCCGCATCATCGTGGATGATCCGAACAACATTCTGAAACGGGACATGATCGAAAACCTCATGAAGACCAAGGCGGTCCGCTACGACGTCTCCCTTCCGGACGATATCATCAAATTCATTAACCACTTCTATCAGTCCCCCGAAGACGAGTCCTCCATTACCGATATCCTCGGCAAACTGGATGAGGAGGAGCAGCCGCAGGAGGAGGAAGGAGAGGTTGTCACCGAGTCGGACAGCGTGATCATGCAGCTCGTCAACAAGATCATTCTCGAAGCGCAGGCCAAACGTGCCTCGGACATCCACATCGAACCCAACGTCGGGAAAAAGAACGTCGAGGTCCGCTACCGGGTCGACGGCGACTGCGCCATCTATCAGACGCTCCCCTATAGCTACCGCGCGGCGGTCATCTCGCGCATCAAGATCATGTCGAACCTCGACATCACCGTCCGGCGCCTTCCGCAGGACGGGAAGATCAAGTTCAAGAAACCGGGCGGCGAGGAGATTGAGCTCCGCGTGGCCACCATCCCGACCCAGGGAGGGGTGGAGGATGTCGTGATGCGGATCTTGGCCAAGGCCGGGGATACCTTGCCGCTCACCTCGATGGGGATGTCGGCCCGCAATTTCCGGGAGCTTCGGGCCATCCTGGATAAGCCCTATGGGATGGTCCTCGTCGTCGGCCCCACCGGCTCAGGCAAGACGACCACCCTGCACGCCGCCCTCCACGAGATCAACACACCGGATAAGAAGATCTGGACGGCCGAGGATCCCGTGGAAATCACCCAGTACGGGCTCCGCCAGGTTCAGGTCCAGCCGAAGATCGGCTTCGACTTCGCCGCCGCCATGCGCGCCTTCCTCCGGGCGGATCCGGACGTGATCATGGTGGGCGAGATGCGCGATTTTGAAACGGCCAAGACCGGCGTCGAGGCATCGCTGACGGGCCATCTCGTTTTCAGCACGCTCCACACGAACAGCGCCCCGGAAACCATCGTCCGCCTCCTGGACATGGGGATCGACCCGCTCAATTTCGCCGACGCGCTGCTGGGCATTCTCGCCCAGCGTCTCGTCCGGACCCTCTGCAAGAAGTGTAGGGAGGCCTACCATCCCGACCGCAATGAATACGATGAGATCGTGCAGAGTTACGGCGGGGAGCCGTTCCTGAAACTGAGCATCCCCTACGATGACAAGTTCAAACTCTACAAGCCGAAGGGGTGCGACATCTGCGGCAATACAGGATACACGGGTCGAATGGGGATCCACGAGCTGATCGTCGCTACGGACGGCATCAAACGGCTCATTCAGAAGCACGCGTCGGTTGAAGAGATGCGGGATCTGGCGATGGAGGAAGGGATGACGACCCTGCTGCAGGACGGCATCTACAAATCTATCCAGGGCGTCACCGATTTCAAGCAGGTCCGGCGGGTCTGCATCAAGTAATCCCGCGTCCGGCATCCCGGCTCATCGGCCGGGCGCCCGGAGGGCGGAGGCGATGTCCGCGATCACCTGTCGCGAAAGATCCGCCATCGCCAGGCTCATCGCCGCCGCGAGACCTGCCGCACCTTCCCCGGCGACGGCCGCCTCAAGCCGGTAGGTCTTCTGAAGGACGACCAGGGATGCCGTCTCCTTCCGGGCGAGATCCAGCAGCGTGATCGTCGCTGTGAGAAGGGCCTTGCGGTTCTTGGTTTCCCAACTCTCGAGAAACTCCTCCACCCCGCCCGTCAGGGAAAAACGGGCCTCCTCGGCGTCCCGCTCCGCGAGCACCGCGCGGAAGAGACCTGCCTCGCGAAGATCGCGCCGAAGAAATTCCGTCACCATGTCCCCCGGACCGACCCGCCAGCGTTGCTCTGGATAAGCCTCCCGCAGGAAGGGCCCCTCGCGGTAAAGCATGGCCTGCCCCATGAACATGCGGTCCGCGGAAAACCGCTCCACTCGGACCATCGCCTCGACCGCGGGCCGCCCCAAGCCCTGCGGCGGCGGGTATTCCAGAACGTACTGCCTTATGAAGGGCGTTTGTCCCGTTCCACCGAGACAACCGGACAACAAGCCGATCAGCAGCAGGATGATCCCGATCCATTTTTTCATCTTTTCACCTCTCCCCTTTGCGGTCCATCATCAACGGAAGACCGGCTGAAAATCAGATCCGAAGGATTCTCATGCAGGCGGTCCAGAAGGAGCTTGAGGCTATCGACCGCCTGACGGATATCATCGGTCGTTCGCTCGAAATCCGTTTTCATTCCGCGCGTCCGCCGGTCGATCCCTTCCAGCAGGCGGCCGGCCCGGTCTGCGGTTTCCGACGCCTTGAGATTTTTGACTTCCTCCCTGACCGCAGCAACCAGCTCCCGGACATCGGCAATCGTCTTGCGCGACTCCTGCAGCCCCTGCCTCGCCTCCTCCAGAACCTCCTCCACCTTTCCTTCCGCCAGGATCCGGTCGATCCGCCGCAATCCCTGGTCGAGGCCGTCGGCGGTCGAATCGAGCTTCGCCAGGATGCCCGTCATCTGCTTTCCCGTGAGGAAGGTCTCCACCGCCCGCGAGGTCTGGTCAATGCTGCCGGCGGTCGAATCGAGCTTCGCCAGGATGTCCGTCATCTGCTTTCCCGTGAAGAAAGTCTCCACCGCCCGTGAGGTCTGTTTGAGCTGATCGGAGATCCCCTTGAGATCCACCTGTTCAATTCGGCTCATGATTCGGTCCACGCTCGTGAGCATCTGTTTGGCCTGCGAGAACTGCGAGGCGATCACCGGGTAGCGTGTCTCCATTCCCGAAGGGGGCGCCAGAACAGGATCCCCTGCGTTTCTCCGGTCCAGTTCGATGAAGACGATCCCTGTGATCCCTACGGCCCGAAGCTGGGTGACGACGTTTTGCACGGTCTCCCCGGCGAGATCGATCTTCATGACCACCTCGACCAGTTTGCGATCGGGGGCGACCCCGATGCTCTGTACCTTTCCGATGTCCACGCCCCGGTATTTCACCCGCGAATCGACCTGCAGCCCCTGAACGGACTCGTCGAAATAGGTAACGTAGAACGCCCCCTCTTCGAAATATTTCGACGCCCCAAGCCAGATAACGGCCACAACTCCGATCACAACCCCCGCCGTCACAAACAGACCGATCATAAAATTCGACTTTGTTCTGACCATCGCTTCACCTTCCCCCCACCGCAGCCTCTCCGCGGAAGAGAAAATTCCGGACCCGCGGATCGGTTGCCGTATTCCGGAGCTCTTCCGGCGACCCCGCTGCGACAATCCCCTTGGCGCCGCGGTCAAGCATCAGAATTCGGTGGGCCACGCGGAGGACCAGGTCGACCTGGTGGCTGACGATCACCATCGTCGTCCCGAGACCGGCGTTGATCCCCCGGATCAGCGTTTCCAGCTCCGCCGAGTTGATCGGATCCAAGCCTGCCGAAGGTTCGTCGAAGAAGAGGATCTGCGGATCCAGGACCATCGCCCTGGCCAGACCGCCGCGTTTCCTCATGCCTCCCGACAGCTCGGCGGGATAGTGGTTCTCATACCCGACGAGATTCACCATCCCCAGCTTCATCCGGACGATGAGCTGCACGGTTTCGGCAGAAATCCCCTTGAAACCCGAAAGCGGCAGGGCCACGTTCTCCCCCAGGGTCATCGATCCGAAGAGGGCATCCGACTGGAAGAGAACGCCGATCCCTCTGCGAATCCGGTTGAGTCTTTCGTCATCGACGGCAGCGATATCGTCGCCGCCCACCAGAACCCGTCCGTTATCGGGACGGATGAGACCGATCATCTGCTTGAGGAGCGTCGACTTTCCGCAGCCGCTTCCCCCGACGATGCAGAGGATCTCCCCGCGCAAGACCTTGAGATTAACGTTTTCGAGAATCGTCGTCTCCCCGAAGCCTGCCGTCAGACTCTCCACGACAATGACCGGATCATCCGGACCCTGAGCGGTATCTCTGTTGCCTTTCATCGATCTCCCTTAGGTGTATTGC
The DNA here is from genome assembly GCA_026388375.1 of Deltaproteobacteria bacterium. Lineage (GTDB taxonomy): Bacteria > Desulfobacterota > Syntrophia > Syntrophales > UBA5619 > UBA5619. The sequence continues at coordinate 5,756 of JAPLJX010000247.1, forward strand.
AGAACGACGGCCCTGAACGTTATCTCTGTTGCCTTCCATCGATCTCCCTTAGAGGTAGTTCAGAACGACGGCAAACGCCGAATCCACGACCACGATCAGCAGGGTCGCCGTGACCACGGCCGATGTGGTCGCCGCACCCACCTCCTCCACGCCGCCCCGTACCTGAAACCCGCGCTGGCATCCGATCCAGGCGATAATGCAGGCGAAAACCGCCGCTTTGACCAGGCTGGCGTTGAGAAAAAATACGCTGATGCTTCTCTGGCTCTCCTGAAGATAGGTGTAGGCCGTCAGATCCAGCCCCGCAACCCCGACGATCATCCCCCCCAGGATCCCGAACAGATCCGCGTAGAGGGTCAGAAGCGGCAGAACGATCACGGTCGCAATCAGTTTTGGGACGACCAGAAAACGGATCGGGTCGAAACCCATTGTAACCAAGGCGTCCACCTCGTCATTCACCCTCATCGTCCCGATCTCCGCGGCGAAAGCGGATGCGGAGCGACCAGCCACGAGTATCGCGGTCATGATCGGACCGAGTTCCCGGACGATGGCCACCGCCACCAGCGATGCCACATAGATGCTCGCCCCGAACTGCTTCAGTTGGAGCGATGACATGAAGGCGATAATCAGACCGATCAGGATGCTGATCAGTCCGACGATGGGAAGCCCTTCTGCGCCCACGCGCCGCACGTAGAAGAAAACATCCTCCCAGCGCACCTCGCGCGGATGTCGGAGCAGATGGATGACCGCCGCAACCAGATCCCCCAGAAAGGCCATCATGGCGGCAAAGTCTTCCGAGATCCGCACGCTGGCCGATCCGAGCCCTTCCACAATACCGACCGGTCCGCCTTCGGCGCGGAGCGGAGATCGGGTCAGACCTTCCCGGTCGATCAGTCCCATGACCCTCCGGATCTCCTCCGGAACGCGGACCAGGGTGAAGGAGACACCCTTTTTCCGGATGGAATCCTCCAGACGCAAAAGGGTCAGGACGCCGGCGCCGTCCATGTAGGAGACCCCGGACAGATCGATCCGGACGGACGCAGGGTTTCCTGCTGCAACGGCGTCATTCATCCGGGCGAGCAGGAGGTCCGCATCGCCCAGGGTAATCCGCCCCTGAAGGTAAAGAACCAGCGCGCTTCCCTCGTCCCTTTCCGTCAGTTCGTAACCCGGTTTCGACGTCGTATCCGTCATGACCTTATCCGCTTTCGTCCATCCTATTCCAGTCTCGTCTTCCAGTCGGTCAGACGCTGCAGCGCATCCAGAGGCGTCAGTCTCATCGGATCGAGGACCCGAATCTCCTCGAGCACGGCGTCCCGCTCCCCGGTAAAAAGGCTGAGCTGGTTCGCATTCTTCCGGTCCGTCTTCCGGCCCCGGGCGATCTTCGGCATCCCGGCCTCGTCGAGCTCCCCCTTCTCCAGGTTGCGGAGGATCTCCTTCGCCCGGACGATCACCTCGGCCGGTACCCCGGCGAGCCGCGCCACCTGGATGCCGTAACTCCGGTTGGTCCCCCCCTCCATGATCTTCCGGAGGAAGATGATTTTCTCCCCCCACTCCCGGACGGCGATGTTGAAATTCCGGACCCCCTCCTTCGTGACGGCCAGTTCCGTCAGCTCGTGATAGTGGGTGGCGAAGAGCGTCCGCGCGCCGAGCGATGGGGCGTCGTGGATGTACTCCGCCGTCGCCCAGGCGATGCTGAGGCCGTCGAAGGTGCTCGTTCCCCGCCCGACCTCGTCCAGGATGATGAGGCTGCGTTTCGTCGCATGGCGGAGGATCTCCGCCACCTCGGTCATCTCCACCATGAAGGTGCTCTGCCCCCGGGCCAGGCTGTCCGCCGCGCCGATGCGCGTAAAGATCCGATCGACCACGCCGATCCGCGCGCGGGCCGCGGGGACGAAACTCCCCATCTGGGCCATGAGAACGATCAGGGCCACCTGCCGGATGCAGGTCGATTTCCCAGCCATGTTGGGCCCGGTAATGATCAGAAAGCGGTTTTTCTCCAGATCGAGCAGAACATCATTGGGGACGAAACCGGTCCCGCCGGCCTGGCGCTCCACGACCGGATGACGGCCGTCCGTGATCTCGATGACATCCTCGCCGTCGACCACGGGGCAACAGTAGTTGTACCGCTCCGCCACCTCGGCAAGCGACGCGACGGCGTCAAGATCGGCGATCCGCGCCGCCGTCCGCTGGATCCGACGGATCTCCCCCGCAATCCGACCCCGGATTTCAACAAAGAGATCGTACTCCCTCGCCTGCCGCCGCTCCTCCGCATGGAGAACCGTCTCCTCGTACCCTTTCAGCTCTTCGTTGATATACCGCTCCGCGTTGACCAAGGTTTGCTTCCGGATGTATTCGGCGGGAATCAGACGGGCGTTCGCCTTCGTGACCTCGATATAGTACCCGAAGACGCTGTTGAACCCGACCTTCAGGGAGTGAATGCCGGTCCGCTGCCTCTCCTTCTCCTCCAGGGCGGCAATCCACTTTCTGCCATCCCGCATGATCGCAATCAGTTGGTCCAGCTCCGGATCATACCCTTCCCGGATGATCCCCCCCTCGCGGATCGTGAGCGGCGGTTCATCCACGATCGCGCCTTCGATCAGTACCCGGAGGTCGGGCATCTCGTCAATGCCGTCGCGGATCGCCCGCAGAAGAGGGGCTTCGCACCCGGCAATCGCGTCGCGGAGTCGCGGCAAAACCAGCAGCGACGTCCGGAGAGCGGCGAGATCCCGGCCGTTGGCGAGCCCGACGGCGATCCGACTTCCAAGGCGCTCCAGATCGTAAACGGATTTCAGAATGGCCCGAAGCGACTCCCGCAGAAGGTTCCCCTCCCGGATCTCGGAAACGGCGGCGAGCCTCTCCCGGATCCGGATCGGATCGCAGAGCGGGTGGTTTAGCCACCAGCGGAGCCTCCTCCCGCCGAGGGAAGTGACCGTCTCGTCGAGGACGTGGAAGAGAGACCCGCTCTTCTTCCCCTCGGTGATCGTGCTGAAGAGTTCGAGGTTCCGTTTGGCAACCTCGTCCAAGAGCAGATGGGCTCTACTTTCATACCATGTGAGCTCGTTGATGTGGTCAAGACGGTCCTTCTGCGTCTCCGTCATGTAGGCAAGCACGGCGCCGGCCGCTGCCGACGCGGCCGGATGGGATTCGAGGGCGATTCCCGACAGCTTTTCCTCCGGGAAATGGTTGCGCAGAAGGGCGACGGCCGCCGCCGGGTCGAAACGGTCCGCCGGCAGACGGTTGATCCGACAGTGCTCCCCCTCCCCGACGACGGACCGGATCAGGTCGTCGTCTCGCAGATCCTCCGCGACGAGGATTTCGCGAATCGGGAGCCCCGCTGTCTCCGCGCGGAAAAACTCCCGATCCTCCGCTTCGGCAACGCGGAATTCCCCCGTGGATATGTCGACGAAAGCCAGCGCAAAGCGGCCGCCCCGGACGGTCAGCGCCGCGAGATAATTGTTCTCCTTGGCATCGAGGTTCTCCGTGTCGAGAACGAGGCCGGGAGTGACCACGCGGGTCACCTCCCGCTTCACCACCCCCTTGGCAAGTTTCGGATCCTCCACCTGCTCGCAGACGGCCACCTTAAACCCTTTTTCGATCAGTTTTGCGATGTAGGATGATGCCGCATGGTAGGGAAAACCGCAGAGGGGGATGGCGTCCTCCCGGTTCTTGTTCCGCGATGTCAGCGTGATCTCGAGGACCCGGGAGGCCGTCACGGCATCCTCGAAGAACATCTCATAGAAGTCGCCCATCCGAAAGAAGATGATACAGTCAGGGTAGCGTTCCTTCACCTCCAGATACTGGCGCATGGCCGGCGTCAGGTTATTCACTCCCATTGATTGCTCCCCTTCGTTAGGACGTTTCAGACCCTTAGCCCATGGTCTTGAACTTCTCTTTCGGGGCGCCGCAGACCGGGCACACATCCGGCTGAACGCCGTCCGCGACATAGCCGCAGACCAGACAAACATGGTAGGTCGTCTCCCGCTCCTCGAGGAGGTGATTCATCGCCTCCTTGTAAAGCTTCGCATGGGTCTCTTCGACATCCCGGCTCTGGCTGAAATGGAGCGCCGCGGCCCGGTTTCCTTCCGCCTCGGCCTCCTTGACGAACCGGCCGTAGGCGACCTCCGCCACCCTTTGCTCCGACTGGAAGCTCTCCGCGAGGTTCTCCTCCGTCGTCTTGATCTCCTTCAGAACCCGTAGCGCTCTCGCCCCGTGAATCTCTTCGGACCAGGCAATCACCCGGAAGAGCTTCGCCATCTGCGGATATCCCTCTTCCTCCGCCTTTTCCGCGTACACCTTCAGGCGCAGGGCAGCCTTGGCTTCTCCCGTATAGGCCTGCTGCAACGCATCCCTTGTTTCCCCCATGACGCATCCCCCTTAAACGCCCGCGAAACGCACATATCCTCCGGGACCTTGCCTGGAAATCTCCTCCCTCACGAATAAACCGTTGCTCCTTCTATTCCGGCGCGAACTCATCCTTGGCGGCGCCGCAGATCGGGCAGACCCAGTCTGCGGGAAGCTTTTCAAAAGGAACCCCCGCCGCTACCCCCGCATCGGGATCACCCGCCTCCGGGTCATAAACATAACCGCATATGCCGCATACGTATTTTCCCATGACCTTCCTCCTTCTCAAGATGAATCGGTTATTGTAACGGGAATCTTTACGCCTTTTCTATCCCCTCTCCACTCCTGCCATCCCTTCTACAGGCGGCTCCGAACCTTCTCCGCCATCGCTTTTCCGAGTTCATAACAGCGGGAAAGGAGATCGGCATTCGGCACGTTCTTCACCCGGATACCCTCCCCCGCCTTCTCCACCTTCATCTCCGCCAGGTTATCCTCGGTTTCCTTCACCGCCTCCCCGCTCCGGCCGTAGGCGCCGAAAGCGGCGCCGATGAGGATCCAAAGGCGGCGCCGATGAGATTCCTCGGCTTCAACCCCGTGAGATAGGTCAGGATGTCCGCCATGTTCGGGAGAAGGTGGTTGTTGAGCGTCGGCGAACCGACGGCGAGCGCCCCGGCGCCCAGGAGTTCATAGACCACGTCGCTGCGGTGCACCTCGTCCATCGACATGAGCTTCACGTGCAGCCCTCCCGCCGCGAGCCCCTCGCTGATCGCGCGGGCCATCATTTCCGTGCTGTGCCACATTGTCGCGTATACGACGACTGCCTTCGCTTCCGGCTTTTGCGCGGCCCATTTCGCGTAGTTGCCGATAATCCCCCCGGTCTCCTTCCGCCAGATCGGCCCGTGGTCCGGAGCGATGGTCCGGAACGAGAGGCCCGCTGCGGTCACCCTCTCGATGAGTTTCAGAACCAATGGCGAGTACGGCAGGATGATGTTCGCATAGTAGGTCGCCGCCTCGTAAGCCAGTATCGCCGGATCAGACTCATCGGCAAACCGCTCCAGGGATGCGTAGTGCATCCCGAAGGCGTCCTGGGAAAAGAGAAGCTCCTCTTCGTTGAGGTAGGAAAACATGCTGTCGGGCCAGTGGAGCATCCGGGTCTCCAGGAAGGTCAGGGTGCGGTTGCCGAGGCTGAGCGTCTCCCCGTCCTTCACGGCTGTGATCTCGCGGTCAATCGAGAAAAGCTCTTTCAGCGTCTTCGCGCCGACGGCCGAGGCGAACACCTTTTTTGGGTTCACCGCTGCGATTACCTCCGGAAGAGAGCCGGAGTGGTCCATTTCCGAGTGGTTTGAGACAATGTAATCGATCTTCCCCGGATCGATCACGGAGGCGATGCGGGCCATCATCTCCTCCCGGAAGGGGGCTTTGACCGTATCGATCAGTGTGACGGTGTCCGTGAGGATCAGATAGGCGTTGTATGTGCTCCCCCGTCTCGTCTGATAACCGTGGAAATCCCGGATATTCCAGTCGATCGCGCCGACCCACCAGACATCCTCCGTCACCGGAACGGCCTTGAACGTGTTCTTCATCGCTTCACCTCTGTCTAAGAGAATTTGCTAACATTTACAGGCTGACCTTTCGCGTTGCCAAGGAGCACCCCGGCAGGATCGCCGCAGGTCAGGCGACGGATGCCTCGCCGATCGCAAAGGCGCGGAGGTTGTCCTCCACCCGCGCCACCGGCATCCCGTCCCGGATCACCCTCTCAAAAAGCTTCAGATCGATCGGGAGAACGCCCAGACCCGCGACGGCGCCGATCATGATGATGTTCCCGAGTATGGGATTGCCGAGACGGATCGCCTCCTCGGTCGCGGCGAGAAAACGCGCTTCCGCCGCCAGCGCCGTGACCGTCTCGCGGATCGTTTCCGCGGACGGGTATTCCTCCTCACCGGTGATCACACCGACGGGATAGATGGGTCGAAGGTTCACAAGCGCTTTCACGGACCGATTCCCGTCGATCGGCTCGATCGCGACGATCAGATCGGCCGCGCCCTTCGGGATCTGCGGGCTCCAGACGGAGGCCGACGAGACCCGGATATGGCTCATGACCGAGCCGCCCCGCTGGGACATTCCGAAGGTCTCCCCGATCGTCACCTTGAACCCCTTCCGGACCAGCATGTTCGACAGAACCCGGGAGGCCATGACGTTCCCCTGCCCCCCCACGCCGGTGATCACGATATTGTACGGATCTTTCGCCAAGGTCTCCCTCATGGCTTTGCCGCCTCCTCGCTTCGGATAGCCCCAGCCGGGCAGATCCCGGCGCAGAACCCGCAGCCGGCGCAGATCACCTCGTCGATCTCGGCCCTTTTTCTCTCCCGGTTCCAGAGGAGCCCAGGACAGCGGAGACTGCTTCAGGATGAAGACCTTCACCCCCGGTTCTTCCAGAAGGCGGTTCAGCGTCTCCCTCGTCCTCACAAGATCGAAGGGATCCCCAATTGTCACCGGAACGCCCATCGCCCCGCAGAGGGCGGCAATATCGACCATCGGCGCGGCCTCCCCCATCGCGTTGACGTCAAGCCCCGGGTGCGACTGGAATCCCGTCATCGCCGTTCCGCTATTGTCCAGCACAATGAAGGTCATGTCCGCCCGCTGGTGGACCGCGTTGATCAGCGCGGGGATCGCCGCATGGTAGAAGGTTGAATCCCCGCAGACCGCGATGACCGGCTGTTCCATTCCAAAGGGTCCCAGTTTCCCGAACCCGGAGGCGATTCCGGCCCCTGACCCCATCGCATGAAGTGTTTTTGCGGTATGGAAACCGGCCGCCTGGAAAAGGACGGCCATCGCGTAGCAGCCGATGTCCCCGCAGACGAAACCGCCGCGGTGATCCCGCTGGAGCGCCTCGCGGATACCCCAGTAGGAGGCGCGGTGCGGACAGCCGGGACAGAAGGTCTGATCGCGCTTCGGCAGAAATTCAGTGAGTCTCCGGAGTTTTTCCGCGTATTCCGTGGGAATCGCCGGCGGATCGATCCCCAGGATCCTTCCCACGGCCGCGGCCACAAGGTCCGGATTCAACTCCCCGACCATCGGCAGTGTTCCGTCGTTCTTCCCGTAAAAGGTCTTGATGCCGATTTCCCGCGCCTGTTCCGCGGCGAGGATCTTCACCTGGTCTTCGAGAAACGGAAGCACCTCCTCGACAATCAGGACCTTCTCCACCGCCCGCAGATGCTTTTTCAGCAGCATGGGCGGAAGCGGCCACGTCGTCCCGAGCTTGAGGATGCCCGCGCGTCCCTCCGCGCGGAGCATCGACACGGCCTCCCGGCTGTAGAGTGTACAGGCGCTGCTCGTAATGATGAGAAGCTCCGGTTTCTCGGGACCGAAATAGGCGTTGAAGGGGCTTTCCTCGAAAAGAGCCACCGCCTTCCGCAGCTTTTCCTGCTGAAGACGGTGCTTGGCAATGACCGGGGCGCTGATGACCGGCCCCCGTTCGAGATCGGACAGCGGACCGTCGCAGAGGAATTCCGCCTTTCCCTTCAAGGCGGGAAGGGTCCCCAGAACGACGTTTCCGCTCGCGTGCGACATTCGGGTCACGCTTCGGACCATGACGATGTTCCGGATCTGCTCCGAAAGGTCAAACGCCCACCGCGTCATCTCCTTGGCCTCCTGGAAGTCCGCCGGTTCGATCAGCGGGATTTCCATGAGCCGCGCGAAATGTCGGGATTCCCCCTCGTTTACGCTGGAAAGGGCGCCCGGATCGTCGCAGGTGATGAGAATCATCCCGCCCCGCGTCCCCGACCCGGTCAGATGGAGCAGAAAATCGGAGGCGACGTTGACGCCGTTCTGCTTCATCACGCAGAGGGAGCGGAGCCCCGCAAAGGAGGCCGCCGCCGCGACCTCCATGGCCACCTTTTCGTTGGTGGACCACTCCACATAGAGCTTTCCCGTTTCCGAAAAGCGGGAGAGCGTCTCGATGATCTCCGAGGAAGGCGTGCCGGGATAACCGGCGGCAACCCGCACCCCGGCCTCCAATGCGCCGCGGGCGATAGCCTCGTTCCCCATCAGCAGGACCTCGGCCCCTTCTGTCTGTTCACGATCCAAAGCCATCCGTTTCCTCCAGGTTTGCCGTACTATCCATTAAATGCTAACAATTTCATATATTTTTTGTTCGGATTTCTTTCACCAGGGAAACACCCTTCCTGTGTCTCAAGCGCCCACAAAAGAAGTCGGGATATCTCCACCGCCGATCCGGCCCGGGGCTTAACCTGTCCGCCCTGTTCGCTCGCCGGAATCGAGTTGCGCGTACGACCAGCTCGCCGCCGCCTTTTTCTTTCCCAGTGAGGCCGCCTTCAGTTTTTCCAGATTCTCCGCCGGCGGCTCGCGGAATTCGAGAACGCCCCGGCGTCGCGCCAGTTCCAGGAGATCCATTCCCCGTTGTGTCCGGACGATTACCTGGTTCCAGGAGCGATCGGCAGGCCTCCCGCACGCAGGGGTTAACCTCGTCGAGAGAAACCCGGATGGTCTCCCCTCGGGTGTAAACCTCGAGGGTATGGTAACGGCTGGGCGGGATATCCATCCCCGTCACTTGGGAAAGATCCGTTTTTGCCTTCAGCAGGGCGGCCAGTTTTTGCCAGGAGAGCGCCCAGCCGCAGAAAAGCCCCACGACAAGGTGGAGTTTTTCAATGCCGTTTTCGACTTCGGACACCGGCTGGGTGCGCATCTTGGCCAAGGCGACCGCCTGGCAGGGCGTGGCCACGACGCCGATCTTTGCGGCATCCCCCCGGCAGATCCGGTTGAATTCGGCCACGGTGGGAGAGACGACGAAACGGCTCTTGCCCATCTTTGCGGCGACTTCCGCATCGGTGATCGTCACGCTGCGGGGGAGAAGCCCCTCCCCTTCCCCCGCAAGGACGGCCGCGTCGATGAGTCCCTCCCGGAGGGCGAGCGTCACAAGCGTGGTGACCGTACCGCCATGCTGCGCCCGCTTGCGGACGCCCTCATCCGCCGCGCGCGTGATGAAAAACCCCTTCACTGCCCCCAACTCCGGTGTGCAGTCCGTCTCCTCATAGAGCTTCT
>JAPLJX010000121.1:0-434 GCA_026388375.1 Deltaproteobacteria bacterium
ACTGAAAATGATGTCTGTCATAATGATCCTATCGGTCGATCTCTCCCAACACAATGTCGATACTGCCGATCGCGGCGACGACATCGGCGACCATCTGTCCCTCGATCATCTTCGGCAGCGCGGCCAGATTGATGAAGGAGGGCGGTCTGATCCTCATCCGGAAGGGCTTGTTGGTCCCGTCGCTGATGAGATAAAAACCGAGTTCCCCTTTCGACGATTCGATGGAGGCGTAAACCTCGCCGCACGGCGGCCGGAACCCCTCTTGCATGATCTTGAAATGGCGGATCAGCGCCGCAATGTCCCGGCCCACCGCTTCCTTCGCCGGCGGCACAACCAGCGGGGCGTCAACAGCGGCGAACGGACCGTCGGGCAGCTTCTCCGCGGCCTGCTTTACAATCCGGTTCGACTGCCGCATTTCTTTCATTCTCACGAGA
>JAPLJX010000121.1:440-4929 GCA_026388375.1 Deltaproteobacteria bacterium
ACGAGATATCGATCATAGACATCCCCGTGCCTGCCCAGCGGAATTTCAAAATCAAAATCTTCGTAGCTCGAGTAGGGATAGGCCTTCCGGACGTCGTAACAGACGCCGGAAGCCCTCAGCACCGGCCCCGTGATGCCGTACTGAATGCACTCTTCCGCGGACATCGGCGCGATGTTCGTCGTCCTTTTCTTCCAGATGATGTTATCCGTGAGTAGCGTTTCGTAATCATCCACCCTCCTGGGAAAATCCTCCACAAACGCCTTCACGCGGGGCAGAAAGGTGGCGGGAATGTCGCTCGCCAGACCGCCGATCCGGATGAAACTCGGCGTCAGCCTTGCGCCGGTCGCCAATTCCAGGATCTCCAGGATGGTTTCCCTTTCCCGGAAGGCGTAGAAGAGCAGCGTCATCGCCCCAAGGTCGAGGGCATGCGTCGCCACCCAGAGAAGGTGGGCGGCGATCCGCTGGAGCTCGGCCATGAGAACCCGCAGATACTGGGCCCTCTTCGGTATTTTGAGTTCAAGCAGTTTCTCTGCGGCAAGGCAGTAGGCAAGATTGTTGGAGAGGGCGCTGGTATAGTCAAGCCTGTCCGTCAGGACGAGGGCCTGGGGATAGGTCATGGATTCGGCTAATTTTTCGATACCCCGGTGCAGATAACCGATGTGCGGCTCCGCCTTGACAATGATCTCCCCGTCAAGTTCCAGAAGCAGCCTCAGCACGCCGTGTGTTGCCGGATGCTGCGGCCCCATATTGATCGTCATGTAGCGGGATTCAACCATCGATTCTTTTGCCCTCAAAAGCGTTATCGTTCTTCCTCTAAGCAAACATGCAGCGGTTGATCAAAATCCGGTCCTTTGACCGGGAAATCCTTTCTCAAGGGGTGGCCGACAAATTCCTCGGGCAGAAGAATACGTCTTAAATTTGGATGGTTATTGAATATGATTCCGAGCAGATCATACACTTCCCGCTCCATCCAGTTCGCCGCCAACCAGATATCGCTGATTGTATCCAGCGACGCGCCTTCCGCAACCGTCGTTTTGATCCGGAGTTTGTTGTTGAATTTCGTGCTGTGCAACAGATAAGCGATCATGAAGCGGGGAGAACGGTCAGCGAAGTCCACGCCGGCAAGGTCCAGCAGCAGATCGTAACCAAGCTTTTCATTTTCCTTCAGGAAAGTCATGACCTCCCTGATCTTCCCCGCATCGATAGTGATGCTTGTTTCCCGTCGGAATTCTTCGATATCCCGCACCGCCTCCGGGAAGGTTTTCTTCAGCAGATCAGCGGCCATGCAGCTATCCATTGTTCCCCCACGGCAAACTGACAAGGTTTCTTTGTCCCGCCGGCTCTGCGGCGATCTTCTCCTGAAGGGTGATAATCCCTTTCAGAAGACCTTCGGGCCGGGGTGGACAGCCGGGCACGTAGACATCCACGGGGATGATCTGGTCGACGCCCTGGACGACATTGTAGGTCTGGAAAATCCCGCCGCTGCATGCGCAGGCCCCGTAGGCGATGACCCATTTCGGTTCGGGCATCTGCTCGTAGATGCGCTTCAGCATGGGCGCCATTTTCCTGGTCACCGTTCCGGCGACGATCATCAGATCCGCCTGGCGGGGAGAGGGCCGGAACACCTCCGCGCCGAAGCGGGCAATGTCATAGGTTGACGAACTGGCCACCATCATCTCCAGGGCGCAGCAGGCAAGGCCGAAGGTTACGGGCCATACGGAATTTTTTCTTGCCCAGTTGATCACTTCCTGCAAAGAGGCCGCCGCCGTATTTTCTACTCCCATTCCAGGGCCCCTTTCTTCCACACATAGAGATAACCGACAAACAGGACGGCAACGAAAATCAGCATCTCCACGAAACCGAACATCTTCAGCCCCCCCGTCACCAGCGCCCATGGGTAGAGAAACATGATTTCGATATCGAAGATCAGAAAAAGCATGGCGATGATGTAATAGCGGATATTCATCTTCATCCGGGTGGGGCCGATGGTCTGCATCCCGCACTCGTAGGTGGAAAGTTTGGCTTTTCGGGAAATTCTGTGACCCAGAAGGTGCGAAGCGCCGACGATGAGAATGGCAATCAGAATGGCAAAACAGAGCAAGACGAGGATGGGGATGTATTCAATCATGCTTCAGAACCTCGAGAAAAAAGTTCAATGCAAAAAGGCGATCAGCACCCAAAAGACCCGCTTCGCTACACCGAATGAGACGCTGCTGTCAAGCAAAAAATGACAACAGAAAAAAATGATGCGAACTCCTTTTCCAAACCGCATCGCCAGCCCCTGCTTTTCGATGCAAAATATCCATTGACAAGCAAAAACAGCCCCCCTATAGTTCCACCCCTCAAAAGCAATACCTTTAACGATAATCGAAAACCTCAATCTCGGCGCCTGGACGCGGGGAGGGGCTGGGCCCGGCGACATCGAGAAGAGTTATCTGCCATGTGGAAATTCAAGGGCATATTCACGAAGGAATTCACCGTCGTGACCTTCATCAACTTCTTTTTGTCGATGAACTTCACAACCTTCTTCCTGTTTCCCCTGTACATAAAGAATCTCGGCGGCACCGAGTCGGACATCGGCGTCATCATGGGGGCCTCGGGGATATCGGCCATCCTCGCCATACCGCTTTCGGGCTACCTGTCCGACCTGAGGGTCCCGAAGAAGATAATGATCAATATCGGCATCTGGCTGGCCGTGGTTGCGTCCGGGATCGCCCTGCTGACGACATCCCTCAATGTCCCGCTCTTTGCCGGTATCCGTCTCATCCAGGGAATAAGCTTCTCCTTTTCCTTTATGGCATCCTCCATTTTTGTCGCCGAGATAATCCCGAAGGAGAAAAGGGCCCAGGGGATCGGGATGTTCGGGGTCTTCTCCCTCATACCGCACGCCCTCGGCCCCGCCATCGGGGAGATTATTCTTAAAAGATTCGACTTCACAGGCGTGTTCGCTTTCTCGATGCTAATGGGCTTCGCCGCCTTTCCGCTTTTCTTTTTGCTGGCGGAGCCGAAAAACGAGGGCGACTCCACGAAAAGGCAGGGGATGCTGGCGATTCTCAAGGACAGGGAGATGGTTTTGATTTCGCTTTCCACCCTTATAAACGCGATGGGGTTTTCAGCCGCGCTCGTCTTCGTCCCGACCTTCGCGAAGTCGCTGGGGCTGGCCAATGTCAGCGTCTTTTTCATCTGCTACTCGATCTCGGCGGTCTCAGTCAGGATCTTTGCCGGAGACCTTTCCGATTCGCTCGGACGGAAGAAGGTGATAATCCCGTCCATGCTCTTGTTCAGTTTGAGCATTATCGGGATAGGCACGGTCTGGAACACGTCCGGGCTGGCGGCAGCGGGATTGGTATTCGGGGCAAGCCACGGGTTTCTCTACCCGGCGATGATATCGCATGTGATCGACAGCCAGGCGTTCGAGAACTTGGGCAAATCAATGAGCATCTTCAGCCTGTCCTTCAACATCGGAACGACGGTCAGCGCCCTTGCCTGCGGTTTCCTCGCCCACGGATTCGGGTACCGGGCGATGTTCTTCATGGTTGGCGGGACCCTCCTCGCCTGTTTCGCGATTTTTCAAAAATTCTTCAGGGGCTGACTTGTGTAATGGCGCTCCGCGGTCTCGACGCTTCCTGGATAAACAGGCGTCTATCTATCCGAGGACGATGAAGGCAGGGTCATCTGCGCGGGGAAGGCGAATGACCTCCGGATGAGAGCCCGGATGTTCTCCACATGGAAACATTCCGGCTTCCTTGCCTTTATTCCTTTTCGGGTTAATACCCCGAAGCTTGCTTCGGCTCTTAAATATATTATGAGCGTTTAATACCCCGCAGCGTGCTGCGGGGATGATTTATCAAGATCAGCCTTACTGACAACAAATATAGTTTCAGTGCAGTTGGTCGGGCCAGATCATTGAATACGGTTTGAAATGCGCCGGGATGACCCCAGCGTCACCATATCGAGTAGAACGTTGACGCTCTCGTTCACGAAGGGAGCATACTGGTCCCGGGCTTTCTTCTTAAGCTCGGTAGGCGTCTCCTTCTTCTTGCCTCCGCCTTCCTTCTCCATCTCCTTGCGTAAGTCGGCGATCCGGATAATGCCCTTCTTGCCGGCGGCCTCTTTGTTGTTCTTGATGATTTCGGCGAACTTTGCATCTTTGGCGACCCGGGTCTTGGACCTTGCTGCCAGCTCCGCGAGCATGGGTTGCTCCAGAGGTTTCCAGAGCGGCGCAGCATTTCTCGGCACGGCGAGGAAGGGCATGATCGCTTGGACCGGAAGCGGATAATCCAGCTTCGTTTCACCAATATCTTCGAGAATGAACCACAGAGGTAGCTGGACATCCGCCTCTACGCCCATCTTCTGCGTAGATTTGCCACCGGGCAGGAAGTACAGCCCGGTAGTGACTTTCATGCCGCCTAGACCCCAGGGCAGAGGTGTCAGTTCCTGTACGGACCCCTTGCCGAAGGTATGGTCCGACCCGACGATCACAGCGCGA
>JAPLJX010000053.1 GCA_026388375.1 Deltaproteobacteria bacterium
CACGATATGGTAGACCGGTTCCCCGGGAAAGCCGGAGCTGACCAGGGGTGCGCCGGCCCCGGCTGTAATGATGGAGGGGACACCCTTGATTTCATCCCGGTCGTAGAGATGGACATGGAAATAAAAAGCGATCTTAACCCCATTTTCGGCGAGAACATTTTCAAGCTCTGCCGCCCCATCGCTGAAGGTATGCCAGTTCCAGCGCTCTGTTTTCGGCGGGATATGCATGGCAACAAAGGTGTTTTCCCTCTTTGCGGTCAGCTGGCTGCCAAGATAGTTCCGTTCAGGGATTTTCAGGGCATAACCTGCGTTGTCAACGGCGATCACCTTCAGCTTCAGTCTGGCACTGTCGAGTGAAAAATTGGACGGACCGATCTTCTCCGCGAACACCTTCCGCTTCTCATGGTTGCCGATCACGACAAAGAGAGGCACATCGGGAGCGCCGTCATTTACCAGGGCGAGGAAATGGTCGGTCTCTATGTCGCTCCCATTGTCGGAATAATCGCCACCGTGGAGGATAAAGAGCGGGTTATAGGTCTTGGCCAAAGCCAATGCTTTTTTAAATATGCCGTCATTACCCCTGCTGTCACCGAGCACGACGAACGTAAAATCAGCAGGTGAAGCATGCTCGATTCCAACCTGGAGCTTTTCCAGGGACCGTTCATAGAGGCTTGCAGCGTCGGTATTGGCGGTCCAGACAAGAAAAAGCGCGGATACGGACTATATGATGCGGGAGATCTTGTCTATTTTATACATACGGTCCGTCCATATCATATTTTCTGAGGCATAACATCAATGATTATGTTTTGAAATCCTGCATCTTGGCTGAGACTGACGATTTGAGGAGTACAAGGAAGCAAGTACGAATCAACGGAATGAACCAACATTATTTTTTCAGTGGCTTAAAAAGGTATTCAAGTCCATTGACTTTTATTTCATAAACCGTACTCAGCAGTTCACCCAGTTCGCCTTTAGGAAAGCCTTTCCGTGAAAGCCAGACGACATATGGTTCCGGAAGATCCACAAGACGATATCCTGCATATTTTCCAAAGGGCATTGTCGCCTGAGCCAGCTTCAAGAAGGCATTATTATCATGATGAACGTGTGGACAAGCTTTTTGATCGTCAAGGTTCATGAAATATACCTATGCATGAAACCAAAGATATCGTCAAATGTAATATTCTCAAATGCCACAGGGCAGGATTTTTATGTCAAAACCGCAGGTTCCTGCGGTTTTCTGATAATTTGATGATGAACAGGGTTATTATCTCTTACGGAACTTCTCGCAAAAAGGTTCAAAATAGTTTTTTATCTTTCGAGTAGCGTTCATGAATTAAGGCAGTATTTCAACATGATCGGATTGGTTTGTGATGTCTGACACCTTACCTCTATCCAATGCGGCACCAGGATTCATCTGTGATGTTCATCTGGGAAAGCTGGCCAGACGACTCCGGTTATTGGGATTCGACACGATATACAGGAATGTTTTGGAAGACGAAGAGATCATCCGGATTGCCAGGACAGATCAACGCATCATTCTGACCAGGGATGGGGAAATTCTCAGCAATAAAACTACTCGGGGTTATCGCCCGGATTCAATTTTTTCAGACGAGCAAGTTCGGGAAGTGCTGTCAGTGTTTAATCTGCGAGGACAGATCAGACTTTTTTCCCTGTGCATAAAGTGTAATGGCGAGATCATTCCTGTCGATAAAGATTCTGTCATAGTCTTGGTTTCGCCTCGCAGTGGTCAATTTATGGAACATTTTTGGCGGTGTCAGGGATGCAGAAAAATATACTGGCAGGGATCGCACTATGAAAAATTGAGGAAATGGTTTGGTGACGTGTTGAAATAGAAAGTTACCGTGCCTCAAACTTCTGTAAGGATATTCTCCCATGATTGCTGACAAAAGGGAGAATAAGGACAGGAATGGTTCCTGAGCCGGGATAGGACGTTGATGATGTGGTCCTTGATCTAAAAGCACAGACTCCTGCGTATTTCAAAAAATGGTGGTCAAGAAGATTCCCGCAGAGTTCATTCTTTCTGAAGCAATATCTTATCAAAGGCCGTTAGCAGACATGGCTGTTTGTTTATCCCGGTTGCATGACGGCGGCTACCTCATGGTGTACCCGCGACCGTCAAGACAGGCACCCATCGCCCGTTGATAGTCTGCACGCATTTGATTCCGTTGGGCTCCCGGCATGTCACTAACCGATGGTTGCGTCGGGTCGTACCTTGTCTGACTTAAAGCCCAGCTATGGCATTCGTAACGATCCTTTGCCTGTAGTTCTTCACTCTGTCCTTGCCGGGGATAGACAAAGATTCTTTCGGCTAACGATGGTGTTACCGGTGGTGCTGGTTGAACCGGAGGTTCGTAATAGGGTGAATAATAAAAAGGCGCCAGAATTGCTGCACCTCCTATTACAGCCCACGGCCACCATCCCCCACCTCTTGAGTAACTGCCAGAATGGCCGCCGCCACCCCAATGGCCACCTCTTGCGTAACTGCCAGAATGGCCACCGCCACCCCCATAGCCGCCTCTTGCTTCACTGGACAATGGGTTTATGAGAAAGATGGTCAGTGTGAGAATAAGAACCGCGCAGGCAACTTTCTTCATAGTTCACCTCCTTGCTTGCTTCGGCAAATGTGTTTCTAAGCTTTATACTCCCATTTTTAAGTTGTTTCCATGAATAATAAGCAAAAAGTGCACCTGAAAAGGAAAGTAAGATAAGCATATGATATAATATCATATATCGTTATTATACATTATTATGATTGGATTCTTTTCATTAAAAACGGATCGGATGTATACAGCGATTACTATCCAGTTGGATAAAAAGTATCCGGGTGGTGGTTCCTGAACGGGTATATGGCGTCGATGATATGGGAATGAGTCTCAAAAAGCGCAGGTCCCTGCGTATTTCTGATCATTTCATGATCACCAGTGTCGTTTTCTCTTAAGCAAATTTAAGAAACATTATCAACCATCTGAATAGCCGATGATTTCAGTCAATCCGCTTGATATGTTCCGACCGCCACCTATATCAATTCTATGTCGAGATTCATGACTCCCTTCTTGACGAAACCGAGTTGCTTGGCCATCTCATAAGAGATATCCACATCCCGGCCTTTGACATAGGGACCCCGGTCATTGACAACCCCTTCGGCAGACTTGCCGTTATTGGGATTGACAAGCCGGACCTTGGTCCCCAGGGGTAATGTCCTGTGGGCCAGGGTGTTTTTGTACATGTTGAACCTCTGCCCGCTGGCCGTCAGCTTGTTGTGATGTCCTATTCCATACCAGCTGGCAGTCACTTCCCCGCTCACGCTTGGAGGAGCGAGTCGGGGAGCCTGGGCGGGTGTGAGACATTCGACTTTTTCTGGCCGGGCTGCGGATGGGCCGAAAAGGGAACCCCTGGAAAAATCCGTCGTGTCCAGGCCGATGATCTCCATATCTCCGCTGTGAATATTGCCTGCAGGCTGATAGCCGAGCGACACCGATGCACTCCCGATGGAGAAGATGCACAGGCAAACTGCTGGCCAGTACACTGCTTTTTTCAGAAAATTCCTTGCTGCCATGGTGCTCCTCTCCGGGCCTATCTCGCAATGTTCGATGAAATAGCGGAGTCTCCGCAGGGAATTCCGTTTGGTAAAGGTTTTATACCTCGTGTCCCGTCCCCGTATGTGATTTAAAAATGTCGTCGCTTCGGTAGTCATAGGACAATCCTTTCATTGACTGCTGAGGGCACCGCTTTCTTGCGGCAAACCGGTTGTCGATTCCAACACCACAATCTTAAACGATTCTAAGGGGATGCTGGGAGACCATTTCTGATCCCCCAGCCAGGAGGAAAAGAAGAAAATGGAAAAACTGTTTGATTTACTGTCTGCTATCCGTGCCCATTGAGTTTAGCTGACAGTTTATGTTTGAGTATTTATTATGCAGGATGTGTGCCAAAAGTGTATGATGCTACTTAACATATCCTAATATAACAATAAACTCATAATTTTGAGAAATAGCAAGATTGGAAATAGAGGAATATTTTCGAAACAAATTGTCGGCAGTTTTAGGAAATGTAATGATAACCCT
Organism: Deltaproteobacteria bacterium; assembly: GCA_026388375.1. GTDB lineage: Bacteria > Desulfobacterota > Syntrophia > Syntrophales > UBA5619 > UBA5619. The sequence continues at coordinate 4,086 of JAPLJX010000053.1, forward strand.
TCATATTATACGTAGTTATCGGATAGCGCTTCTTGTATGGTACGCCGACACAATTGTCGAAACTCAACGTGAATGCCTATTCCGACGCAATCCGCCATCGGAGCCTATGTCAAAAAGCGCAGACTCCTGAGTATTTCTGATAATTTCTGATCGCCAGGGTCTTTTTCTTCGGAACTGATTCCAAGAAGGTTCAAAATATGTTTTTATATGGTTAAACTATCTTCGGTAGAAGACGATCATTAATTTCTGCTTAGACAATCTGCTTTCCATAGGCAATCGTTCTCGCATTCATCCTTTGCGTGATAACACGGCGAATGACCTTCCTTAACTGAATATCCTTGATTATGTCCTGCTTTGAACGACCCACCTTAATATTAACGCCCCATTTTTTTGCAATGGCGCGAATCTCTTGCATCTTCATTGAAACATCTCCTGGTTGAGGGTTTTTTTCGTTACTGCCTGGTTTTCCAATTCCTCGTTAGTATTTTAATAAATTCTCAATCTTGCGCCCATACATACGACCCATTCATAACTCTTCTTACCTTCCCCAGCTTTTCAGCATCCCGGATTATCCCTCCGATTTTAGAGTCGGACAATCCAAATTTCTCTTTTAGTGATGCAAGTGAAATCGCCTTCGGTTTCTGATCGACAACCTCAACCACTATCTGTTCCTGGCCGGGAATTCCCACTTTCCGGATATATTTCCTGAGCGGCGGTCTTTTTACTTTTAATTCATGAGAAATTTCAGGGATGGAGGTTGTTGTTGCATCGAATAATTGGGGAACTTCGGATAGTTCATGCCCTTTTATCTCAGCACATGTTTGAGATGCCTTCATTTTTACACCTGATATGGGTTCCTGATTTGCCTTTGTTTTTCTTGACACTACCATTTTTTTCACTCCAAAACTTTCGACCAGTAGATCCTGGATCTTGTTAAAATTCGATTCAATGAAGGATTCCGAACCCTTCAACTCGATTTCCTTTGTCAAATAATTAAATTTTATGCTGGACATAAAATTGCCCCTTTGCGTGCTTTATATTGTGATCACTAGGGTTTTTTAAATAGATAATCCTGGTTACTCACTTTGCGGACCGGCATATATCATAAAGTTATGGTCAGAGCAATATAAAAAAACATAAACCGGTGGCTGCTTCTGGTTATATCGGAGTAATACCATCACGAACCTACTCTGTTTCCTTCTTTTTCTGCCGCTTTTCTTCTATGTCCTCCAATCTGATAGCCCGATCTTTTACATCATCATTCACTACCTGCCAAAATCGAGCATCGTAATTTACCAACTCATCATCCGCGATTATTATTGCTTCCTTTGCAATACTGTTGAAAAGTTTCAATTTTCCCACAATTATGGACTTCTCTGCATTTATCTTCGTTGCCATTATTTGTTTTTCCTTTCAAATCCGATGTTCCCCTTGTTAAGAAGGGTTTTGGGGGAAGGATTCAGAAAATAAAAAAGACGAGAACCACCTATGCCGTCTTGTCTGTCAACTGGAGTCCATCATTTAAGATCTGGTCTCTCAGGGTGGCAATCACCACGAAGACCCTGTGATCATTATTTCGTTAACATCCAGTAGAATAGACTCAATACGAGCATCGCAGTATCTCGCCGATTAAAAGATAGTGTTGCTCATCGTCAAAGTCAAGGGGCATGTGACAGATCAACGTCCCTCAAATAAGGCCCTACAGCTTGCAAACATTCTCGGCAGCAGGACCCTTAGCTCCTTGAACTACATCGAAACTGACCTTATCGCCCTCTGCCAAGGATTTGAATCCTCCTCCCTGGATTGCGGAATGATGCACGAAAAGGTCCTTGCCACCTTCCTGCTCGATAAAACCAAATCCCTTTGAATCATTAAACCATTTTACTTTTCCTTCTGACATCTTTAGTTCTCCTTTATTGATTCGTCTATTGTTTCGTCCTATTTCTTGATAAGAACATCGAGCCCTGCAACACAGGCGCCGGCAACGCCGGAACTGGCTTCCTTTTGCCCCGGCATCTTATCCCATCCGCCCTTTTCAATGAATTCGTAGCGTTTATAGCTATCGACCGCCTCATATTCTTTGAGCTTTTCTTGACTGTTCGGCTCCTTCACGTATTGGGCGACGCAGATCGCCGCCTGGCTCGCCAAGACCGCCTCGCCGCTCATCTTCTGATTGGTGCCGGCGGTTACCCAACCACCCCATGCAAACCCCATGATCATTGCGACGATGGCCCCGCAAATAAGGCCCCCAATTCCAAACTTGATCTTCACTTCCATTCCTTCTTTCATTGATCATACCTTTCATACTGCGATTGTTTTCGTAACTTCTCTTTATCTCCTACTCTTTCGATAATTTAAGAGTTCAGTTTTACGAAGATTACCTGCAATTATTCATGCCCTTAAAAAAAGCCCCGTCACATCATAATGGACAGGGCTTGGAGGTCATTTTTCACTTCCCTATATGGAAAGGACAATTATTCGATTTTCTTCGTCAATCACTATGTTAGTTATAGAATATGCTCATTTCCAGTAAAGTCAAGATATATTATCATATATTATCATGGCGAATCAAATATATCAGTGAAATTTTTGATCACCTACATTGATTTCACTGACGCACCCGAACTGTTTCTCGTAGTTATCAAGATTTTCCTTTAGCGCGTCGATTATTCTTTTAATG
>JAPLJX010000363.1 GCA_026388375.1 Deltaproteobacteria bacterium
ATGGCGGATAATGCCCAGTAGGCCCCCGAGTCCGTCGCGAAACTCTTCCGCCGTCAGAAAGGCGTAGTTCTTCCAGGATTGGCGGATCAGTCTTTTCAGATTCTCCGACAGACGATCTCCGTAATCCAGAAGAACTGTCGTCCCATCATCCAGTTCCACGACCGGGATCTGGGCGCAGTCGATGGTGATCTGTGTGGTCTCCTGCAGCGGGATGAAGTAACTTCCCGTAACGGTTACCGCTCCCCGCATCCGGCCGATGACCGGCCTGATGATTCCGAGTAGGGAGTCCGCAATCGCCGCCGTTTCCGCATCGGACTTTTCCGTCGGACGGGCGGCGGTCTCCAGGGGCGCCGCCGGCGGGACGGTCGAACGAGCGGGCGCCGGGGGCAGGCGGAGGGTCTGGCCGGCCGGCAGCCGGTTCAGATCCGGGATCTCCGAATTCAGCTTGCGGATGAGACGATAGGCCGGGAGGGCTTCCGCGGGGTTCACGTTCATTTCGGACAGGATGATCCGGCTGATGGAGTCCCCCTCCAGGATCCGGTAAATAACCGGCGGGGAGGAATTTTCCCTGCCGATGTCGGAGATCGATTCGGAAGATTCTGAACTGCCCGGGACCGGAAGAACGATCCTCTGGCCGGGGTGTATCCGGTTCAGATTTCTAATCCCGGGGTTCAACTGGCGGATCAGGGCGTAAGGAATCGGTTCTTCCCCGAACTGGCTCCGGAGGATGCTGTGGATCCATTCCCCTTTTTTCACCACATGGACCCGGCTCTTGCCGCCGCCCGACGTCTTTTGAAGAACGAGACTGGCGCTGTCTTCTCGGGCCGAAAGCGGGGCAGGGAGAAGGGGCAGGAATATCATGGCAACAAGGATGACGGATCCTCGAAAAAGCGTCCGTGCAGACGTTCTCCAAAATCGGCGCGCGCTATTTTGACACCGCCCTTTTGTTACGCCGTGCTTGAGCGCGTTTCCCGATTGCAATAAAATCCTGGTCATTTCGCTATCCGTTAACGGGCGCTCTGGAAGTTGTCCCGGAGAAGCTCCCGGGCAATGATCATCCGGCGCACCTCCGCGGTTCCGGCGCCGATATCCCAGAGTTTCTGATCGAGATAGTGCCGGGAGACCGCGTATTCCTGGCAGTAGCCGTAGCCCCCGTGGATCTGGATGGCGTCCGCGGCCACCTTCGTGCCCATTTCTCCGCAGAAGAGGAGGGCGGCGGCCGCCTTGCGGTCCAGGTCGGTTCCCTTCCCCCCGACCTTTTTCTCCAGGGAGTCGCAGTAGGCGGCGGCGCTGTAGGCCATCCATCTGGAGGCCATGTAGCTTGTGTACATGTCGGCCAGCTTCCCCTGGATGAACTGGAACGAAGAGATCGGCTTTCCGAATTGGATTCTTTCCCTGGCGTACCGCAGGCTCAGATCGAGGCAGGCCCGCTGCGAGCCCAGAGAGCAGCCGCTCAGGGTGATCCGCTCCGTGCAGAGACCGTTGGTGAGAATGGCCCCGCCGCGATTCAACCCGCCAATCAGGTTTTCTTCGGGAATTTCCATATCATCGAAGGTGATCAGTGCCGTGGGGGAGCTCCGCATGCCCCACTTTTTGATTTTTTCGCGGTAAAGCCCATTTACCCCGTTCGTCAGAAAATAAAAAGCGGAGATTCCGTGCGCGCCGCGGGCGGGGTCGGTCTTCGCATAGAAGAGCATGACATCGGCGACGTTGCCGTTGGTGATGAAGGCCTTGCTCCCGTTCACGATATAGCGGTCCTTCACCTTTACGGCCCGGGTGGTCATCCCCATCGCATCGGAGCCGGCGTTGGGTTCGGTGATCCCCAGACAGCCGATGTATTCGCCGCTGCAAGCCCGGGGAAGAATTTCCATCTTCTGCTCTTCGGTTGCGTTTCGCCGGAAGTTGTCGAAGCAGAGCCCGGGCGATGGTTTCGTAGATGAGCAGCGTCTCCACGTAGCCGAGGCCTGCACCGCCGTATTTTTCTTCAAAGACGATGCCGTTGACGCCGATCTTGCCCAGTTCCCGGAACAGGTCCGGAGGCATCCGGTCCTGTTCGTAGAGTTCCTCCATCTGCGGTTCCAGCCAGTTGGATGCCCAGCGCCAGACGATCTCCTCGATCATCTTCTGCTCCGGTGTGAATTCGAAATCAAGCGACATAATCCCTCCTTCCTTTGAAGTCCGATGTGCTGGCGGATCTTATGACAACCTTCTTGAAATGTCCAGCGGGAATGGGACGATCGTTATCGCACGTGGAGGCCATGATTGGATCAAGGACCATTTTCCGGGTTGCAAGATCGGTTTGAAGTGATATATAAGAGCTGATTGGGGAATAATAGGGTAGGCTTTACATCTGCTTCCGTAGTGGTTTGGCGAAGGCGCATGCGACGGGGTTAGGAGGGTTCATGGCGGAAATGGAGCAGCAGGCGGTTCTGCTGAAGGAGATCCAGGTGCGGTTTGACCGCAAGCTTAAGGAGAACGAGATCAGTCTGCTGGAATACTGGAAGGAGCATCTGGACCGGGTCGGGGCGATGAAACCGGAAGGGATCGCCGCCCTCCAGCTTCAGGTGAGAAATATTTCCGAGATGATGGCAAACCGGATCCGGATGTTGAAGCGAGGGTAACTTGAAGAAGCAGGTTTTCCATTTGAGTTTTTGACCACGTTGATGGTTGATCGTGGATTATGGTCGATGGGTGAAAAAAAAGATGAGGGAGATAGCGGATTTTCTTTTTGAAGTCGGGATGCTGAAAAAAACCCCGCGGAGCGGTTTCCAGTTTCTGGGTTCCGGATGCGAATCGGTGGCCGAACATGTTTTACGGACGCTTTACATCGGCTACGTCCTGTGCAAAATGGATTCGGAGGCGGATGAGTTAACGGTCCT
>JAPLJX010000496.1:0-555 GCA_026388375.1 Deltaproteobacteria bacterium
ACTTGAAGTCGAGAGGCTTCAAGAAAATGGCTGACACGAGCCGTATGAGTCGAGAGGCTCACGTACGGATCTGTGGGGGACTGGAGGTGAGATTCCTCCGGTCTACCCGGCGATGAACCATTTTTAAAACGGACATCACTTATTTTAGAAAAAGAGGTTGGCATGAAGGTATTTCTCGTTGATGATTCAGCTATTGTGCTCGAAAAACTGGCGGCCATGATCTCCGGCATCGACGGCGTCGAAATCGCCGGGCAGGCCCTGAATGCACACGATGCGATCCAATCCATCGTGAAACTGAAGCCCGATGTGGCGATCCTGGACATCCGCCTGAATGGCGGCGGAAACGGAATGGATGTTTTAAAAAGGAACGCTCTATGATCCGGCAGCCGTCGATATCTGCCTGAAGGTATTCCGGGAGAAGAGTTATCAAATTGAAGGGGCATGATTTGAAAGGGTAGACCAACTCATCCATACTTGTTCTGCCCCGTGAGGCGTAAGACGATGACTAAAAAAAAGCAGATCGGCCCAGGCAGCGCTGGCGCCGCTTCGAAAGAC
>JAPLJX010000496.1:591-14872 GCA_026388375.1 Deltaproteobacteria bacterium
AGGGAAGACCCTGCGCCAGCGGGCGGAGGAAGCCTTCCGGGAAAAAGCCGCCGGGATGCCGGAAAACGTGGCGGCGCTGTCCCCTGACGAAGTGCGGCAGACGCTCCACGAACTGCGGGTACACCAGATCGAACTGGAGATGCAGAACGATGAACTTCGCCGGGCGCAGGGAGAACTGGAAGCGTCACGGGTGCGGTATTTCGACCTGTACGATCTGGCGCCGATCGGCTATTTCACCCTCAGCGAGGCGGGGCTGATCCTGGAGGCTAACCTCGCGGCTGCCACTTTGCTGGGCGTGGCTCGGGGCGCGCTGGTCAAGAAGCCGATCTCCCGGTTCATCCTCAGAGATGACCAGGCCATCTACTGCCAGCTCCGCAAACAACTCTTTGGAACCAATTCGACAAGCTCAGGGCAAGCCGGTGAACCGCAGGCGTGCGAACTGCGGATGGTGAAAATGGACGGGACGGTATTCTGGGCGCATCTGGAAGCGACCGCCGCGCAAGACGCCGGCGGCGCGCCCGTCTGCCGCGTCGGGCTGAGTGACATCACCGCGCAAAAGCAGGCGGAGGCGGCGCTGCAACAGGTGCACGATGAACTGGAGCATCGTGTGACGGAGCGGACTACGGCGTTGAGGCGGGCCAACAAGGAACGGCGGACGGACGTCATCAATCGCAAGCGGGTGGAGGAGCTGTTGCACCGAACGGAAGGAAACTTCCGTCGTTCTCTGGACGACTCCCCGCTGGGGGTGCGCATCGTGACCGTGGAAGGTGAGACCATTTATGCCAACCGGGCTATGCTGGATATCTATGGCTACGACAGCGTCGAGGAACTGAGAACGACCCCCATCGAGAATCGCTATACACCGCAGAGTTATGCAGAGTTTAAGGTAAGAAGGGAAAAAAGAAAAGAGGATGATGGGCCGTCCGAATATGAAATAAGCATCGTAAGGAAAAATGGTGAAATCCGCCATCTCCAGGTCTTCCGCAAAGACATACTCTGGGATGATGAAAGACAGTATCAGGTAATATACCGGGACATCACCGAACGCAAGCAGGCGGAAAATGACCTTGTCAAGACCGTGCATCAGTTGCAGGAAACAAGAGACATGCTGATCCAGTTCGAAAAGGAAGCCGCGGTCGGACGATTGGCGGTCGGCATCGCCCATGAAATCCTCAATCCCGCCGGCATCATCTCCTCCCGACTTCAATTTCTGGAAGAAGAAACCCTTTCGGAACCGGCACGGGAAAACGTGAGGATCAGCCGGGAACAGCTTCAGAGAATTGTAAAGATCAGCCATGATTTGCTTCAATCCTCCACCAAAAAGCCAACTGTGCTTGTTGGCGGCGATCTCCGCCGTGTCATCGAAGTGGGTCTGCAAATGACGGAGCGCCGGATTAAAGAAGATCATATCCAGGTCGAGTACAATCCCCCGTCGGAGACCATCCCTGTCAAAATGGAAAGGGACAGGCTGGTGAAGGTGATGGTCAATCTTATCCTCAACGCCTGCGACGCGATGATGGGTAACCATTCGAAACGAATGATTATTGCCGTATATTGTCCAGAAGTGTCCTCGACGAGACCCTCCGTCCGTCTGATTGTCACCGACAACGGTCATGGTATCCTTGCGGGAGAATTGGACAAGATTTTTCAGCCATTCTTTACCAGGAAAGATCCGGGCAATGACATGGGGGGGACATCCTTCATCGTTAAATTGCCGCTTGACCATCCATGAAGCCGTAGAGGCATGGTTCATGCAATATATCGGCGAGTCGTCATGCGGAACTTAGCTTATAAACGACGATAAGGACCGGTTCTAAGCATTAAATTTCGCTTCGGCTTGTATTCCCCGTAGCTTGCTGCGAGTCGGACACGGAACCCGCAGATTAATACCCCGCTGCTTGCGGCGAGGATAGTTTATTCATGCCGTTGCGTTCCGGGACATCCTGGATATGCTGGAACAGATTCCGTATAAGTATGGAAATATTTCCATAGAGACGATTCCATATTCTCTGACCTGATTGGAGAATCCATGACCTCACGCACCCTTTTGTACTTCCCCATTGTTCATAGCCAATCGGATATGGGCGCCCTGAGCGAGTCCGTTAGAAAGGTAACCCTTCAGAAGCTCGGCGAGCGGGTCTGGCGGCAGAAGATCAATCTTGTCAAACGTTTCTGGTCTGATGTGGAAACAATTCTCAATAAACTTACCCTTCCTTATGCTCAGACCCGCGTTTACCAGGACGGTCTGCCCGTATGCGGAAAGGAGTTGGATATTGTTACGGAACTGGCAAAGAAGGGGAGCCCGAATCACCAGATCCTGTTTCGCCTGATGGAAAAAGGGGCGACGGTCATGGGCACTGAATCCGCGGAACTGCTGATCGAAGAATATCAGCTCATCAAAAAGATTCTCGAAACCGGGGATGTCAAAGACGCTATTGCGATCGAAGCCAGGCAAAAACCGGCAAGCGACCTTCTCCTCAAAAAACGGGATGAATTTATAGCGGCAAGGATCGACCAGACCCTGCAAACGGGGGAGACGGGCATCCTGTTCCTGGGCATGCTGCACAACCCTGCCGTCCTCCTGCCGGAAGATATTCATGTTCATTATCCCCTAAAGGAAAAACAAGATGGCTGAGCGTAAATCGCGCGTCCTGGTTGCCGATGATGAAGAAGAAATCCGTAAGATCCTGAGCAACATCCTGGAAAAGGAAGGTTTCGAGGTCATCACGGCCTCGGATGGCGAGCAGGCGATGCAGAAGATCTGTTCCGATATCCCTGATGCCGTGCTGTTGGATGTTCGCATGCCGGGTCTCAATGGCATGGAGGTCCTCAAAAAAATCAAGGCGATAGATGAAAATCTTCCGGTAGTGCTGGTTACGGCGTATGCGGATACTCACCAAGCCGTGGAGGCCATGAAGGAAGGGGCCTACGATTATCTTGCCAAACCCTTCGACAATAACGAGGTGGTCTGGATTACCAGCCGGGCTCTAACAGAAGGAAAATTAAGAAGAAACCTCAAATCCATAAATGATCGCTATAAAGGAAACTTCGGTCTTATCGAGAGCATGGGACCGAGTGACAGGATCGGCCGCCTCGCGGCCGATGTTCACCGGGTGGCAAAGTCTGACTTTTCTGTGATCATCATGGGCGAAACGGGTTCGGGCAAAGAACTTGTCGCGAAGGCGATTCACGGGGACAGCGCCCGGGCGGAAGCGCCCTTTGTGGCGGTGGATTGCGGGGCCATCCCGGAGAACCTCCTGGAGAGCGAACTGTTTGGTCATGAAAAGGGATCGTTTACCGGGGCGGATCGCCAAACGGCGGGCAAATTTGAATCGGCCCACGGCGGCGCCCTTTTCATGGATGAGATCGGGAACATGCCTCTCGGCTCCCAGGCGAAGGTTCTCCGGGTCATCCAGGACCGGAAGCTCTATCGGGTGGGAGGAAACAAACCCGTACCTGTTGATATCCGGTTCATTGTGGCCACCAACCAGGACCTGCTCGAGATGGCGTCGAACGGCGCATTCAGAAAGGATCTCTATTACCGCCTGAGTGAATTTACCATCTGTGTGCCGGCCCTCAGAGAGCGCAAAGAAGATATCCCCTATCTGGCCAAACGTTTTCTGGATCTGGCCAACATCGAGCTGAACAAGATAATCGCCGGCTTTACCGACGCAGCGGTGGAGACGTTGATGTCTTACGATTGGCCGGGGAATGTCCGCCAGCTCCGGTCGGTGATCCGGCGGGCCACCTTGGTAGCCAGGGATGAGATCACCGAAAAGGATCTCAGCATCAAGCGGGCTGAGGTGCCCGGACTGGCCTTTTCCCCGAAGGTTCACGGGACGCCCTGGAAAAATGCATCATTGAGTGAAATTGTCCAACAGAGCGTACTTGCCGTGGAAAAGGAGGTTCTTAACGAAGTCCTGCGCTTCACGGGAGGAAACAAGGCCAGGGCGGCAAGGTTGCTGCAGGTGGATTATAAAACGGTTCATACGAAAGTAAAAAAATTCGGCATTCAACAGAACGGAGGGAATAATGACGACAAAACGTAAGACAGCCGGCAAGAAGCCGGATGAGGACCGGGGAGACATCGGGGGAGGCATTTTCAGCAGCCTGACGGGTTTTATAAATAATTTGGGGGACCTTGCCGAAACGGGGGAGCGGCTTTCCCAGCGGAAGGCGTCAAACCAGGATACCGGGGGAAAAGGGCGCGCCGGGGAAAAGGCGGGAGGAGAGAACCGTTTTGGTCGCATCCTGAGCGGTTTGACCGACATCGCCGAAAAGCTGAACGAGATCTCGGAGACAGGGGAAACCGTCACTAAAAAGGGAGAATTTACCTTCCCCTCCAAGGAAGGCGGCGTCAAGGGAGTTTATGGTTTCAGCCTGAAAACAGGCCTCGGCGGGAAGGATGATGCCATCAAAGTGGAGCCCTTCGGCAATATCCGCAAGGACAAGAAAACCGGTGAGGCGGTGGTCCAGGAGATCCATGAACCCCTCATCGATGTCTTCGAAGACGAGGACGCCACCACCCTGATCGCGGAAATGCCCGGCGTGGGAACGGGGGATATAAAAATCGATGTCCGGGATGATGTCCTGACGATTTCAGCCGACAAGGGGGAGAAGAAATACCGGAAAGAGGTCCTCCTCAGTCATTCCCCCGCCAAAGACAGGATCAAGGTGACCTGCAACAACGGTATCGTGACCATCCGCTGTGAAAAGGCGGGATAAATAACAGGTGAGGAATCATGAAAGAGACTGAAAAGCCGTTTATCAAGTTGAAAGTGACGGAAGCATTGACCAAGGATGTCGGCCGCGCCCTGGCCCGGATGGGACCGGAAGACCTCGAACGGCTTGAGGCTGCCGTCGGCGACACGGTGGAGGTCGAGGGCAAACGCAAGGCCCTCTGCAAGGTCATGCCCGCCTATCAGGAAATCCGCGGCCAGTCGCGGGTCCAACTTGACGGCCTGACCCGGGAGAACGCCGGCGTCGGCCTCGATGAAACGGTGAAGATCAGCAAGATGAAGTGCCGTCCGGCGGAACGGATCGTCCTGACGCCGACCAACGTCACCCCCGCGGAGCGGGATCTGCAATACATCGGGAGCCTGCTCGACGGTCTGCCGGTCATGGAGGGGGCAAAGATCCAGGCGGCCCTGTTCGGCAGCCGGGCCGCCTTCTTCAAGGTCGAAGCCGTGACGCCCAAGGGTCCGGTGATCATCAACCCGGCCACCATCCTGGTCATCGGCAAGTCCCAGGGAGAAGAAGAGGGCGGCCGAACCCTCGCCTATGAAGACATCGGCGGCCTGAAATCCCAGCTCCAACGCATACGGGAGATGATCGAACTGCCCCTGCGTTATCCCGAGGTCTTTGAACGCCTGGGGATCGACGCGCCAAAGGGCGTGCTCCTTTACGGCCCCCCCGGCTGCGGGAAGACCCTCATCGCCCGGGCCATTGCCCACGAGACGGAGGCCAGTTTCTTTTCCATCAGCGGGCCGGAGATCATCCACAAGTTTTACGGCGAAAGCGAGGCCCACCTCCGGAAAATCTTCGAAGAGGCAACCAAGAAGGGACCGAGCATCCTGTTCATCGACGAGATCGACGCCATCGCCCCCCGCCGGGAAAACGTTGTCGGAGACGTGGAAAAGCGGGTCGTCGCCCAGCTCCTCGCCCTCATGGACGGCCTGAACAAAAGACAGAACGTCATCGTCATTGCCGCCACCAACATCCCCAATGCTCTTGACCCGGCCCTGCGGCGTCCGGGCCGGTTCGACCGGGAGATCGTCATTCCCATCCCGGACCGGTGCGGCCGTATGGAGATCCTGGAGATTCACAGCCGGGGGATGCCGTTGGCCGCAGATGTGCGCATGGAACATTTGGCGGAGATCACGCACGGTTTCGTTGGGGCGGATCTGGAGGCCCTCTGTCGGGAAGCGGCCATGAGTTGCCTGCGCCAGATCATGGGGGAGATCAATTTCGGTCAGGCCGGGATTCCCTACGAGACCCTCGCGAAACTCGAGGTGCGGATGGATGATTTTCTGTCCGCCCTGCGGGAGATCGAACCCTCCGCCATCCGGGAGGTGTTTGTCGAATCCCCCAATATCCACTGGGACGACGTGGGAGGGATGTCTTCGCTGAAGGAGCGCCTGATCGAGGCCGTGGAGTGGCCCTTGAAGTATCCCCACTTTTTTGAAAAGGCGGGCGTGACGCCGCCCAAAGGTATTCTTCTCGTCGGCCCGCCGGGGTGCGGCAAGACAATGATGGCCAAGGCGATTGCCACGGAGAGTCAGGTGAATTTCATTTCCGTCAAGGGGCCGGCCCTGATGTCGAAGTGGGTCGGGGAGTCGGAAAAGGGGGTCCGGGAGATCTTTCACAAGGCGAGACAGGCGGCCCCCTGTATCATCTTCTTCGATGAAATCGACGCCCTCGTCCCCACTCGGAGCGCCGGGTCGTCGGATTCCCATGTCTCGGAACGGATCTTGAGCCAGTTCCTGGCCGAGTTCGACGGAATCGACGAACTCCGGGGGGTCCTCGTCCTGGGGGCGACCAACCGCCTGGATATGCTGGACGCCGCGGTCCTCAGGCCGGGACGCTTCGATGACGTCGTGGAGATGATGATGCCGGACCAGCAGGATCGGGAAGCGATCTTTGCCGTCCACCTCCGTCAAAAGCCTGTGGCGAAAGAACTAAAAATATCCGAATTGGCAGGAAATACAGAGGGATTTAGCGGGGCCGACATTGCCGCCGTCGTCCGCAAGGCGGCCATGACGGCAGTACGCCGCGCCGTGAAGACCCTGGAAAAAACAGGGGACGGGGAGGCGGCCATCCTCATCCGGCGCCAGGATATCGAGACCGCCCTTCAGGAAGTGCGCGGGGGGATGGGATGAGCCTGGGGATCTATTTTTTTTGCCTGACTCCGGCCGTACCCCGTCCAGAGATCGCCGGGACAGGGATCGACGGGGAACATCCCCTTTTTATCGAGGTCATCGGGGAGGTCGCCGCCGTCCTTGCAGAGGTTAATATCGAGGACTTCTCCGGCCCCGAAGCCCAGGAGAAAATGGAAGATCTGGCATGGGTGGCCCCCCGGGCGCTCCGTCACGAAGATGTCGTCCTGTCCACGATGGAGCAGGGTCCGGTGCTGCCCGTTCGTTTCGGCACGGTCTTTTCTTCAATAGAAGCCGCGGCGGAACCACTGAGGCAGCGTCAGGACGTCTTGATGAAGTTTTTCCAGGATACAATCGATAAAAAAGAATGGACCATCAAGGGATATGTGGATCGGCCCCAGGCCCGGGCGCGAATGACGGCGGCCCGCCTGGCGGCGGAAAAGGAACAATTGGCAGGGCTTTCTCCCGGTAAACGCTATTTTTTAGAGCAGAAAATCAAGGGAGCCGTGGACAAGGATGTGGCAGCCTGGCTGAAAGAGATGGAGCGAGATATCTTAAGCGTCGTGAAGAAGATGTCCGTGGGTTTCAGTGAATGTCGTCTCCAGTCGCAGGATGTCACCGGCAGGGACGAGGAGATGTTTTTCCACGGCGCCCTGCTCGTTCCCGACGCGTCCATGGCGGACCTGCAGCGCCTGCTTTCCGACTGGAACGCCGCCCATCAAGACGCAGGACTCCTGCTTGAGCTTTCCGGCCCCTGGCCGCCGTACCATTTCGCCCCGACTCTTTAGGAAGAGGGTTTCGCAAAAACATGAAAACCTCATTTGAAGGGAAGAAATTATATGCCGTAATAATTGCGTTTCTCTTGATTATTACCTTTTTCATCACCTTTCACATCATACGCAACCACTATAAGTATGTATTCAAGAAGGTAATCACTGACAACACATTAACGGCGAATCTCCTCTCCTCGCTCATGTATGAGCATCAGAAGGCAGCTATCAGTATCCTGGAATCCTATGCACAACGTCCCCTCTTTATCGATGCAGTGAAGAAGAAGGATTTTCACCGCGCCTTTTATCACCTGAAATCCTTAAGTGAGCATCATACTGAAAACGACGCCCTCTTTATAACAGACAAATCTGGAACCCTCTGGGCAAACTACCCGATGGACAGCAAGGGATTTGGTAAGAACCTGGCCTACCGTGACTGGTATAAAGGGGTAAGCAAGAAATGGAGACCTTATATTTCTTCTGTCTACCGGTTGATTGTTCTGGAAAAGGGTCTCGCTGTTGCCGTATCCGTACCGGTATTCGACAGAAAAGGTAAAGTCATCGGAATACTGAGCGGCGCCCAGCGCACCGCCTTCCTCGACACCTTCGTCAAGGACAATATAATAGATCCCGAAAAGAATATTACCCTCCTCGACCAGGAAGGAAACATCATATTCAGTAATGCTGTTCCCTATCAGGAGAAAATAACGAAATACCCTGACGCGCACGTACTGGAAAAGGCACTTGCAGGGGTCTTTATTGATATGGAAATTGCAGATGCAAAAGAAAAGGGGAGTATCTCCTATGCATCCATTGCGCCTGTAAGGGGGATTGGCTGGTCAGTCATTGTTGGGCAGGAGAAAAATGCAATCCTGAAGTCATTATACAGGTATTTCATCCTCTCCGCAGTTGCAGGTCTCGTTATATTCCTCTTCCTTACGGTCTCTTTGCTCTATTTCAGAAGGGAGTACAGGTACCGAAAAACAAAAGAGCTGCAGGAGAGCGAGGAGCGTTTGCGAACGATCGTTGAGGCGAGTATGGACGCCATCATGGCTGTGAATGCCGAGGGCCGGCTCGTTCTTTTCAACGGCGCGGCCCAGGAGTTATTCCAGTATTCCGAGGAAGAAGCCTTGAATCAACCGGTCGACATCCTGCTGCGGGAGGAGATATGTAAAATCCATCAAGAAAGGTTGGAGAGGTTCTTGAAAAGGGGCGTCGGACAATGCGGTCACATCGGAAGACGAATGGAAAAGTTTTTCCGCCGTAAGGATGGCTCCCTGTTTGAGGCCGAAGTCTCCATGTCGGGGGGCCGCTCTGAAGGGCTGCGCTTGGTGATCCTTTCGATTCACGACATTACCGAGCGCAAGCGAGCAGAAGAGGCGCTACGGGAGAGTGAGGCGCGCTACAGGAGTTTGTTTGAAAACAATCATGCCGTCATGCTGCTCATCGATCCGGATAACGCCGCTATTACAGATGCCAACCCCGCCGCATGCGCCTACTATGGCTGGAGTCGTGAAGAGCTGAAGAAACGGAGAATTGATGAGATTAACACGCTGACAAGCAAAGAGGTCTCGGCGGAGATGCAGCTGGCGCTCTCTGAGAAACGCAATCAATTTTTCTTCAAACACCGCCGGGCTGACGGCACGATCCGCGATGTGGAAGTCTACAGCGGGCCAATACTACTGAAGGGCAAATTCCTGCTATACTCCATTGTTCACGACATCACCGAGCGCAAACAGGGGGAGGAGGCGCTGCGGGAAAGCGAAGATAATTTTCGGCGGTCCATGGATGAATCACCGCTGGGCATTTGCATTATGTCGGAGGAGAAGATCCTCTATGCCAACCGGGCGATTCTGAATTTCTTCGGATATGAAAGCATCGAGGAATTGCGGGAGATACCATTCACGAAACGTTATATGGAATCGATTTATGCCGAGTTTCTGGACCGGAGAGCGAAAAGACGTCTTCATGCGGATGATTCTTCCGAATACGAGATCGACATTGTCAGAAAAGATGGCGAGATCCGCAACCTTGAGGTCTGGCGCAAGAGGGTCCTCTGGAATGGCAACGAGCATTATCAGGTAATTTACCGCGACATTACCGAGCGCAAGGAGGCGGAGGAAGCGCTGCGGGAGAGCGAAGAATACTTTAGGGAGATTACAGAAAACTCTTCAGACATCATTATCATTACGGATAAAAACGGAGACATAAAATATTGCAGCCGTTCTATCGAGCGTTTTGCCGGATTCAAGCCTGATGAACTAATCGGTAGAAGTGGGTTCACGTTTATTTATCCGGATGACGTTAAACGTGCTATCAGTGATTTCGGCAAGGCCATTCTGGAAATAGATTCCGCGATCCCCAATGCATTCCGCATAGTGCATAAAGATGGCTCGGAACGTTATTTTGAAGGGCTGGGAAAAAATCTCTTAGATAATCCAGTTGTTGCAGGTTTTATCATGAATATCCGCGACATCACCGAGCGCAAGCGGGCGGAGGAGGAACTCCAGGCCAACAAGGCACAACTGTCCAACGCTTTGGAAATGGCCCATCTCGGCCACTGGGAGTACGACGTTGCCAACGACCTCTTCACGTTCAATGACCATTTCTACAATATTTTCCGCACCACGGTCGAGCAAGTCGGCGGGTATACAATGCATTCCGCCGAATACGCCCATCGCTTTGTCCATCCCGACGACATGGATGTGGTCGGGGAAGAAACTCGGAAAGCCATCGAAACAACGGATCCCCATTTCAACCGGCAGATTGAACACCGAATGCTCTATGCAGACGGCACGGTCGGCTATATCACCGTCCGCTTTTTCATCGTCAAGGACTCTCACGGCAGGACGGTCAAGACTTATGGAGTGAATCAGGACATCACCGAACGTAAGCGAGCGGAGGAGGAGAAACGCCGCATGGAAGAACGTTCCCGTAAAGTAGTGGAAGATATTTTTCGGTTCATTCCGGAAGGCGTGCTGGTTTTCTCCCGTAAAATGGAACTTCTCCGTCAGAACCAGGCATTCCGGGAGCTGGTGAGCGGATACGCCAAGCGTTTAGGTTTCGCTGAAGATGAACTGGAAAACCTTATCATTGACAAAGTTAAAGCCGGACTGCGGGATAACAATATAAAAGAGATAAAAATCGCGAGGAAGCATGAAACCCGTGAACAAACCTGAAGTAAAAATCGGCAAAATAATATTTTCCAGAGTTCTCTCCATGCCGATGGCGAAATATCGGGAGTATATTGCCTCCGTATGCGGTGCTCCGGCTGCTTCCCGGAGAGATGATGGCGGTAAAACCGGGGAGACGGTTTTCGCCCGCGTGAAAATTTCCAGCCGCAATCCGGTGACCGAAATTGCCGATAATTGTTTTGAGGAAATATTCCCGGTTCCGGCTGCCGACCCGCGGACAATATGTTCCCTGCTCTGGATAAATACCCGTAATCGGTTTTCCCGGCATATCCTGCGGAACTTGTTACGGTATCAAAAGCGGTATTGGCTGACCGAGCGGGAGACGGATTTAAGGCCGTTAAGCTTGAAACGGTTCCTTACAGAGTACCCCTTGCGATATCTCGATGTTTCGCGGTTGTCAAGGCTGCTTGCCGTGCTCCGGGTGGAAACGCCAAAAGGTGGAAACATCGGCTTGCGCAGTCTATTTGTTTCCGACCTGAGATTTTACTCGTTTGTTGTCAAGGAAATAATCAATCAATCCACGAATTCCCTTAACGACCACCGGATACAGGAACGCTTACGGCAAAAGGGGATTGCTGTTTCCGTCAGAACGGTATGCTATGCCCGCGGCCTGCTGCATATCCCCAACTATGCCGAGCGAAACAAAAGCGGATATGAAGGCACGGCACAATTCAGCGGTTATTTTCCATTAAACAGAGAGAATATCGCCAGGATTCCCGAGATTCCCGGCATCTATGAAATAAGCGCTGCGGCAAGCGTTAATTACCAGAAGGGCAAGAGTATGACGGCATATCTGGGAGCGACCAAATGTTTGCGCAGGCGTCTGATGCATTACACAAACGGGCAAATAAAAAATACTGTGTTGCTTATGATCATAAGAGAATCCGGCATCAATATCAGGTATTTCCCGACGGATAATTACTGGGATTGCGAAAAACGACTGTTACTGAATTTCAAAGCCTGTTTTGGAGAATTACCGATGGCAAACGTGCTGGGAGGTGGGACCCATGAAAACCGGTGAGAAATTTGATGAGTTTGAGGAATTGGTTCTTGAATTGGACATGGCAAGAATCATTTTTGCAGAAGAAGAAGAAGAAGAAGAAGAAGAAGAAGCCCGCATCGTCGTCTCCATAAAAGACATCACCGACCGCAAGCGGGCGGAGGAGGCGCTGCGCCGAAGTGAAGAGAACTTCCACCGTTCTCTGGATGACTCCCCGCTGGGGGTGCGCATCGTTACCATAGAAGGTGATACCATTTATGTCAATCGGGCGATTCTGGATATCTATGGCTACGACAGCATTGAGGAATTGAACACAACCCCCTTAAAGAAGCGATACACCCCAGAGAGCTATGCCGAATTCCAGATAAGATGGGAAAAAAGAATACAAGGTGATGATGTCCCGTCAGAATACGAAGTGAGCATCGTAAGGAAAGATGGTGACGTCCGCCAGCTCCAGGTCTTCCGCAATAAAGTGCTTTGGGACGGTGAAAGACAGTTTCAGGTAGTTTACCAAGACATCACCGCGCGCAAACGGGCGGAGGAGGCACTGCGGGAGAGCGAGGAGAAAAACAGGGCGCTTTTTGAAGACGTTCCTATTGAATCTCTGGTTGTTACCCTAGAAGGGAGAATGGTACAGTATAACAAGGCTTTCGAGCGCTCAACTGAAAAAAGGGGCCGGAGGCTTCCAGAGATTGGAAGCAGAATGTATGTTGATTATGCTTCCAATCATTCAATTGATATGAGAACAGAACTTATAGACTGCATTAATTCAAAAACGCCAAAGACTTTTAATGAAATGCCCTACAAGGGTAGGTTCTTGAATATAAGCATGGCGCCGACAAGAGAAGGCGCAATAATATCAGCAATTGATGTTACCGAGCGCAAACAGGCGGAAGAGTCGCTGCGTGTAAGCGAAGAGAATTTTCGACGGTCCATGGATGAATCACCGCTGGGCATTGGCATTGTGTCGGAGGAGGGGGAGATCCTCTATGTCAACCGGACGATTCTGGATTTCTTCGGATATGAAAGCATCGAGGAATTGCGGGAGACACCATTCACGAAACGTTATACGAAATCGGGTTATGCCGTGTTTCTGGACCGGAGAGAGAAAAGACGTCTTCATGCGGATGATTCTTCCGATTACGAGATCGACATTGTCAGAAAAGATGGAGAGGTCGGCCACCTTCAGGTCTGGCGCAAGAGGGTCCTCTGGAATGGCAAGGAACATTATCAGGTCATCTACCGCGACATCACCGAGCACAAGCGGGCCGAGGAGAAGATCCGTGCATCTCTTCGGGAGAAAGAGATCCTCCTCATGGAAGTCCATCACCGGGTGAAGAACAACATGCAGGTGATATCCGGCATTCTCGATCTCCAGGCGTCGTCGAGCGGAAATCCGGAGCTGATCGAAAAGTTGAATGATAGCCAGAGCCGAATCCGATCCATGGCACTTATCCATGAAAAACTCTACGGGTCAAGGGATTTCGCGAGAATCGATCTGGTCGCTTATGTGAGAGCCCTGTCACAGGAACTATTTCAATTGCACAAAATCAAGCCAGAGAAAATAGATCTGATAGTCCAACCCGACGGCGATGTTTATATGGATATTAACAAGGCGATCCCCTGTGGTTTGATTCTGAATGAATTGATTTCCAATGCGCTTAAACACGCCTTTCCCAGAGATAGACATGGTGAATTACAGATCATCATCCACGAAACGAAAAATACAGAAATCGAGATTTTACTCCGTGATAATGGATTGGGCCTGCCGGACGATGTTGATATCCACCAGCCACGGACTGTGGGGTTGCATCTGGTGAACGGGCTGGTGAAAAATCAGCTTGACGGTCAAATGGAGGTAAGGCGAGACAACGGAACAGAATTCCGGATCAAATTTCCTTTATGATTTGTGAGAGGGGAGGTAGTGATGAGCGGTGAGAAGATCATGGTCGTGGAAGACGAATGGGTCGTTGCCGATCAGCTTTGCAGGAATCTGAAAGCTCTCGGGTACACGGTTTGCTCAACGGCATCCACGGGAGACGAGGCCATCAGGAAGGTGGAAGCGGATAGACCCGACCTGATCCTGATGGATATTGTTTTAAAGGGTAAACTGAATGGCATTGAAGCTGCCGAACGGATCAACTCTCAGTTCAATATCCCGATGATTTACCTGACCGCTTACACAAATCAGGAATATATCGAGCGGGCAAAACAGACAAATCCTTTCGGTTATCTGGTCAAACCTTACAATCAGAAGGAACTGTACGCAACTATCGAGATGGCTCTCCAAAAGCACCGGGTAGATAAGGAAATCAAAGACTACCTGGGCCGTTTGACAAGGTGCTACACGGGAATGATGAAAGCATTCTCGGGAGCGATTGAATTGCGCGGACCCTATGCCCCCGGTCATCACCAACGGGTCGCGTATTTTGCACACGCCAT
>JAPLJX010000088.1 GCA_026388375.1 Deltaproteobacteria bacterium
ATCGCTAGACTACGCGTTGCGAGAACAGCTCAATAGGCTAATCTGTGACGGGTGGCCGCGAAATGCTGCACTGCGTTCAAAGTGCCTTCACTTTGTCCAAAAACAGGGGATAGCAGATTTACCTTTCCCGCTGGAGTATCTGGTCAGCAGCTACCAAAACGACAGCGAGATTGCAGGAGTAATTGCGGGGGTGCTTGACCGTTACGGGTTGCACTTGGGCCTTGATCAAGGGCGTATCTGGAAGCTGTTGCGTACAGGGTACGCAGGTCACAAGACCGTGGTTGAAGCAACGAGAAGTGCTCTTGCCAAATACAAAGAGCAATTCGCCGCCATCATTTGGCATCCGAACACGGTACCAGCTTACCTTGTACTAGCTGACGACCAAGCACGTGACGAGTTGATCTCGGGCTACCGTGATGCGGACCTCAATGGACGCTATTGGATCGCATCAACGCTACTACAAGGTTGGCCACATGACTCGGTGGTCCAAGAACAGATACAACGTTGGGCAAACGAGTCGGTGGAGCTGGCAGCACCGCTTTCTCAGAACAGCGGCCCGATGAGCGCACTCGCTTATTGGTTTCGGAGCGACTAAAGGGCCCCGGAATGTGGTACTATGACCGCATAAATCTTGAAGCGCGACTGGCCGTGGCTTATCCCGAATGCGAGCAAAGTCGACACACCGTCGAACGAGCCTTCACGGAAGCTGATGGACCGACACTTGGTGTTCTCGCCGCCGCATACCAGAACGACCTCGCCATACGGCCACGACTGCTTACGGCCGCAGCCCCAGCACCCGTCGACGTGCGTCTTAGCATTGCGTCCGTCTTGAGGGAGCGGGGTGGATCGCCCGACCTAATCGAGCGGCTAACCCCTGATATTCTCACAGAGGACACCGGCGCAGTTCGTGCGACGGCCTTGATAGCCCGCGCGCACACCTGTCGCCATGACCCGAGTCGGTTAACTTCATTGGTTGAATTGCTTTCCATCGAGGCAACAGCCATAGGCATGAAGATGGATAACCGCAATCGGACGGCGATTGCTGCGCTCCTCGAGATTGGCGAAGCTGACCGAGTGGCTCAGATTCTTGGGGGTGACAAGGCTGGCCGCTTCCTACGTTGGACCAGCCTGATCGATCCGGACCTCGTATCGCTTGGAGCACTCCTCGACCATTGGCCGGAGCTCCACGCAGCAGCGACAGCGCGGGGTCTCAGCATAAAGTTCCCGGCTGATGCACTTCTTGATGCTGGCTATGGTTCGTTTCTCGAGCGAGTGTCAACTGTGCGTAGCCAGCTTGATGAAATCACAGGTGCGGAGGTCAGCGACTGGCACTTGGGGCAAAAGCTCAAAATCCTTTCGCGCCTCCATCCCCGAAGCGCGGTACTGCGTTCGGCGCTGTGCAAGGCATTACACGGACGAGGACGATACGCATGTTTGGCTGCTCGATTGCTTGGTGAGCATTTTGGAGGAGACGTCCAGGTTCTGGCAGATGTCATTCCCGGAGGAAAGCTCGCTGACTTGGCATCAGGCTCGCCGGGGGTGATTGGACATTTAGTTCGATCATGGCCGCTGAGCGATCTTGCGAGTGCCGCTCGCGGTATCGGCTTAGAAGACCGCAAGCACTGGTCAGCTCTTGATCGGCTCATCTGCGCAACCGTGTGGGGTCGTTGGGATGAGGCAGCGACGGCGGCGAGAGAGATGATTGCGCAGCGGTACCGTCATGGCTACGTTGAACCAGAGGACGCTGAGGCGCTTCGCATCTGGGCTCGTTCCGACGAATCTCTGGACGTTCTTACAAGGTGGCGAGAATCTTCCGGCGGCGATGAAGCAACGGCTGCACTCATGCTTTTGGGGGCCAGAGCTAACGTTCCCATAGAAGATGCTGACTGGATGAAGTCCTCGTTCAATCGAGCCATTGCAGACCAAACGAAGGCTCCGCTAGACGGATTTGATCCGGCCACTGGACGCGTCGTACCCTGGTTACAGAAGGCCTACGAACTGCTGTCTCGATCGGGCTAGGCCGTGGCGGCTTATCGCCGGTGTTCCCACAGACCGGGGTACCAGACGACGCTAGCAGCGCTCATCGGCTTAATTTGGCTGTACCCCTCCTCATCCGCGCCGCAAGTATTGGCGCTGCTTGGGCGCGAGCGCCGGGCCTTTGATTGGTCGTTTCTGCCAGGTGTGCACGATGCCCACGTCGAGCGAAGCTTCCATGCTCTGGCTTCCTGACGCCTTGATTCCCGGTGAAGATTAGCTCGTGGCCCCTAACCCTTCGTCCCACCCGACGTGCACAGCCGGCTCCGCCAGCCTTCTCACACGGGTGAAATCAAACTTTACTCTTTCTATCGGTAATCTTGGTTTTTCAGTGCGCGTAGACCATAAACAATTGTGAATGATAGCGGGACAATTGAAAATACGCTTTATCCGATTAACGAAAAGAGGGAGCCGGCAGGCTCCCTCTTTTTTCCGATAGCGGATCTTCCCCGGTAACAAAGGCTGTACCGAAGGGGAGGCAATCAATATTCCTTGGTCAGTTTGTCAAGCTCGGCCAGCGAGAAGACCGGGCCGTCCTTGCAGACGTATTTTTCCCCCACATTGCAGCGGCCGCATTTCCCGATCCCGCACTTCATCCGCATTTCGAGCGAGGTGATGATGTTCTCCTTTGAAAAGCCGAGTTCGAAGAAGACCGGCAGCGTAAACCGGATCATGACCGGGGGGCCGCAGATCACCGTCACCGCGTTTTCGGAGCTCGGGGCGACCTCCCGACAGACCGTCGGAACGAACCCCTCCCTGCCCTTCCAGTCCGCATCCCCTTTGTCCACCGTGACGTTGAGGTTGATATCGTCCCGCTTCGCCCACGCGGCGAGTTCATCCTTGTAGATGAGAAGCCCCGGATTCCTCGCCCCGTAGATCACGGTGATCTTGCCAAAGCGGGAGCGGTTGCGGTCGTCGATCATGTAGTTGATCAGCGAACGGAGCGTCGTGAAGGCAAAGCCGCCGCCGACGATCACGATGTTCTTGCCGGCCAGGAAGTCGATGGGCCAGGAATTCCCCAGCGGTCCCCGAATCCCCATCACGGCCCCGACCTCCATCTCGTGGAGGGCCGACGTCACCACCCCCGCCTTCTGGACGGTGAATTCCACATAACCGGGCTGCGTCGGAGAGGAGGCGATCCCGATCGGGGATTCCCCCTTCCCGAAGATCGAAAGTTCCGCAAACTGCCCCGGCAGGTACTGAAAGGCGGCCTCGTCCTCCTTGTTCTGAAAGGCGAAGCGAAAGGTCTTGATGTCCTTCGTGTCTACTTCCGTTACGATCTTGACCACTTCGACAGGGGCGGGTATGTATGGATTCTGCATGACGCTCTCCGACAGTTATATTTTAGCGATGTCCGTGACGATCTTCCGGATATCCAGGTTAACGGGACAGGCCATCACGCATCTCCCGCAGCCAACGCAGGCGATTGCATTGAAATTGTCCGGGTAATAGCGGAACTTGTGCATCACCCGCTGGCGCCAGCGCTCCTTCTGGGAGGAACGCGGATTGTGGCCCGAGGTCTCCTTCGTGAACATCGGGAACATGCAGGAGTCCCAGTTCCGGATGCGGATGCCGTCATTCCGCTTCACCTCGTCGCTGATGTCGAAGCAGTGGCAGGTGGGGCAGAGGTAGGTGCAGGTGCCGCAGGCGAGACACTTCTGATGGAGCGTGTTCCAGAACGGGTCCTCGAAGTGGGTGTCCAGGATCGGCTTGATCTCATGGGCCGGAATGTGGGAGGTGATCTCCGCGGCGGCCTTGGCCGCGATCCCCTCTTTCGCCTTTTCGGCCTGCGCGTTTGAGGGCGATCCCCCGAAGGCCGCGAGCAGCTCCTCCCCCTTCGGCGTCAGGAACTCAGCCAGATAGGCATTCCCCAGATCGGTCAGCAGCAGATCCACACCAGCGGAATCCGTAGGGTTCCCACCGACGGAGGTGCAGAAGCAGGTCGTATAGGGGGGATGGACGCAGGCGATCGCCACGATGGTCGTCTTCGCCCGCTTATCGATATAGTAGGGGTCCTTGTACTTTTCCTGGTCAAAGAGCATGTCCAGAAGGGTGAAACTCCTTGCGTCGCAGGGGCGGACGCCGAACAGCAGGGTCTTTTCCCCCTCCTCCGGCTCCCCGGCCCGGACCATTCCCTTCCCGGTCCGGGTGAATTTCAGCAGCGTCTCGGTCCGGGGAAAGAAGAAGTTTTTCGGCGCGTTTTTCGCATTCGCAAAATCAACGAGGGGCTTCTCACCCGCCTCCAGGACCCGGAAGAGGACCTGATCCTCCGCCTTCATCGGCGCGCAGACCCGCATCTTTCCCGCCAGTTCCCCGACGATTCCGGCCAGCGTCTCCTTCTTGATGAGCCTTTTTTCCATAATTTCCCTTTTCGGTCGTGAATGAGCTCGTTTACATTGCCGCCCCCCCACCCTCACCCTCCCCCGCCAGGGGGGAGGGAATTTATTGGTGCTCCCCTGCAGGGGGGGAGGGGATTTTACAAAAGCTTCAGTTCCTGGAGCAGCGGCCGCGGATCGGTGCGGTGCATCCCGAACCACTTATCCGGTCCCTCCTGCCCCATCGCCAGCGCCGCCAGTTCGGTGAAGTAGAAGACCGGAAGCTCTTTGCCCGCCGACGGCCGCATGTCCAGATTGGCCGTGCAGATCGGGCAGGCGGTCACCAGGCAGTTCGCCCCCGCCTCGCGCGCCATCGCCATCAGTTTGTCCACCATCTTCGTGACGATCGGGGTCTTGCTGATCGTCAGGCTCCCGCCGCAGCAGTCGGTCTTGAAGGACCAGGGACGGACCTCCGCCCCAAGCGTCGTCAGGATCCGGTCG
Organism: Deltaproteobacteria bacterium; assembly: GCA_026388375.1. Lineage (GTDB taxonomy): Bacteria > Desulfobacterota > Syntrophia > Syntrophales > UBA5619 > UBA5619. Next base: position 4,851 of record JAPLJX010000088.1, read on the forward strand.
AGGAGCACCGGGTTCTCGGCGTTGTCGAAATGGCAGACCTCGGGCGGCCGGAGCAGCAGGCAGCCGTAATAGGAGACCGGCTTGAGTCCGGCGAGTTTCTTTACAACCTTCGCGGAGAGGGCCTCCAGGCCGATGTCGTTTGCGATGATGTCTATCGGATTCCGGATCGCCACGCTCCCCTGATAACGGCCGCCGACGATCCCCTCGATCTCCGCCTTCAGCGCCGGATCATGGCAAAGGTGGTGTTCCGTCGTCTTGAGGCGGTTGAAGCAGGCGGCGCACGGAACCATCACGTCCTGCGCCTTCTTCTCCGCGGTGATCAGATCCCGCGCCGGCAGCGCGATGGAGAGCTTGAAATTGGTGTTGTGGGCGGAGCTGGCGCCGCAGCAGGACCAGTCATCGATCTCCTCGAGATCGATCCCGAGGACACGGCTGACCGATCGGACCGACAGGTCATACTCCTTGGCCGTGCCGTGCAGTGAGCATCCCGGATAGTAAGAAACTTTCAACGCCTTCCTCCTTAGAGAACCTTTACAACGTCACGACTGCTTCGTCTTCTCGAAGATGCGCCGCACGCTCCCCATATCCTTCGTCCGCGGGGAGATCAGCGAGAGCTTCCCCTTCATGAACATGTCGAGCCCCATCGCCATATCGGAGAAGAGATCGCCCGATTTGAGCTTGTATTGGACCATCATCATCGGCTCGTTGATCCGGCCGCCCGTTCGGATGTTGGCGAGGAACGCCTCGTGGAATTTGAGGATGTTCTTCTCCTTCGCCCCCACCCCCGATTCGATCGCCATCTGCCGGAGGACATCCATCATCCGGGCGATATCCACCTCGTTCGGGCAGCGGGTGATGCAGGTCTCGCAGGAGACGCAGAGCCAGATCGTGGCGCTGTTGAGGACCGCCTCCTTTTTCCCCATCTGGATCATCTTGATCACCCGGTTGGGGTTGTGCTCCATCGCCCCCGTCATCGGACATCCGGCCGGGCACTTACGGCAGTGGTAACAGCGCTGGATGGGGAGCCCGTTGATCTTCTCGTTCACTTCTTCCAGAAAGCTCTTCATGGCGACTCCGTGTTATCCGAAAATTCCCCCCTCCCTGTATCCCTCCCCGCGAGGGGGAGGGAGGGATTCAGAAGGAGTCTTATCCCCTCCCCACGAGGAGAAGCTCCTGAGGGGTTGCTTGTATCCCCTCCCCTTGCCCCTCTATCCTCCGTGTTTCGGCTCGAAGATAAAATCCTCCTTGTCGGTTTCCCGGTAGGCGCCGAGAGGCGCCGGCTCATCCAGCGAAACCCCGGCACGGTGGCCGAACATATCGAAGGCATCCTTGTCCAGCTTTTTCAAGAACTTCCGCAGATCCACGCCCATCGGGCAGACCGCCGTACAGGAACCGCAGTCGACGCACCGCCCCACCATGTGGTACATCCGCATCAACTGGAAGAGCTGGGTGTCGGAAGCATCGCCCCCGATGTCGACCCAGCGGGGCTGGGACTGATCGGCAAAGCAGATCCGGCAATAGCAGGAGGGGCATACGTTCCGGCAGGCCGTGCAGCGGATGCACTTGGCCATCTCCTTCTCGAAATAGGCCCACCGCACCTCCGGAGCGAGGTTCTCAAAGGCGGTGACAGGCTCGTACTCCTTTTCGGCCTCCGCAACCGGCGCAATCTCCCCGATCTTGATGTCCTCAATAACCGGCTGATTGAAACGGCAAACCAGGCAGTTGTCGGCCAGAAGAGCCTTGAGATCCGCCTGCTGCTCCCCTTTGACGGTCTTCACAACGATCTTCCCATCGCTCAGGGACCCTTCCCGGATCTCCTCGCCGCCGGCGAGGGCGGCAAGCTTCTTCCCGTCCAGATATCCGCCGCAGGGGACGCCGAGGATGACGATCTCGTCCTTCGCGTACTGCTTTTCCTGCAGATGGATCACGAGCGAGCGGCTTGTGCAGCCCCGGGCAACGACGCCGACCACCTTTTTCCGCTTGGCTTCCGGTTTGACCCGTTTCTGGGCTTCATGGTGCTGGCCCAGCAGGTCGT
>JAPLJX010000099.1 GCA_026388375.1 Deltaproteobacteria bacterium
CCAGGAACCGACGGTCCGGATGAGCCCTGAATCGAAAAGGATCTGCTCGCAGAGCCGATTGATCTCGGCCACACCGTAGGGACCCCTGCGGAGGGCGCAGAGGATCCGGAAACGGTCAAACAGATCAAAGAGCAATCCATATTCGTCTTTATTATCTAAATGATCCATGCATTCTTTAAAGTACTTTATAATTGTATCTTTCAGGTGACTCGACAGATCGCCGGCCGGAGGAATCCGCATCCAGCAACAGTCGTCGTCTCCTTTCTCCTTCAGAATGGAGAGGGCCGACTCCCCTGCCCCGCGGTTTACCGCAAGGCTCAGACGATGGATTCCACTCTTCTCTGTGAAGCGGTAATTCGTTTGCAGTTCAATCAGGCAGTCCCGGATCTTTGAAGGGCTTTCCGTCGACCGGCAGAGCGAAGGCATCAAAGTATCCTCGCTTATAAGAGAGGCGACGAGATCGGCAAAATCCGGCGTAAAATTGTTCAATGAGTCTCAAAGGATGTAAAGTGCTTCTATGTATACCCCGTTCAGATAGTCAGTATACGGTGCGGTTCATCAATAAACAGCAGGTAGCATTCGACCTGGCGCCCGCCGAAGAGGCCCTGGAGGATGGTCCTGTAGCGGATCATCTGGGGGCGGTACTTGTCGGCAAGATGGCCGACGCGCCCCGTCTTGAAGTCGATGAGGGTGATGCGGCCGGGGGCGATGATGAGCCGGTCGACGATGCCGAAGACGCGGGTGTCGGAGAGGTGTTGTTCGGTGAGCACGGTCCCGGACCGGAAGAGGATCTCGCGCACCTTCTCGTAGCTCACGAATCGGTCGACGGCGGCCCGTTCCTCTGCGGCCAGGATGTCCGGGGCAATTGTCTGGCGATCGCCGGTGAGCCGGGCGAGCGCCGCGTGGATGCGAATCCCCCTTTCGATCCCCGCCTCGATAGCGGCGGAGCGCAACGTCGGGTCGATTTCGTCATCGTCCGCTGGCGCGACAAAGCATTCGGCCAGGTCTGGCGCCGTCAGCTCCTCGTGGTCGGAAGGCCGCGGTTTCTCGGGACCGTAGTCATGCCGCCAGCCGAATTCGGTTCGCTCGGCATCCGGTATCGTTGTCTTGGCCGTGCGGAACATCAGCTCGCCGAAGCCTTTCAGTGCGCCCTCCTTGTCGGCCCGCAGCAGAATCGTCAGGCTTTTCACGGCGCGGGTCGCGGCGACATAGAGCAGGTTGGCCGTCTCTTCGGCCTTTTCCTCTTTTACTGCTGCCGTCGCCCCTGCGATGGCAGTCGCTCCTGCTATCGGGCCGGTTGCGAGAAAGGCTATCTCATCCTTGCTCAGGCTGAACGGACAGCCGTCTTCGGGATGCAGGATCTCGGGCGCCCTGTCGAGTCCCTCTTTCCAGAAGAGAAAGACATGGGGGAATTCAAGCCCCTTGGTGCCGTGTATCGTCGCTAGTTTCACGCGGTCGGCGTGCTCCCCCTCCGGGACGGTGATGAGGCGCGACATCGTGAGAAGATAGCGCAGGAAGGCTGCTGCATCGACAGCATCGGGCCGGTTGAAGTAACGCTCCGCCTCATCCCACAGCGTCTCGATCAGGACGCGCGGGAAATGGGGCATCAGGTCGCGCAGGGCCGCGGCAAAGGCCGCGAAACAATGCGGCCGGGGCGCCGTGCCGATGGTCCCGGCAAGCCGCGTGACGGCGGCCGTCAACGTTTCGTCATAGCCCAGCGACGAGAGGGCGCGGGGGATAAAGCGGCTGTCATGGCCGGTGAAAAGGGCGATGAGCGAAAGATAGAGCGCCGTCCCCTCGCGGAGCGACAGCAGCTCGCGTCCACGGATCCCCGAGGTGGGAATGCCTGCCCGTGCGAGCGCCGCAGCGGCCTTGTCCATGTGCCCGTTGGTGCGGCACAGGACCGCCATGCCGCCCCAGGGGCAGCCGCAGGCCGCCTTTTTGCGCATAATCATTTCGATGAGCCGCTCGTAGGCCGGCTCGTCGCCGGCTCCGCAGGCGGCCGGGATGACCGCCACCTCGGAGATGCCGCCATAGGGATGCTTCGGCTTTTCGGGCGGTGCCTGCAGGTTGACCTTGTCGGTTCCGGTGAAGAGTTCGGCGACCAGATGGTTTAAGAAGTCGATAAGAAGCGGCGTCGAGCGGTAGTTGTAGGGCAGCGTCTCGGCAGCGATCTGTCCGCTCCACAGGGCGGGGGCGATGCAGGCCCGGAGCTGATCGGGTGCCGCGTCCCGCCATTGGTAGATCGACTGTTTCCAGTCCCCGACCAGGAAGATCGACCGTTCCCCCTCGGCATTCGCCCCCACGGAGCCGAGGATATCCTCGATCAGCGGCCGCAGCAGGTCAAACTGGATTTGCGATGTGTCCTGGAACTCGTCGAGGAGCAGATGCGCCGTCCGGTGGAATCCCAGTTCGTAGAGGCGCGCCATGAAGAGCGGCCGGTCGGGGCTGACCGGCCCGTCAAGGGCAATGAGTGCCTTGGGGATATCGTCGAAATAGAGCCGGCCGAGTCTTTCCTTCTCTTCGGCGAGCACCTCGGCGCGCAGGGCGCTGAAGCGCTTAAGAAGAGCGCTGCGCAAGTATTTGGTGTTGATGAGATGTTCGGCGACGAGGCGGCGCATCGGGGGATAGAGCTCCCGCAAGGCGGCGTAGGCGGGCGTCCCGCGGTCGGCGGCGGCCACACGAACGTCCGCCAGATCGGATTTGAGGAAGAGGGTCGACCACCTGCGTGCGTAGAGCCCCTTTCGTCGCCTCCGCGACCGCCTGCACCTGCGCCCGCAACCGCTCATACTCGGTGGCAAGGCGCGCCTGTTTGCCTTTGAGCTCGTCAAGGAGACTCTCGGGACAGGTCCATGCCTCCAGCGCCTCTTTGCCCTTGTCCAATGCTTCGATCAGCGACTCGGGCTGCATGTGGAGGATGCGGGCCGCGATCAGGATGGTTTCGATGTCGGCGAGAA
>JAPLJX010000033.1 GCA_026388375.1 Deltaproteobacteria bacterium
CGACCTGAATGCGCCAGGGCTGCTCGGTCGAGAGCAGAAAGAAGGATGGTGACGGGTCCTCTCACCCGGGAGCAGATACACAGAAACACGAAACGGAAGGGAAATCGAAATGAGCTGGGTTGGGTTATTACTGATCGCGGTGGTCCTCTGGTACCTTTTAGGGGGGGGAATATCACCGGGGATGAACAGATGGCAAGAGTAATCATCCTTAAAATCATGCATAATATCCCTTGACAAGCAAAAACAGCTCCCCTATGCTTCCAACCATAGAAAGCAATACCTTATCAAACCGCGTCGCGATTACGACATGCTGAAAGAGCGACGCCCAGAGTCGTTTTCGTGGCTGATGCAGGACTGAACGATATGAGTTGGTTAGGATGGCTTGGTCTCGCAGTAATCATCACCGGCATTTTGGCCGTCACCGGTATCAAACCGAAGGGCACGCGACACGTCGCCCACACGCGCATGATGTGGGTGGCACGGCTCGTGCTCCTGGCGGTCCTCATCATCGTCGGCTACCTGGCGTTTCGAGCCCGATCCGGTGGCTGACGTTGTCGCGCACAACCTGATACCTTGACATTACAAAGGCCGGTAATTTAGGAACTGCCGCGCAGCGGTTTAGTTCTTCAAATGCAAATCCTCAAAATATTTCACCCGCCAATAGGTGCTGATTTGTGGAGACAGCGATTCCGGCTGTTTGGCGCTCTTGAAAAATCAGTAATGGGAGCCATCAGCACCATTCTCCTGGCTCTCGAAGTACTCGGCAAGAGCCAGCGGTGAGGCAGCGATGGCCGGTCAAAAGAGGGATGGAAAGCGATGAGTGACAAAATCGAGCGGCGCGAAGACGTGAACCCGGAAGAAGGCGAGCGCAAGTATGGCGATGTCGAGTTTGCCGATCCGGTCAATAACAAGTATCCGGTGGACACGCCGGAACATGTGCGCGCGGCGTGGTCCTATATCAACCACAAAGACAACGCCGCTAAATACGACGCGGACGAAGTCAAAAAAATCAAGAAGCGCATCCGGCGCGCCGCCAAAAAGCACGGCGTCGAAATCAGCGACGAATGACAACGGAGACGGTCATGCCAAATCAAGAAACTGATCATTTGGGGGAAGATCGCAGACGGAAATGACTCCAAAAGATATTAGTCGCTTAAAACACGCAATAGACCTCCTTGAAAATCCTGGTCTCGCCGCTAAACTGACCAATGTCATCGGTATACCGTTCGAGAAAGCCTTTGACTATCTGCCGACACTCTCCATAAATTTCTTGTGGCCGCTTCCGGTGGGATAGGAGGCGCCTTTGGACTGCCTGCCTTGGCAATCGAATTACCCGCCACGACCGTCATCATGTTTCGTTCCATTGCTGACATTGCCAGAAGTGAAGGTGAAGATGTTCAGCTAATAGAAGCAAGACTGGCATGTCTGGAGGTTTTTGCTCTGGGTGGCAGCTCCGAAAAAGACAATTCCTCAGAAAGTGGATACTATGCCGTGAAGGCGCTGCTGGCCAAGCAGGTATCAGAAGCGGCGAAGTATATCGTTGAGAAGGGGATTGCCGAAGAAGGAGCCCCGGTATTGGTTAGGTTCATTGCGACCATTGCTTCCAGGTTTGGAGTCACGGTGTCACAAAAGGCTGCTGCCTCTGCCGTGCCGGTCACGGTGTCACAAAAGGCTGCTGCCTCTGCCGTGCCGGTTATTGGTGCGGCTGGGGGCGCATTGATCAATACTATTTTCATAGATCACTTTCAGAACATGGCCAGAGGGCATTTTATTATGCGGAGTTTGGAGAGCAAGTATGGGGCGGATTATGTGAAAATAAGTTACGGGAATACTGATCAATGCTATGATAATTGCACTGAAAGGAAATAAGGAAAAATGACTCAGCCGGCATCTAAGTTGAAGGCCGGTGATGGAGTCCGGCTCTCATGGTTTCTTGTAAGAAATATATTTATTAGACTGTCCACCTCCCTTCAAAGGTTCCCTCAATATGTTGAGGTTCCACCAAGTCTTGAGGTCAAACGAATCATTTCATACTTTTACGCTGTTCTCTCCTATTGATCTAACCACCTGCTATTAAGGATGAATCCAAACTTCTGGTTTTCTTTCGCTTGTTGGCAAGCAACTTGCAGTTACGACTGTAAGATCAAGGAGGTCCTGGGTATCTGATAAAATTTTAGGTTTGGATGTACAGGTTTATCCAAAGCCTATTCCGGCTTTGGATTTAGGAGTAGCAGTAGAGAGGTAGTCATGAAGAAGTTATTGATAGTAGAGGCAATAGCATTAGTTTTTATTCTAACCAGCATCGTAGTGATGGCGCAACAAATACCCTAACCATCTATACTGTCAAAAAAATTTTCACTCAAAGCGCAAAGGTCTGCGGAGACTTTTAAAATAGTAGTTTAACTGATTCAGCTAACGAAAGGAGGAAACTGGTATGTCCATATACAAAATCGTTGAAATCGTAGGGACAAGTCCAAAGTCGTGGGAAGACGCCACCCAGAAGGCCCTGGCGACTGCTGCTAAATCCCTCGAAGAGCTGAGGGTTGCGGAGGTCGTGAGGCAGGATGTAACCGTCGAGAAAGGGAAAATAACCGCCTTCAGAATAAGGTTAAACCTTTCATTCAAGTATCGTGAATGAAGATGATTTATCGATTAAAGATGCCGGCAATACACAGAAGAGGGGGCAAAACACCCCTCTTCTGTTCTTACGAACATCTTCCTGAAGTCAAGCATCCGGTGATTTTGACGGGTATGCAACATTTCAATCGGCAATCAGCATCAGATGAAGCACTTTCCATTTGACAGATCTTAGGTGAACGAGAAAGAAGTACGCATCAACCGAATGAAGCATAAATACCCCGGATTTCTCCATGGGTCTTAGTGCCTATCCGTAAATAACGTTTTTCATGAGTTAGAATATTAATATCATGGA
>JAPLJX010000097.1 GCA_026388375.1 Deltaproteobacteria bacterium
CGCCCAGATCATGTCCACATGGCCGCCCAGCAGGGCTGTCATGTTCTCTCCACCGCTGTTGAAGGGGGCATAACGCATCTTAATCCCGGCAGCCTTTTCAAACATGCGGCTGCAGACACGGTCTGCCTGATCCGAACCGGCGATCGACAGGGAGTTCTCCTTTTTCTTGGATTCGGCCACGATATCCTGGATGGACTTGAAACGGGAATCACTCCTCACAACGATGAGCTGTTCATCAAGGGCAAGCTGGGCGATCATCGTCAGGTCCCGGATGCTTGGGGCGCCCTTCCCGGCCACCAGCAAACCGGCCACCGAAGCGGGGTTGGCGACCACGAGCATATGGGTATTCCCCTTCGCCAGGGCCACCTGCGTGAGGCCGATGGCCTGGCCGCCGCCGGGGATGTTCTGGACAATCATCGGCTGAGGAGAAAGCTTCTCATTGGCGACGATCTGTGCGATGGTTCTGGAGAGGACGTCGCTGCCTCCGCCTGGAGCGGCGGGCGCGACCATCGTAATGGGTTTGCTCGGATTGAATTCGGCGGCCTGTACCTGAACGGTGAGGAACAGAACGGCAAAGAGCGCCAATAAAGCCATTCTGACCAACCTGTGAATGAACAAATCTGTTCTCATCTTGAACCTCCTTCATTTTTTCGGTTAAAATATTTTTCCGCCTGACTGCGGACAATGCCCTTTCATGCGTCAAATAAGGCGCAACTGCTCCGGATCAGCGAAGCGCGAACGCCTCTTCCATCTCCCGCCGGAGCGTCCACAGCAGGGAATCGGTCGGCCGCTGCAGCATGTCTGCCGTGATGATGGTCCCGGCCGGGACGTCGCGCGTGAGCCGGTTATCCCCCATCATGTAGAAAGGTACGGGATTCCCCCCCTCGGCCCTGAGCGCTTCGACGAGCAGTCCTTCCACTCCCGCGATCTGATGGTGATGGCCGGCCACGGTCAAAACGGTGCCCGACGGGAGAAATTGGGTCGTCCGTCCAACCACGTCGAAGCGGGGTCGGACGTCTTCCGTACCTGAGGACATTCCGTGAAGCGCGGTGGCCAGGACGGTTGTCGCCGATTCCACGCCCAGGAGATGCGAGGGCCGGTAGATCATTGCCGCATCGCCGGAGCGGTTGACTTCATGGCCTTTGGCTCGCAGGACTTCCCATGTTTTGCGGTCCTCGCAGCGAATGACCACGAAGACGCCGCCGGCAAAGCTGGCCTCATCGGGGCGGCGGAGCTGGTTGACGACGTCCAATCTGTTGGTCCCGCTGAGAATCCCACCCAGGTCGGTCGGCACGAGGACGTCCGCGATTTCCTGCGTACGTGCGATGGGCGCATGGAACGCGGGGATGTCCGGCACAAGCCCCGTCGCGTTGGCCACTATTCCCATTTCCACGAGATCGGGAACCGTATGCTGTGGAATCTCGGTCAGTGCCGCCGCCCGTGCGTCGACAAGGCTTCGGATATCCCGGCTTCCGCGAGTCCATAGCGCGTCGAACCCGGGGGCGTCCGTGACGCGCTCCAGGCTCGTTACCCGCTTGGCGGTTTGGTCATACACGAAATCATACTCGCTCGTCTTGCCCGCGCACAGAATCTCGAGTCCGAGCACCCGCGCCCATACGATCAATTGCATGAGCAGGCACGGCTGATCGCCGTCCACCGGCGAATAGACCAGCCCTGCCGCCTTGGCCCGGCGATGGAACAGGGGTCCCAGGACGATGTCCGCCTCTTTGGACACCATGACCACATGCTTGCCGTGCTTGAGAGCCGCATCGGCATGAATGGCCGCGGCCTCGGGGGAACCTGTTGACTCTACGACGACATCGATCGGCAGTTGGATCAACATGAGCGCGTCGTTCGAGACGACGACCTTTCCCGCCGCCATCGCCGTCTCAGCCTGGGCTCTGGTCTCGCAAACCGCGATCGCCTTGTCCGGAAGCCCGGCGTGCTTGAATGCCGCGACGCCCCGCTCCATCCGGCGCGCATGGATGGCGGTCACGGACAGGCCTGGCGTTCGCCGGGATTGGGCAACGAGTGAGAAGCCGTATTCCCCGGCGCCGATGATGAGCGCGCGGACGGTCTTTTCACGAGCCGAATGCTGAAGTGTTTCCAAGTACATGATGAGCCTCCGTATTGGGATATTTTACTCCCCGGGCCTCCATCCGGCAGAAAGATACCGGAGGGCAAGGGGGGGGCGTTGGCAAAGGGTCGGTTGACTGACGAACCAGCCGAAGATCGGGCTGTCCGGATATTGCCCCCAGTAGTCTGCGCTTCTGTAAGCAACACTTGCTTTTGCGGAATATTGTATACGAAACACAATGTCAAGCTTTTTACTGATCGTTTTTGAATGCCATTCCGATTTGACAATGTTTCCCGGGGGTGTTATTTTCCAATACCCGTGCGTTGACGACCGCCGACGGAGCGATTGGTCCTGCAGGCGGTCCTGGATAAGCACAAACCATGTCTCTATTTTTTTGGAATCATTCACGGAAGGAGGAGTAGGGTATGAAAAAACTGGTTGCGCTGGTCGTTTTGATCCTGTTCATGGCCCCCTGCGTTTTCGCGGCAGGGACGGATGCGAAGGGTTCGGCAGGGCAGGCCCTGGTGGAAAAGGCAAAGGCGGAGGGAAAGGTGACGTTTTATGCGAACATCACCTCCGTGGAGCCGATCCTGGAGGATTTTGGAAAGAGGTACGGCGTCAAGGCGGAGTATACGAGACTCTCCACTACCAAATTCATTGCGACCATTCTGACGGAACACGCGGCCGGCAAGCTCACGGCCGATGTTCTCCAGGCGCCCATGCCGGTCCTCGAATTTCTGATGGAAAAGGGCGTTCTGGCCTCGTACACATCCCCCGCCGCGGCCGGATATCCGAAATGGGCAAACAAGGACGGCAAGATCCAGAGCTTCGGCATTGAATATGCCGCCCTGATCTACAACAAGGAACTGGTCAAACCGGCCGATGTCCCCAAGAAGTACGAAGACCTGACGGACCCGAAGTGGAAAGGGAAGATCGTCATGGCCGATCCCTCCTCCCATCCGACGACGATCTCCTGGCTCATCGGACTGAAGGAAAACGTGATCAAATCGGAAGCGGAATGGATGAAGTTCCTCAAAGGGCTGGCCGCCAACAAGCCGATGTTCGTGGCCTCTTTTGGTCCCACACCGGCCCCGATCGAGAGCGGTGAGAAGCTGATCGGGATCTCGATGCCGAAATACATCATCACCAAGGCGCCCGCGCCGCTGGATTGGGCAAGGGTTTCCCAGCCGATGATGGGGACTCCCCGCGGAATGGCCATTACGGCCGGCGCACCCCATCCCAACGCCTCGAGGCTGTTCGTGGATTACTGGTTGTCCGAGGACGCCATGAAGATCATGGCCGAGAAGGTGGGCGAATATGTCCTCGCCCCGGGCATCTATCCCCCGATCGCCGGGATCGACAAGGCGAAGGTCATCCCGATCCGCGAACTCTCGGATGACGAGATCAAGAAGTGGGGAGACGAATTCAAGAAGATTTTCGCAACGCCGTAACCTTGAAATCATAGTGGCGCCGCCGGGAAATCAGGCGGTCACGGAGTGCGCAGCCCGGCGGACAGCTTATGGGCCGGGGGCTATGCGTGTTATGCGGAAACCATATACGACGCAGGAACTGAGCAACTGAAGATGTAACCATTCGGATTAATGTGATTTCAAAGAATTTGTGATTGGAGTGTTATCTGGAAGGAAGACCAGAAAGCGGGTTTATCGGGAAACCATCTAAACAGTCGATGGCTCGGACGCTTCGCGCCGAGCCATCGGCGCTGCTGATTGCCATCCGCTTTTGTCCTGGCGCTTTGCGCCAGTCCATCAAGCGGCTGCAGCGGGCAGCCG
>JAPLJX010000146.1:0-2522 GCA_026388375.1 Deltaproteobacteria bacterium
CTGATGATGCCGAAGGCCCGGCGCTGATCGATCTCCTGCTTCCGTCGTCGATCCACCTGGAAGACGGCTGGCGGCGTCTCCGAGGGGCTCCCGGATTGAATACCCATAATTATTTCCTGTTTCGATTCCATGATGAAAAAAATCCCCAACAGCCAAAACCGGCTCCGGGGACGGAAACTTCCAAAAACCTGGGCACTTTCTACTGCATCAGGAGACATTTGTCAAGCTTTTTGATGATGTTGCCGCAGGAGGACGGTCTCATCCGGAGACGTTGCCTTCGGCTTCGGCCCGATAAAGAGCATGAGCAGCACGGAGACGGAGGAGGCGATGCCGAGGGAAATCCATGTGTAATAATAGCTTCCCGTCTTGTCAAAGATAAAGCCCGCCAGGGTGGGGCCGATCATGCCGCCCGCCGCGGCCGCTCCCATCACGAGGCCGAGCAGGCGGCCGAAGGCCTGCCGACCAAAGTACTCCCGGAGAATCGCCCCCCGGAGAACGACCGTGCCGCCGAAGCCGAGCGGAAAGACGATGAGGAAGAGGATCATCACCCACGGGGTCCCCGCATAGCAGAAGAAAAAGAACCCCACGCTCAGGAGGCTGAAGGCCGCGACCATGATGATTCGCTTGTCGAAAAGGTCCGCCAGCCAGCCGAGTCCGAACCGTCCGGAGATGCTCAAGACGGCGATGGCGCCGGTGATCAGGCCGGTGGTTGCTCTCGGGATTTGGAGGATGTTCAGGTAGGGCATGATGTGGGTCACCAGGGCTGCGACCCCCATCATCCGAAGGAATTCACTGATCGCAAGAGAGAGGAAAGCCCTGTGCTTCAGGGCATCCCGGAAGCGGAAATCCCCGGTTTCTCCGGCGATCTTTCCCGAGGGTCCCGCAACCGGAGGGTCATTGTTCCGGCCGTCCGGATGAAGGCCGCAGGCTTCGGGGGTGTCGTGGATGACGAAGGCGAGAGGGATGCCGACGATCAAGGTCCCGGCGCCGAAACCGGAAGACATGATGCCGAGCGCCAGGCCTACCTTCCGCCGGAACCAGTTGGTGACGACCCGCATGAAGAATTTTAAAAATTTTTAAATTTTTTTCTTGACAATCCTTAATTTTTGTATACAGTAGTGCATAAGATTATGTTCGCAATATTAGTTTCTTTAATGAATACTTAAACTTTCCATGAATAGTGAGAGATGAAGCAGTGAAGCATACGAAGAAGACAGATTCCGTCAGTAAAATTGTCGAGACTCTTGAGGCGGAGATTATTCAAGGACACCTAAAGCCCAGAGAACGCCTGATCGAGACGGTGATTTCGAAGCGATTTGGCTTAAGCAGAACGCCCGTCCGAGAGGCGATGAGGGTACTGGAATCAAGGGGGTTCGTGGTATTTTCACCGTTCAAAGGGTGGAACGTTAAGGAAGTTTCCGCAGATGAAGTGAGGGAATCTTATCTGCTACGCGCTCATTTGGCCTTCTTCTCCGCAGAATTGGCTTGTCAAAACCTAACGGATGCGGATCTTGATCTGTTGGAAAGAATTCTAGGAGACATGAACTCCGCTGTGAGGTCTACCGATGTCGTCGCCTACTTTGATCTCAATGTTCGATTTCACGATGTTATCGAAAAAGCTGCAGGAAATGGAATACTCCGGAAGACAATGGAATCACTCGATAAGATGACCTTTAGGTATCGATTCCTTTCTCTCTCATTGTCCGGTAGGTTAGAAAAGTCTTTTAATGAGCATTCAAGAATGGTTAAGGCCTTCAAAGAAAGGGATCTTAAAGAGGCCGCTACCATTGCGAAAGAAAGTGCGTTGAGTTCGGGGAAGCTGCTCATGGAATGTGTTTTCAGGAGTTACCATGGTGTTCGCCCCTAAATCGTAAATCTCAAATTTCAGAAAGGGAGGACTGCAATTATGGCAGACGAGAAGAAAATCAGGGTAGCTGTTGTCGGGGACGTGCAGATCAATCGGGAGGACCCCAGATCAGCATTTGTCCATGTGTTAGATTCGCTGAAAGATGGCGATTTCAGATTCTGTCAATTGGAAACAACTATTTCCGATCAGGGAGTAGTTAGACCTGACGTTCAGAATCCCCATCACAGGGTACCACCGAAGAACATTGAAGGTCTGGTGGCCGCCGGATTTAATGCGGTCACTATGGCAGGTAACAACAATATGGACTATGGGCCCGAGGCTTTGTTTGACACTATAAAAAGACTGAAAGAGAACGGTATTGAGGCGATTGGTGCGGGGAAAAATATCGATGAAGCCAGACAACCCCATTACTTCAAGATTAGGGATGTGACATTAGCAATTGTTGACACGTGCTCCATTTTGAGGGAAGGGTATGCCGCTACCAAAACCCGCGCTGGCATTTCTCCGCTTCATGTCTCAACGTTTTATGAACCTCTTGAGAATATTTACGAGCAGCCAGGAACACCGTCACGGACGGTAACGGTCCCCAATTGGGACGACTTGTCGGCAGTGTGTAACCTTATCTCTGAAGCGAAGAGCCAGGCGGATTATGTCA
>JAPLJX010000146.1:2540-10594 GCA_026388375.1 Deltaproteobacteria bacterium
ATTATGTCATCGCGTGTTTTCACTGGGGTGTCCACTTCACGTACGATCTTGCAATGTATCAGCCTGATTTCGCCTACGCGGCAATAGACGCTGGGGCGGATGCAGTCATTGGAACCCATCCTCATTGTCTACAAGCGATGGACACCTATAAGAACAAGCCAATATTCTATAGTATGAGTAATTTCGTTTTCGACCAACCCGAGAGACATGCACCACAAAGTCTCAAGGCGGGTTACCTGCGATTCTACGGATTCTCTACTGAGTCCGGTGCGAGGGGTAATCCTCATCCACGGCATTGTCGTGATACGATGATAGTGCATTTGACGTTTTCAAAAAGCGGGATCATTACGGAGATTACCCCGGCCCACATAGGCGAGGATGCGACTCCGCAAATAATGGATAAGACGACTCCTGAAGGGAAACGAATATTTGGTCTGATCAAGGATCTGAACGCTGAATGGCAGACAGACCTGGAGGAGACTCCCTTAGGATTCGTGCTTCCGCTGCGAGACAAAGGGATTGACACGAGGGCGCTGGTAAGAACAAGAATGATGAGTTACCCATGGTTATATAAACTAAAGGTCAAAGAGGAGCAGTGCATGTCAAAATAATGTTACGTCAACAGTAAGAAGGCTGAATATGTGTGCTATGAAGAGTCGATATGGCGAAAAACTCGGCTTTTAACCTATTGTCCTGTAACACTTTTTCTTTCGTATATCCCCCTCCCTTGACGGGAGGGGGGCAGGGGGTGGGCGAAGCAACAACTTAGCGTCTTCGCGATGACTTTTTCCCGCACCCTAACCCTTCCCCGCCAAGGGGGGAGGGGATTGATTTGAGCGTGTATTTAAGAGTTACTTGGTACTAGTGGAACACGACGTTCAGTAGTTCAAACCCCGTTCCACCTCGCCGATCGCCCCCTCGATTACGTCGAGGGCCGCATCCATCTGCTGCTCAGTGATCACGAGGGCTGGCCGGAGGGTGATGATATTGCCGTCGATCGTCTTGAAAGCAACCCCATTCTCCATGCACTTGAACAGGATCATCTCCGCCTCCCGGGTTGCCTTCTCCTTGGTTTTCCGGTCCCGGACAAGGTCGATGCCGATGTGGAGGCCGATCCCCATAACGCAGCCGATGAGGGGGTGCCGGTCCGCCATCTCCTGCAGGCGCTCCAGTGCATGGGCGCCCAGGCGCGCCGCATGGTCGCAGAGGTTCTCCTTCTCGATCACCTCGATCGCGGCCAAGCCGGCGGCCGCCGCCAGCGCGTTCTTCTCGTGGGTGTAGTGGCCGATGGAGCGGTCTCCGCAGGTATTGTACTCCTCCCGGGTCACGATCCCCGCGAGCGGAACGATCCCGCCGCCAAGCGATTTGCCGAGGACCAGGATGTCCGGCGTCAGATAATGGTCGCTCGCGAACATCTTCCCGGTCCGGCCAAACCCCTCAATAATCTCGTCACAGATCAAGAGAGCGCCATAGCGACGGCACAAATCCCGGACCCCTTCCCAGTATCTTTTGCTGGGCACGACGGGATTCGCGGAAACCGGCTCCCCGATCACCGCGGCCATCTCCGGCTCCCGCCGCAGGACCAGTTCGATCTGCCGGAGGCATTCGGCGTCGACGTCGTCCGAATTCGTGAACCCCCAGGGATTGCGATAATAATTGGGGAATTCCACATGAAAGGCCCCGGGAACGAGCGGTCCGATGCCGCCGTGAAAGTGCTCCTCGCCCCCCACGCCCGACGCCCCGAAACCGGCCCCATGAAAGGAGTCCCAGAAGGAGATTGTCTTGAAGCGACCCGTCACGAGTTTTGCCAGCTTCAGCGCCATCTCGATCGCATCCGTCCCCCCCGGACAGAAGAGGGTTCGACAAAGCTCGCCGGGTGCAATCTCCGCCAGTTTCTTCGCCAGTCGAACGGCCGGGATGTTCGTGTAGCGCCGCGGGCAGAAGGTGAGCGATTCGTCCAACTGTCTCCGGACCGCCTGGACCACTTCGGGGTGGTTGAAGCCGGTGTTGTGCACGCCGTTGCCGTGCATGTCGACGTATTTCCGGCCCGCCAGATCCTCGATATAAATCCCCCTCGCCCGGGCAATCACGTTGAGTACGGGGGTGGAGAGGCTCTGGTGGAGGAAATACCTCGCATCTTCCTCGAACCAACTCCTTGCCTCGCCGGACAGGTTCCGTTCCCAGTACCTCTGTCGCACCGGCGTGGTGTTGACATCCCCCTGTTCCGATTCCGGTCGTTCGCACTGTTTTCCGAACCTCTGTTTTGCCATGCCGACACCCCTCCCGATTCCTCCGGCCGCACCCCCCAAAAGGCGGTTCCAACCCAGGCCGATTTCCCTGCTCATACCATTTTTCACTGAATTTTCGGATGGATTATCCCTATGGAAGAGGTCCGGTCAAGAGAAAAAAAGTGATCCAACCCATAACAAAAGAAGATTTGACTTCACCGGGGTGGGGATGTTACGGAAAACAGGTAGAATTTCATTTCGGAGGGAGGACGGAAGACATGGAAAAACTTCACCGATCGGAAGGCGATATCAACATTTCCCCGCGCCGGAAGAAGTGGCAGGAGGAAAACCTGAATGAAGAGACGCGGGCGCTCCTCGCGGAGGACGAAAAATATTTTCTCAAACAGTCCCTCTCCACCCCCTGCCTGAACGCCATGCGCGGCTGCGACGGGATCTGGATTGAAGACCTCCAGGGACGACGCTACATGGATTTCCACGGGAACAACGTCCATCAGGTCGGCTTCGCCAACCCGGCGGTCATCGCCGCAATCAAAGAACAGTTGGACCAGCTCCCCTTCTGCACCCGGCGCTACACGAACCGGGTCGCCGTCGATCTCGCAAAAAAGCTCGCCGAGATCGCCCCGGGGGACTTGAACCGCGTCCTCTTCTGTCCAGGCGGGGCCGAGGCGATCGGCATGGCCCTGAAACTCGCCCGCATCGCGACCGGCCGCCACAAGACGATCTCCATGTGGGATTCGTTTCACGGGGCCTCCCTGGACGCGATCTCGATCGGCGGCGAGGCGACTTTCCGCCAGGATATGGGGCCGCTGCTGCCCGGAACGGAACATGTGCCTCCACCCGACGAATACCACTGCATCTATGAATGCCGCGGCCGCGGCGGCTGCGACATGATGTGCGCCCGCTATGTGGAGTACATCCTGGAGAAGGAAGGGGATATCGCCGCGGTTATCGCCGAACCGATCCGGAGCACCCCCTACATCCCGAAACCCGAATACTGGAAGATCATCCGGAAGGCGTGCGACCGTCACGGAGCGCTGCTGATCTTCGACGAGATCCCCCACGCCCTCGGCCGGACCGGCCGGATGTTCACCTGCGAGAATTTTGACGTGGTCCCCGACATGCTCGTCATCGGCAAGGGGCTCGGCGGCGGCGTTTTTCCGATGGCGGCCCTTATCGCCCGTGAGGGCCTTGATGTCGCGGGCAACCGCGCCCTGGGCCACTACACCCACGAAAAGAGCCCCGTCGCCTGCGCCGCGGCGCTGGCGACAATCCGATATGTCGAGGAAAATCATCTGGCGGAACATGCCCGGGAGCTCGGGCAGCACGCCCTCGGGCGGATGAGAGAAATGATGGAACGCCATCCGCTGATAGGCGACGTACGCGGCTTGGGGCTTTTTTTAGGCATCGAACTGGTGAAGGACCGGACGACCGGCGAGCGGGCGACGGAGGAAGCGGAGGCGGTGATGTACGCCGCCCTCAGCCGGGGGCTCAGCTTCAAGCTCACCATGGGGAACATCCTCACGCTGACGCCGGCACTGACGATCACCCGTGAGGAGATGGACCGGGCGCTGGATATCATCGAGGCCTGCCTGAGCGATGTCGAAGAGGGGGTCTGACAGGCTGAGGACAACAGGCTTTTTTTCATCAACAACGCTTGACAAACGTTTAAAGATGGACATAAAATAAGCCAAATTAATATATCTTATATAATGGATAATATGGGGTTATGAATCTCAATCAACTGAAGCTCTTCTACCTGGCGGCAAAGCATGGAAGTCTGAGCGCCGCCGCGGAAGCCATGTTCATCACCCAGCCGGCCGTCACGAAGGGGATCCAGCGCCTTCAGGAGCACTATGAGATCAAGCTCTTCAACCGCTTCGGCCGAAAGATGGCCCTGACGGATGCAGGAGAGGTGCTCTACGGCATCGCCGAATCGATCTTCGAGATGGAGAATCAGGCGGAAGAGAGCCTCCGGGACTTTCAGCAGCGCAAGCGGGGCTTCATCCGAATCCTCGCCAGCGAGAGTTTCGGCTCCTACTACCTTCCTTTCATACTGGACCGGTTTTGCATGGTTCATCCCAGGATCCGGATCTCCATGGAAACCCTGCCGACGGATCTGATCGTGGAGAAGACAGCAGCGCTTTCAAACGATCTCGGCTTCATCTCCTACCCTGTACCACACAAGAAACTGCTCTCTCGCGAGGTTCTGGAGGACAGCTACCAGATCATTGTCCCGCCGGGGCATCCTCTCGCGCTGAAACCGGTTATCGAACCGGAGGATCTGGCCGGCCATGCGCTCATCGTCCACGAGCAGGGGTCGGCCCCCCGCAAGAGCATCGAAGAGTACATCCGGAGACACAATATCCATGTCTCGATTCCCCTCGAGCTTTCCAGCAACGAGGCGATCAAGACCGCCGTGGAGGAGGGGTTGGGCGTCGCCGTCATCACGAGGCGGGTGGTCAGCAAAGAGATCGGAATGGGAAAGCTGAAGGCCATCCCCCTATCCGACCCCGCGATGACGCGAAAATTCTATCTGATCCACCACAAGGACAAGTACATCTCCAGGCCCCTTCAGAGCCTGATCGATGTGGTTGATGGGTGGGTCTGCGAATACCGGCAGGGTCTTCATTAATTGGTTATCGGTCGGCTCTTATGAAACCACGATTTGCAAAAATCCTCTTCGACCGGAAAGACCACGAGCTGATTAAACTGGTCCAGGAGGTTCTGAGCCGGGAGGCCTCCCGGAAAAACTTCAAGGATCTGCTCAATCCCTATCTGAACCCCCACGGCATCAAAGAGATGGCGGCCTCCCAGGGATTTCGCATCGCCTATGCGATGGCCAACCTGCTCCATTCCCTGGAAATCGGCAAGGCCGATGACCGTCTGAACGCATTGCGCGCCCTCCACGATGAGGTGATGAACATCACCCACAGTTCACTCCGCCGGAATACGGCAAGGGTGCTCCTCCAGATCGTGAAGGAGTTGGTCCGGGTGCGGGGGGATTATGAAAGGCAGCTCGAACTGGCCCATGATTTTCGTGTGGCCACCTCGGGGAAACCGCGCCTCATCCGCGAGGAATTGAGGCGTTACCATCTCCTGGAAATGCCGGAAGAGTGGAACCAGATCGCCTTCGACGACCATGTCCACGACGCCAACACGAAAGGACGCAAAACCCCCACCCACCTGATCATGGACGCCTGGATCAAAGGGATCCGCCGCCTGACGGTGATCTACTATAATTTCGTGCCGCCGAAGGCCGCATCCGAGCTCCTCGACGCAGGCTCGATCATGGGAATCACCATCCGCATCGGGGTTTCCATAGGCGCTCATTTCCGGGGCCGGAATATCCGATTTATCTGGGTGCCACGCGGATTTTCAGACGCCGGGGATTTTCTCTCTTTCCTGGCGGAACCGTCCGTTCGCGCCTTCATGGACGAAGGGCGTCAGGTATCCGAATACCAGAAGAGCCATGTCATGGCGGTGCTGGATGAATTCAACCGAAAACACCGCACGGCCATCCTCGAAGCCTTCGGCGTTGAACTCCCGCGGCTCGAGCCCACCGATTTCCTCGCCTTTGTCGGCAGCGGCCAGGCGTCGATCCTCCATCTGGCGGAGTTTATCCATACCCACCTCCTGCCGCTGATGGAAATCCGCGTCTCCGAACTCAGGAACCGTTACGCCGAGGCGTCCGGTGAAGAACGCGAACGGATGGAGGCCCTGGTCGCCCGAATGCGGGAGCTCGATTCGGAGGCCATCGTTGAACAGTACCTCAGGCCGGTCCACAATCCATCCCTGCCCGATCCGAACATTCTCCGGGATGGGGCGGATGTGCCGCCGCTTCTCCGACTCGCACCTCATGAACTCATGCTCAAGCTCGATCAGCTCCATACGGGATATCGGATCTGCCTCAACCTCAGCGATCTGGGCGTGGAAGACGTCCTGGAAATGCTCTATGCCTGCAAGGGGATGATCACCCACCTGGAGATCTTCAACCTCAAGGACCATGTCGCCGGAAAGACCACGCATTACAAGGAAATCAGCGATGTCGACAAGAAAAATCACTGGATTCATGTGTGTTCGGCGGGCGGCATCACCCTGAAAAAACTGATCCGCGGCATGATCCAGCGTCTCGAAGATTCGGACGATCCGGACCGCAAAGACCGGATCGCGAAGCTGACCGAGATCCTCTGCAATATTCCCGTTCTACAGTCTCACTATCGAATCGTCCCCCTCAAGGCGAACATCGGCAGCGACTCCACCGGCCGGTCTCTGCACCAGTATGGCATGGGGCTGATCATCCGGGACACGCTGACCCCACGCGCACAAAGGGCGATCCGGCAAACCATGTTTCCAATAGCCTTCATCCTCCCCGTCCGGATGACGGCCTATCCACGGATAACCTATCTACCCTATTCCGCATCGGGGGCCATGAAGAAATGGTTCCAGTGGATCCGGCTGCTGCCGGGACTGCGGCGCCTCGGAGAACAGCGCGTGCAGGACTGGGAGATTCAGGAGAATGCAACACGGCTGGAGACGCCGGGAAACATCATCCCCCTTGGAGGTCTGCACGAGGAGGGCGGCAATGAGCTCTATTTGGTGGAGAAGCAACCGCGGGTGCAACAGGGGGGATCCTGGAGATACCTGAACAGCGGCGTCAAAAACGCCATCAAGGTCCTGATCGGTTTCATCCCGGCGTTTCTAACCTTTGCTCTGACCAAGGACTGGTGGTTTCTGGCCTACTGCGGGGCTTTCATCTGGTTCGGGATTACGGGACTGCGGAACATTCTTCAGTCGGTCCTCGGCGGGGGCGGCTTTCGCCGTTCCCCCCTGCTGCGCTGGAACGACTATATCAGTTGGGGAAGACTGACCGATTCGCTGCTCTTCACCGGATTCTCGGTGCCGCTGCTCGACTACATCGTGAAATCGGTGATCCTCGACCGCATGTTCGGCGTGACCACGACCACAGGCCCACTGATACTCTATACCGTCATGGCTCTGGCCAACGGTCTTTACCTCTTCAGCCACAACACCTTCCGCGGTCTGCCGAAGGGCGCGATTTGGGGAAGCTTCTTCAGAACCATTCTCTCCATCCCGCTCGCCATCGCCTTCAATGCCGCCATTGGCGGCATCCTCTTTGAAGCGGGCGTCCAGGGGATCAACGACATCCTTCAAAAATGGGCAGCCGTGATCTCCAAGGCGGCTTCCGACTGCGTCGCCGGCGTCATCGAAGGCCTTGCCGACCGTTATGAAAACCTCCGGCTGCGAGAGCGGGATTACACCGCAAAACTCGGTCAGCTCTTCGACACCTACGCCCGCCTCGAACTTCTGTTTCCCGAGAAGGACGTTCTGGAGATGCTCGAATCCCCAAAGCAGTTCATCCGGACGATCGGCGCCGAAGCGCAGGATCTTGAGCGGATTGTCATCATCAACGCCCTTGATCTCCTCTATTTCTGGATGTACCAGCCCCACGCCCGTAGCGTCCTTACGGCCCGTATCCGGACCATGTCGGATGAGGAACGGCAGATCTTTGTCCGGTCGCAGTGCATCCTGCAGCGTGAACGGGAGATCAGCCAACTCTTCCTGGACGGGATCATCGGGAGGAATTTTTCCCGGGGGCTGGCCTTCTATCTGGATCGGTACCGGGAATATCTGGAGAGCCTGAGACGAATGGTGTTCCAGGAACCCTCCGGTCAGACAACCGTAACCCTGAAGAAATGATCCGCACGCAATACGCCAAATGCACATGGCATATTGAACCTTCTTTTCCTTGTTAGTTGTGCATCTCCTGGATTCATACCGCTCAAG
>JAPLJX010000411.1 GCA_026388375.1 Deltaproteobacteria bacterium
GAAGGACGCCGATCGGACGGCAGTCCATGCGACCGTTGGTCCGGCATGACGATAAATCGTTTGTCTTTTCCCTGCGGGACCTGATAAGTTTTTCCTCAATCTTGCCGACCGGCGGTTCACGGCGAGACATTACAGAAGGTTCTTCGATTCCGGAAGTTGGGAGAAACCTGTCGAGGTTGCGAAGCATGAACGATAAATACGATACGCAGAGGAGAGAAGCCGAAGGATTCTCTACGATCATCCTTGCGGCGGGCAAGGGGACGCGGATGAAATCCGATCTCGCGAAAGTTCTCCATCCTCTCTGTGGCGCCCCCATGCTGACCTATCCGGTTGCGGCGGCCCGGGCGGCAGGTTCGGAAACAATCGTCGTGGTGATCGGCCATCAGGCGAACCAGATCCGTGAGAAATTCCGGGATCAAGGATTGATCTTTGTGGAACAGCGGGAGCTGTTGGGGACCGGTCACGCCGTCCTTCAGGCCGCGGAGGCCTTTCGGGACCATGATGGCGTCATTATTATCCTCTGCGGTGATGTCCCGCTGATCCTGCCGGGGACGGTAAAGACCCTGTATGAACGGCACCGCTCGGCAAGGGCTGCGGTTACGGTCCTGACCACGATTCCCGAGGAGCCCGCCGGTTATGGCCGCGTGGTCAAGGCGGCAGATGGGCATGTTCTGAAAATTGTGGAGGAAAGGGATGCCACGATGGATGAGAAGAAGATTCGCGAGATCAATACGGGGATCTATTGCGTCGAGAGCGGCTTCCTTTTTACGGCAGTCGCCGCCCTCGGCAACCGGAATGCCCAGAGGGAATATTATCTTACGGATATAATTGAAATTGCGTGTGATGGAGGTGATGGGGATCAACACGCCCGAAGAGCTGGAGAGGGCCGGCCGCCGAATGGCGACCCGTGATCTCCGGTAGGCGGTTTTTCGTTTTTGGGGGAATGAAAGAAAACAGGTTGAATGGACTGCTTGGGTAACACGCTATTCGGAAAGGCATCATGAACATCGGTCATCTGCAGTTGAAGAACAATGTATTTCTCGCCCCGATGGCGGGGATCACCGATCTCCCTTTCCGGACGGTTGTCCGGTCGTTCGGCTGCGGTCTCGCCTTTACCGAGATGGTCAGCGGAAGCGGTCTGATCCGGGGAACGGAGAAGACCTTTAGGTACCTTGCCTCGTCACCCGCGGACCGGCCGCTCGGTGTCCAGCTCTTCGGCTGCGATCCGGACACGTTGGCTAAAGCCGCAAGGATCGCGACGGAGCGGGGGGCGGACCTCCTGGACGTGAATATGGGCTGTCCGGTAAAAAAGGTGGCCAAGACAGGTTCCGGGGCGTCATTGATGAGAGATCCGGGGCGTGTCGCTGCCGTCCTGCGCGCCGTGAGACGGGCGTCGGACCTGCCGCTGACGGTGAAAATCCGCGCCGGCTGGAACGCGCGCCAGGTCAATGCCCTTGAGGTTGGGCAGATCGCTGAGGAATGTGGCGTCGACGCGGTCATCCTCCATCCCCGCACAGCCGACCAGGGTTTCGCCGGCCTTTCCGACTGGGGGCTGATCGCGGCGCTCAAAGAGAGGCTCCGGATCCCCGTGATCGGAAGCGGCGATATCCGCTGCCCGGAAGACGCGGCCCGGATGCTCCGGGAGACCGGTTGTGACGGCGTTATGGTCGGGAGAGGGGTGCTGGGGAACCCCTGGATCATCGCGAACATCCTGTCCCATCTGGCCGGCGGCGGCATTTCAGCACCGTCCCTTGCGGAGAGGCAGGAAACCATTCGTCGTCATCTGGCGCTGACCATCGATTTTTACGACGAGAAAGTCGGAACCCGGGACTTCCGGAAACACCTTCTCTGGTATACGAAGGGGCTGCGGGGAGGCACCCAGTTTCGGAAGGAGGCCGGAAGGATTAGCGACCAGGCCTCGGCATGGGAGGCCTTGCATAACTATTTTCAGCGTCTGGAGGAACCCTCCGCTGCATTTTGCGATGCCGAGGGTGGCGGGGAGAACCCGGAAATGGAATGGGGAAATCCATGGGGCGCCGAAGTGACCGCGCAAGAAAATACCGTCGTTCATTCAGCTCCTTTTGCGGCGAAATAAGGTCTTGACTTTCATCGGTCATGTCGGCATAATCATACACAGATATACGCGGTGTGGGTGTCCGGACCGGCGAGGTTATTCATCTCGAATATTAAAGGGAAATGGGTGGAATCGTGGAATTTCTGAAGTTTGATGAGCTGGGAAAGAAGATCAACGGTCTGCTCGGGGATTATGCCTTGCTGAAGAAAAGGAACCTGGAGTTGGAGGGACTGCTGCAAAATAAAATTACGGAGTTGGATGAAGCAAATAAAAAAATGGAGGGGTTGAGGGAAGAACGGGATGCTGTACGCACAAAGGTGGACTCGCTTCTTGATTTGCTTCAGGAGATAAAGGCGCCCTAAAACAAACCTTGAGGTCGTCCATTGAAAAAACGCTTTGAAGTGAGAATACTGGGACAGGAGCTCTCAGTCATAAGCGATTCGGGGGATGAGCATGTAGCGAGTGTTATCCGGTATGTCAGCGGCAAGGTGGAAGAGGCGGGAAAAACCGCTGGTAGAAATGCATTGGACATTGCCATCTTGGCTGCTTTGAACATTGCGGATGAGTATTTGCAGATCATGGGAGCAAAAGAAAACATTCATAACCAATTGGAGAATAGAGCGGAACAATTGATCAGTTTGATCAATGATCGTAAGTGAGTTATCCCCTGCGATGTGCGTGATTAACATTCGTTTTTTGAGCCAACACCTGGGAACCGGGGACCTTTCCTTGTCCGCCGTGTGCATGTCCACCAGAATTCCGCAGACGCGGACGGTGGAAAGCCTGAAGCGGCAACATTAGGCGCCCACTTTTCAACTGGTTCAAAAAGGTGGTTGACACGGCATCGGCGGGGGTTTTTTTGAACCCGTCCCCCAGCGCTTTAAGCGCGTTCCTTATCCTCCCACTTCCCGAACATTCAACACAATCGATTTGTGTTCGTAAACATCAAGGAGGTGGAAACTTTGTTATATAACGGTATGTTGATACTGGCCCTGCTGGTGGTGCTTGCCGTCGGTGGGGTATTGGGATTCATCGTCAAGCAGAGGCTTGCCCGGAAAAAACTGGAATCCTGCGAGAATCTTTCGACAAGGATTATCGATGAGGCCAAGAAGGAGGCGGAGACCATCAAGAAGGAGGCCATTCTTCAGGCCAAGGAGAATCTGCTCAAGGTCAAGACTGAATTCGAGAAGGATAGCCGGGACAGGAAGGTCGAACTCGATGCCCTGGAACGGAGGATCCGGTCAAAAGAGGAAAACCTGGAACGGAGAATCGACCTTTTGTCCCAAAAGGAAACGACTTGCGAGAACCGTGAAAAGGCAATCCTGCACCGAGAATCCCAGCTTAACGAAAAGCACGAACTCGCCGACCGGATGCTGGAAGAGCAGACGGTCAAGCTGGAACAGATTGCTGGCATTACTTCGGAGGAGGCAAAAAACTTTCTGGTCCAATCGATGGAAGCGGCGGCGAAGCGCGATGCTGCCCTGATGATCCGGAAGATCGAGGAGGAGGCCCGGAGGACGGCCGACAATACGGCCCGGGAGGTCATCGCCTATGCGATTCAGCGCTACGCGGGTGATTAT
>JAPLJX010000140.1 GCA_026388375.1 Deltaproteobacteria bacterium
CGATGAGGCGGCTCCCCATCACGAGGTCGTCACCGTCGAACCCGGCAGGCAGCGTCCACGAGCCGGGCAGGTAGCCGACCGGTGTGGCCGCCAGGCGGAGCAGGTACGGCTCGATGGCCGCACCGACCTCCTCGACCGTCGGGGCCTTCTTCCCGTCGCCGATCACCGTGCCGGGGCTTGTCATCACAGCGGCGCGGTTGTAGAACCCGACCCCGGCGTTGTAGATCCGGCCGGTCGCCGGGCACTTTTCCGAACAGAGGAAGAGGACCAGCGGCGCCACGAACTCCGGCTTCATCTTTTCGAGAAGATCCGGCGGGATGACGTCGGCCATCAGCCGCGAGGCGGCGATCGGGGCTACCGTGTTCACCTTGATATCATATTTGGCCCCTTCCAGCTTCAGCGTATTCATGAAGCCGACGAGGGCCATTTTCGCGGCGCTGTAGTTGGTCTGGCCGAAGTTCCCATAGAGACCGGCGGCGGAGGTAGTCATGACGATCCGGCCGTAACCCTTCTCCTTCATGACGGCGAAGGCCGGTTTCGTCACGTGGTAGGCCCCCTGGAGATGGACGTCGAGAACCGCCTTCCAGGTCTCCGGTTCCATCTTGAGGATGCTCTTGTCCCGGAGGATTCCGGCGTTGTTGATCAGGATGTCCACCGTCCCGTAGGCGTCGAGGGCGGACTTCACAATTTTCTCACCCCCGTCGGCGGTGGCAACATTGTCGTAATTTGCGACCGCCTCGCCGCCTGCGGCCTTGATCTCTTCCACGACCTTCTGGGCCGGCGTCGCCGATCCCTCGCCGGCGCCGTCTCGTGCGCCGCCGAAGTCGTTCACGACGATCTTCGCGCCGCGTTTGGCGAGCTCCAGCGCGTAGACCCTCCCCAGTCCGCCGCCCGCGCCGGTGATCACGGCCACCCTTCCATCGAACCGGATCTCATCTTTTGGAATTTCGCCGTATTCGAAGACGCCGTTGTCGATGACGGTCTCGCCCGTCCGGGTGTTGATCGTCCGCCAGACCGCCTTTTCTTCCGACACCTTCCAGATCAGCGTCCGGATCGGGTCGCCGGGATAGAGGGTTTTCGAGAAGCGGCAGGCGAGGCGTCGCACCAGCTCCGGCCGGCCCGGTGTGAGGCTCGCCATGAGGGCGCGGCATGCAAAGCCGTGGGTGCAGAGCCCGTGCATGATCGGCTTTTCGAAACCGACCATCTTCGCGAATTCGGGGTCGACGTGGAGCTGGAAGATATCGCCTGAGAGGCGGTAGACGAGCGGCTGGTTCGGCGAGGGGGCGGCGTCCACGGAAAAATCGGGTTCGCGTTCCGGGAACTCCACGACGTTCGGGGGGGCGTTCTCGCCGCCGAAACCGCCGTCCAGCCTGGCGAAGACCGTGACGATGTTCGTGAAGAGCCTCTGGCCGTTCGAGTGGAAGGTGTCGCTCTCGCCCACGACCAGGGCCCCCTTCGGTCCTTTGTCGTAATAATGGGTGATCTTCCCCTCCGTGGTCAGCGTCCCCGAGGTGGGAATGGGGTTGTGGAAGATCAGTTCCTGTTCGCCGTGGAGAATCCCCGCCAGGTTCATGTTGGAGGCGACGCCGATCTCGCCCAGGAAGCCGAAGATCGACGCGATGGAGAAGCTGGGGATCACCTTGAGGTTCTTTTCATAGGTGTAGTCCAGTTCGTCGACCCCGGCCCCGACGCCGATCGCGTAGAGGATCACGTCCTTCCAGGTGTAATCCTTTTTGATGGGGCCGACTTTCTTGCCGATTGCATCCATGTTGAGTGCCATTGGTTTCCTCCTTGAATACGGATTATGAAAACGGCCGGCCTGCCCAAAAACCGGCGCTATATTGCTTCGTGCTGCGTGAAGGCGGGGATAAGGATGAACTTCAGCGTCTCTTTCACCAGAGCGCTGTACCGCTTCCGGTCCACCTTCACCATGGGGCGAAAGAAGTTTTCGCCCGAAATAAAGTTATGGATGGAGTTCATCACCGCGAGTACCTTCATCATGGTCTCGGGCCGGACGTTCTTCTTATCAAGGGCGAGACCCATGGAGCGTGCGATGTCGGCGGTGAACTCGGGAATGATGGCGTCGAGGTTCCCCTCGGAGCGAGTCTTGCCGAAATAGCGGAAAAGGATCAGGTTCGAGACTTCGGGGTGTTCGAAGAGGTAATCGGTCGTCATGTCGATCGAGATGTCCAGACGCTCGCCGAGCGGCAGGCCGTGGATTACCTGCTCCACGTCGATCAGCTTTTGTCGGAGGTCCTTGTTGATGTCGATGACCACGGATTCGTAGAGGTCCTTCTTCCCGCCCCAGTGGTAGTGAAGGGTGGAGATGTCGATCCCCACCTCCTGGGCGATCATCCGGGTCGTCGTGCCGTGGAAGCCATACTCGCCGAAGATCCGTCGGGCGACGTCGAGGATGCGGGCCTTCATCGATTCGGGGTCCCTGCGGGCCTTTTCGAGGGGGGTGGACATGGGCGCCTTCCAGCCTACGATTCAATCGTTTGATGGATAAATAATGGAAAAGGAGGAGGGTGTCAAGGGAAATTTTGTTAGCAGTTTTCCGCCCGGAGTTGGCACGCCTTCTCCTTTTTCTTTTCGACCAGCCGCGTCTCCCGACGAGCCTTTGCCTCCCGATTGCGCCGCATCTCCTCCTCGGTTTCCAGGATCAGCGGGGGAAGCGGAATGGGTCGGCCGTCCCGGTCCAGGGCCACATAGGTGAGATAGGCGGATGCCGTATGGCGTCTCTCGCCGGTCATCGGATTTTCGGTCTCCACCCGAACCCCCACCTCCATGGAGGTCCTCCCGATGAAATTCAGGTTGGCCCGTAGGGTTAAAAGATCGCCGACAAAAACGGGGTGGTGGAAGTCCAGCCGATCGATGGAGGCGGTGACCACGTTGGATCTTGCGTGCCGGACCGCAGCCACCCCGGCTGCGGTATCGATCAGCTTCATGATGACGCCGCCGTGGACATTCCCGGCGAGATTGGTATCCTGATGACTCATCAGTTGAGACATGACGGCGCTGCTCTCTTCGACCCTTTTCCCTTCCATGATGACCCTCCTCGGATGAAATCCGGAAATCTGCAGGCATTCTTAACACATTTTCCGGGTCCTCTTCAATGGTCAATGCAGACGGATGTGCGACAGCGGCGGTGAATGGTCGGGGTGGCGACTAGCCCCTCCATTTTTTTCTTGACAAGTCAGCCCATATGGTTGTATGACACAACCATGTTGACGAACCTTGAGAAGAGCTATAGAGAACTGTTCAAAATCATCATGGTCCTTGCACGGGAGATCCGGTGTTGCAGCCGGGACGAGGCGATCTGCCAGAATGTCACGTTTCACCAGTTCATCATCCTGGATGCCGTCGCGAAAAAGGGAGAACTGGGTCTGGCGGATCTTCACCAAATTCTGTCCGTCGAGAAGAGCACGACGACCCGTTTGGTCAATCCGCTGATCCGAAGGAGGCTCTTAAAGCGGGATCGGGCCAAGCACGATTCCAGGGCGGTAACGCTCAGCTTGACGGAGGAGGGGGTTGAAACCCACCGGAAGGTCTGGTTGTGCCTGACAGAATTTTTCGGAGGCATTACCCGGAATATCCCGGAAGGGCAACGGGAAGGGGTTCTGGAAGCGGTGAAGGTTTTTTCCGGGGCCATGAGAAAGGCCGCCTTTGCATGCAGATGCGGTAAATAGCCGCTTGGAGGGTATGGTTATGAATCAAAAAGAAGAGGCAACCGTTTTTCCGATCTATACCGGTTCCGCCTGCTGTGCGAACGATCCCGGTGAAAAGCGGACGAACCTTCCGCGTCTCGACCAGGGATTTGTGATCGGGTCCGTTTCGACGCCGGCCGGAAGCGTTCCGCGGGTATCCTCGGAGCTGCAATGGCGTGATCATTGGGGGGCCGTCAAAGCCCGCTGGGGGGTCGGCCGGATGGATTATGCCGTCGCTCCGGGTCTGTACGCCTTGGGGAATCCGGATCGGGAGTCGCCCGTCCTCGTGAGCGCCAATTACAAGATAAGCTTCGACGAGCTGCGGAGCGCCCTGCCCGGCAGGGATCTCTGGATCCTGGCGCTCGACACGAAGGGAATCAACGTCTGGTGCGCCGCCGGAAAGGGAACCTTCGGTACGGAGGAACTGGTCGGAAGGATCGAATCGAGCGGCCTGAAAGAGGTTGTCAGCCATCGGTCGCTGATCCTCCCCCAGTTGGGGGCTCCGGGCGTGGCCGCCCACACGGTCAAGAAACTCTCCGGCTTCGGCGTTCGTTACGGTCCGATCAAGGCCGAGGACCTGCCGGCCTATATCGATGCCGGTTTCAAGGCCACAAGCAAAATGCGCCTCAAGGCCTTCCCACTCAAGGAGCGGGCCGTCCTGATCCCGGTCGAGCTGGTCGAAACGATAAAACCGACATTGATCATCGCACCGGTCCTGTTCCTCCTCGGCGGCATCGGCGGTCCCGCCGGTTTCTGGGCGAACGCCCTTCATGACGGCTCCTTTGCCGTCTTGGCGTTTCTGAGTGCGATCGTGGGGGGGGCGGTGATCCATCCCCTTCTTTTACCGTATCTCCCCGGACGGGCATTCTCGGCGAAGGGCTTGGTGCTCGGTGCGGTCGTGGCGGTCATTATGCTTTCCCTGCAGGGGTACGATCTGTCGATGTGGGCGGGGCGGCTCGGCATTCTGGCGTGGCTGCTGATCATCCCGGCCGTAACCGCCTATCTGGCCATGAATTTTACCGGGGCATCTACCTATACATCCCTTTCCGGGGTGAACAAGGAGATGCGTTGGGCCCTTCCCCTGGAGATCGGAATGGGATTGAGCGGCCTGATCATATGGGTTGCGTCACGTTTGATTGCATAGGAGTTTTACAATGAGACAACTGGCTTACCTGAAGGATGTGGTCACCCTGAAACTCGATGAGGAGAAATGCACCGGCTGCGGGATGTGCCTGGACGTCTGTCCCCACGAGGTGTTTAAAATGAACACGAGGCATGCCGAGATCCGGGATCGGGACGCGTGCATGGAGTGCGGCGCCTGCAGCCGGAACTGTCCGTTTGACGCGATTTCCGTGCAGGCCGGCGTCGGCTGCGCGGCGGCGGTGATCAACGCCATGCTGGGCCGCACCGATCAGCCGTGTTGCGGTCCCGCCGAATCCGAATGCTCGCCTTCCGGGAAAAAGGGCGCGGCTTGCTGTGGATAGCCGGAGTTCTGACATAAGACTTGCCGTCACCGGGTGTTTATATTAAAGGAAAAGGCATCTCAAACGATCAGGAGGCGCATCATGACGGAAACGGCAAGCATAAAGAAAGATCCGGCGGCGTGGATTCGGGATTGCATCATCCGCTACACAGCCTCCGCGGAGAACAGCTTTCAGTTCGAAGGCGTTCTTGAACCGGCGTGGGCGGAGCCGCTCATCGGCTTCTCCCGCGGCGACGACCCGCTGTATCCAAAATTCAAAGAGGATATCGGCCCGTTCTACTGGACCCCGCAGGAGATCTTCGCCGTGACGTTTCCCGGGCTGCAGGTCGCACCCGGCGAATTGACCGTGATCAGTTGGGTCCTGCCGCAGACGGAACAGACCCGGCGCGACAACAGCCGGGAAAAGGCCGTTTCCGCGGAGAGATGGGCGCGGGCCCGCAAATACGGGGAGGAATTCAACGTGAAGCTGCGCGACCATGTGGCGGGGTTTCTGAAGGCGGCCGGACACGAGGCGGTGGCTCCCATGAACTCGGCCGCCTGGAAACGGGAAAAATCGGCCCGCTACGGGTTCGCCTCTTCCTGGTCGGAGAGGCATGCAGCGTTCGCCTCCGGCCTCGGCACCTTCGGTCTGTGCGACGGCCTGATCACCCCCAACGGAAAGGCGATGCGATGCGGCTCCGTCGTGGCCCGGATCGCCGTCCCCCCGTCGGAGCGGCCCTACACCGATCACCACGCGTACTGCCTCTTCTACTTCAACGGGAGCTGCGGCAAATGCATCGAGCGCTGCCCGGCGGACGCCATCACCCGGGAGGGGCATGACAAGGAAAAATGCGCTACCTACGTCCGCGATGTATCGGCAAAATCGATCCGGTCCCGGTTCGGTTTTGAGACGTCCGGCTGCGGTCTCTGCCAGACGGGCGTCCCCTGCGAGGCGAAGATCCCCCTCCCCGGGCGAACCGAGTAACTTCGGGGATGCCCGTTCAAGGACGCCGAAACAGTCCCGCGAAGAGCCTCCAGCCCTTCGGTGTGAATACGCACTCGGCTGAAGTCATACCTGAAACGTGGCTCCATAAAAGTGCGGTTGCTCGACTTGGCGATCAATTATGATTTAGAAATGGAATTACTTTGTGGTATTCAAGCTGCAACCTTTCTAAAATAAGAGTACGTAAATTTTTGTTCTTTCCCTCCGGGTGTCATATGTCCCTCATCTTCGGATTTAACAAGTTCAAAAGAATTGCCAAGCTCATTATTCATTTTTTCAGGGCTGTAACGCTCGACATCAAGACCACTGCATTTGAGCGGGCCATCAATAGAAAATGCGGCAATAATCACATGTCCACCGGGATTCAATGCCTTGTTCATATTCTGCACATATTTTTTCCGGTCGTCTTCATCAGTAAGGAAATGGAAAACCGCCCGGTCATGCCAAAGGTCATATTTTTTTGAAGATTCAAATTTTGTAATGTCAGCCTCAATCCATTTCACGGCTCCTGCTCTGTTTCCCAATCTTTCTTTGGCATAGTCCAGTGCCTTTGACGAAACATCGAGAACAGTCAAATCCTGAAACCCTTGATCCAGCAGTTTATCAACAAGCACGGATGCCCCGCCACCGACATCAATTATTTTTCCTGCGCGGCTTATTCCTGTTGAAACAATAAGCTCAAGAGATACGGCAGGTTCAAGCTGATACCAGCTTACTTCCGAAGGTGTTTTTTCAGTATATACGTTCTCCCAATGACTTTTCCTATCAAAGCTCATGACTCAACCCTCCATTCCTCCGGTTTAATGGCCCGAGCAGATAACCATTTTTGGGCAGTAATGAAAATAACATTTAAAGCATCTCTACTGCCATCGGCAACACCTTTCTCAAAGTCTCCGCTTTTTTTACATCTTCAATAACTCTTTGTATTTCATCAGCAACTTAACGGACTTGTGGATTGAGGCGGGGATGGGTTTCCTCGCCGAGCAGCCAGAGGACGGCGCCGGAAGCGAACATCGAGACTGCGACGAACCAGAACGCCGTCTCGA
The DNA here is from genome assembly GCA_026388375.1 of Deltaproteobacteria bacterium. Taxonomy (GTDB): domain Bacteria; phylum Desulfobacterota; class Syntrophia; order Syntrophales; family UBA5619; genus UBA5619. Next base: position 7,219 of record JAPLJX010000140.1, read on the forward strand.
CCGAACCGCCCGATATGGCCGCCAGCCCCAGGCCGATGGCGCCGATGCCGTAGCCGAGGTCACGCCAGAAGCGGTAGATGCCAATCGCCGAACCGCGCCAGTTGGGGTGGGAAATGTCGGCGACCGCCGCGCTGAGGTTGGGGTAGAGCAAGGCCATGCCGAAACCGGAGACAGCAGCCGACAGCGACCACCATGCCATGCCTTCCTGCAAGGTCATCATCGTCACACCGGCGCCGCAGATCCACATTCCCCAGACATTCGGCTTGTGGCGGCCGATGTGGTCGGAGAGCTTGCCGGTGAAGAACTGGGAGCCGCCCCAGACGAAGCCATAGATGCCGACGATCCAGCCGATATTGGGCAGGCTCACGCCGTGCCGGTAGAGGAACACCGGATAGAAAACCCAGACCAGCGCATCAACGAATTTCTCCACCAGCCCGGCCTGGCAGATTGCCGCCAGCCGCTTATCGCGCCAAGACATCAGCGCGAACACTTCCCAGGTCGTGGGGTGCGCGCTTATGCTGGTGGGATAGCGCGGCAGCGGCCCGCTGGTCAGCCCGGCCCTAATCCGGGCGCTCTCGGCCTTGGCCCACGGCAGCGTGTCCTTCACCCACAACAGCGTCAGCCCCAGCGCCAGCAGGATCACGGTCAGCCCGAAAGCGAGCAGCCCGGTGCGGGCGCCCAGCGCCGCCGCCAGGTAGCCGGTGATGATACCCGCCACGGCCAAGCCGAGGTAGCCGGAAAACTCGTTGAGGCCGATGGTCAGCCCGCGCTGATCAGGAGTGGTGATGTCCAGCTTGGAGGTCTGCGTCATGGACCAGGTCAGCCCCTGATTGATGCCGAGTAGCACGGTGGCGGCAATGATCCAATTCCACGATGGCGCGAAGTAGATCATCAACGGGATCGGGATGGCAGCGAGCCAGCCCAGCGCCAGCACTTTCTTGCGGCCGATGCGTTCCGATAAGCGGCCAGCCACAAAATTGAGTGTGCCCTTGACGAAGCCGAACGCCACCACGAAGGCGGTGAGCAGCATGAAAGAATTCTTCGGCACCCCGAACTCGGACTCGGCCAGCGCCGGAATCACCGTGCGCATCATGCCGATAGTGAAGCCCACCAGCAGGACTTGCAGCAACTGATGCAAAAACTGGTCGAGGTTGGCGCGTATGCCGTAATTGATGACTTCCTGGCGCATGGGCTAGGCCTCAATGTTCGTAACGACGATCTTGTCCATCCCGACCGGGCGCGGCGGAATGTCGCTGGTGAGATGGTTCACGAATTCTTCCTTCCCCATAGTCAGTCCCGGATTCCAGCGTTTCTCGAAACCGATGGTCGAGGAAGGCTTGCCGGACAAGCCACGCCGCAGACACTGCCGTCTTGATGTCCGGGGAAAATTTCCACTTCATTGGGCAGCGTCAAATTGATAAGGCATTGCTTTTTCATGTTTATGCTGATGATGGTTATGAAATTACGGAAGATGGACAGCGAAGTCCAATCAATAATTGTTATGGACCGATAACGATATCTTATGGGTAATTACCCAGGAGGATGTAAATCGCGGCGGAGATGAGCGCCGTGAGGGGAATCGTCAGGACCCAGGCCCAAACGATGGTCCCCGCTATCCCCCAGTGCACCGCTCTGATGCGGTGCACTGCGCCGACGCCGACGATAGCGCCGGTGATCGTGTGGGTCGTACTCACGGGGATGCCGGC
>JAPLJX010000101.1 GCA_026388375.1 Deltaproteobacteria bacterium
ATGTCGTCCTCGAAGCCCATCAGGGTCTGGTAGGACCAGACGCCCAGGCCGCCGTCCTTGGGGAGGCAGTAGCCGCCGATCCCCGGACCGGGAAAGATCATGTTGGAATGGGTGGGGCGGACCTTGATCGCTTTGATCACCTTGATCAGATCCACGCCGTTGCGCTCCGCGAAGAGGCTCCATTCGTTCAGGAAGGCGAGGGTCGTGGCGCGGTAGGAGTTCTCCACGATCTTGCTCGTCTCGCTCTCTATGGGGCGGTCGAGGACGGTCAGCGGGAACTTCTCGACGTTCAGGATCTCGGAGAGAAACTTCACGACTCTTTCCTTCGCCGGCTCGTTGATCCCGCTGCAGACCCGCCAGAAATCGCGGATGGAGGCGACGTACTCCCGGCCGGGCATGACGCGCTCGTAGGAGTGGGCGAGGAGGGGCTCGGTCGTGATCCCGCGCCCTTCGAAGGCCTTTTTCAGGATCGGGTAGGCGACGTATTCGGTCGTGCCCGGGGGGACGGTCGTCTCGATCAGGACGAGGCAGTGGGGCTGGATCTTTTCGCCCAGGACCTTGAGGCTCTCCTCCAGGGCGGCGATCTCGGCATGGCCCTGGCGGCAGTTGCCGAGGGTCTCCTTGAAGTAGTCGCACTGGACGTCCACGACGATCACGTCGGCGAGGCAGAGGGCCTCGTAGGTGTAGGTGGCGGTGAGGGTCTTCTTCTCCAGGACGCAGCGGGCGATCATCGGGGCGACCTCCGGGTCCTCCGCCTCCACGGGGGCGATGCCTTTATTAAGCAGCGGGATTTTCCAGTAGGAACGGGGGGATGGCCGCTGGACGCCGATGACGAACTTGCTGGGGGTGCCGGGCTGTGGAAAAGGGGGAGGGGAAGGGGGACATGATGCGGCATCATGTCCCCCTTCCCCTCCCCCTTTTCCCTCCTTACGAACGGAGTCGGCAACGATCCCGGCCATGACGGCCCCCACGAAGCCGACGCCCAAGACGACAACGATCTCATGGCCCTGTGCGCGATGATCGGCTACGAGGGCCTGGAGGCGCAGAATTTCAGCGGCTTCATCCTGCGGGGATGGCAAGGGGAACTGCTCGCCGTTGGGGGCGGTGGAGTACTGAGTGCTGAGTGCTGAGTTAGAGGTCATGGGCGGCTCCTGTTTCCGTGGGGGGTGCCGGTGCACCGGCACCAATAATGCTATTGATATTATTAATTAATTAGCGACGGTCAAAAAGTTTTGCCTTCCGGAAAAACAAGTACCAAGTGCTGAGTGCTGAATAAAACATAGTTAGCCGTGCAATGCAATAACTGGGACAGTCATGATTTCATCCGGGGATATTGCATTCTCATCTCTCATGATGCCTCCGATATTTTCAGCCCACTTGCCGGGGATGTATTGTTCACCACATTGACGGCACTGATATAGAGGAATGCCCTTGAAAATAATTAAAGAACCATCCTTTTTCGTCATTCTTACACTACCGTGCATCTCAAGCATTTCACCGCCGCATTCAAAACATTTCATTGCTTCCGTCTCCTTTCAACAGCGTCTATCCACTCCTCGGGATCCGGCTCATAAACGGTTATAATCCATAGCGTATCATAAGCTATTCCGCAAACGACATGAATATGCTTCCCATCCTTATTCGTGCCATAAACCAGGCAACTTTCACCTCGGGCATCTCTTGGATAAGTCTCGATGATCCTGCCGTTCAGGAGGGCTTCTTTCACATCCAGAGGGTCAATACCGCGTAAAGAAGCTCTTTCTATTGCATGGACCTTAAGCTGATAATTCCCTTTTCGGACCTGGTTTTTTATCCAATCTATCATGGGGTCTATGGGGTCAGGTCTTGCAATTTAGCGTTTTGTGGAGAGATAGATCAATTAGGGTTCTTTGACTCTGTAGACATGGGTGGATGTAAAATCCCGTCTTCCATGAATGATCCCGATGACGAATACCTTTTCCGATTTGATCTCGTAGAGAATCCGGTATGAATACGCGAAAATTTCCCTTATGTTTTCATCGTCTATCTCCGGCGCCTTCCTGCCGATTCTCGGGTATTCTTCCAGGATGTTCGCTCTATCCACGATATCCTGGACCACTTTTTTCGCGTAATATTTGGAGTCGGATGCAATGAAGTCGTAAATCGCCCTCAAGTCGGACTTTGCAGGGTCGGCCCAGATTACCATGCTTCAATTTCCCGCTTCAGATCTTCCGCGGATATCGTCTCGCCCTTTTCAACGGCTTCCCTTCCTTTCATAACCTTATCAATCACATAGAGCCTGTACATCATCGTATCTATGTCGGCTGTCTCCGGAAGTTGTGCGATCGCCGTCAATGCTTCCTGCTTTAAGGTATTCATTTTTTAACCTCCTCAATTTGCGGTAAAACATAGTGCTGAGGACTGTGTGAAGATCGGGGTCAGGTCTTGCAATTTAGCGTTTTGCGGGGGGCATATCGTTGATCTTTGACAACCGCCTCCGGACGACATTCAATACCTGATCTAAAGTACGATCAAAAGAAGGTTCAACCGCATCTTCTTTCCCCACGTGTACATGGTGAGGAAAAGTTTCCACATCCCAATCCGGGGCATTGTCCCACCGCATGATCAGTTTGCCGCGGCGATCCTGCCAATGATAGGAATATTTGCGGATAGACATGCTTAAAACCGTTTCTCGGACGTAAAGAATCGTATTGTCGGTTAATATCAGCTCGGCGCGAAACCTGAGAATTTTCCCGAAATGCTCAAATTTGGAAATTTTATAAGACGAGATAACGTCGCTGTATTTGGTGAGAAGCTTAAGCATTCCGGAGCGCCCACAACTTATCTTCCCACCAGATCAATGCCTTGCAGGCAAATTCCCAATCTTCCAGATCATTTTCTTTCTCGAAATCCTCTTTTCCTTTAACGGCATGAAGATCTTTTTCATAACTTTCGAATGATTCTTTATACTTATTTTCAAAACTTTCCTTTTCAGCCCGGAACTGATCAATCCTGGACAAGGCAATCATGACCGACCAATCCTTCAGAACATCGTCAGATGACAAATACCCGTCTTCGAAGAGGATTTCATTTATAATCGTTGTGTTTTGCATATTCACCTCTATGGAGCAATGGGGGTCTTGCAGTTTAGCGTTTTGCATGGGGCGGATAAACGGCTATTTCATCGTGTCCGTCAGTTCATCGAGCGCCCCGGCGAAGGCCGGGAGTTCCGGAACGCCACATGGAGGGAGCGGGTGTCGTTGATGTCTATCGCGAGCGGCGTGATCTTGAAGATGTCGTCCTCGAAGCCCATGAGGGTCTGGTAGGACCAGACGCCCAGGCCCCCGTCCTTGGGGAGGCAGTAGCCGCCGATCCCCGGGCCGGGGAAGAAATAGTGCTGAGTACTGAGTTAGAGGTCATGGGCGGCTCCTGTTTCCGTGGGGGGGTGCCGGTGCACCGGCACCAATAAGGCTATTGATATTGTTATCTAATTAGCGACGATAAAAAGTTTTGCCTTCCGGAAATCTATGGGGTCGGGTCTTTAAATTTAGCGTTTTGCGGGGGGACGCTAACCGGCATGTCTGACGGTCTTGTTTTCAAGATTGAGGTTTTCGGTCGAGATATTAAAGAGATCGGTCAGCGCATATCTTTCAGTCGCATCCAATACTTCCAGACCGATCAATTTAGCAATTATGCCAGGTTGGACGGCGCCGGCAGATTCAGGAGGGCCTGGATGGTTTCCTGGAGGCTCAGCAGGGTCTGGTTGAAGGTGTTCTTCTCATCCTCGGTCCAGGCGGAGGCGTCGACGGCGCTCAGATTGCCGACCGCCTTGCTCAGCCACTTCATGACGTCGGCGGCGGTCTCCGGCGCCTTTTCCCGTTTCGTCCGGCCTTCCGCCGCCTTCTTCACCTTTTCCTTGTACTTTTCGTAGGCCGTCTGCATTCCCCGGACCTGCTTCTTCCGCGCGATTTCGATGAGGGACGCCCGGGAGATCTTCCGGTCCCCCCGGCACTCGTCACGGATCTCCTGGGGAAGGCGGTTCACCAGCAGGATCTCGTTGATCGTCTGGCGGGCCTTGCCGATGATCCCGGCCAGTTGTTCCTGGTTGTATTTCTGTTCCTCCATGAGCCGTTGCAAGGCTTCGGCCTCTTCGACGGACGTGAGATCCTGGCGGAGCAGGTTCTCAACCAGCGCGATTTCGGAGGGGTTTCCCTCCACGCAGATCCCGGGGACGGTCGTAAGGCCGGCAAGCTGGGCGGCCCGGAATCGGCGCTCGCCGGCGACGAGGATCAGGTTGGCGCTTTCGGCGTCCACGCGGAAGAGGAGCGGCTGGATGATGCCGACGCGCTTGACCGATGCGGTCAGCTCCTCCAGCGCCTGGGGATCCATGGATTTCCGCGGCTGGTTCGGGTCCGGGTTCAGATCGCCGATCGGTAAATCATACAATTTGCCTTTTTTATACGCTACAGTTGCCATTGTGATCCTCCTTTTTTTCGGGGGTCAGGGTAAATCTATGGGGGCAGGTCTTGCGATTTAGCGTTTTGCGGGGGGAGTCGCGACGGGAAATAATAGGGGCTCCGTCCCCCTATGAATTACAGCTCCGCCCTCTCGATTCCCAAGGGGGCGCCGATTGAGGGCATCCGGATATAGGTTAACGTGTGGATCATCATGAAAAGCCCGTGGTTTGTACCACATGCAAGCCGTGACTACAAGTGTTAACTCGGGTCCTCCACTTTATTTAGCTTTTTAGCCAATAGTCTATGCTGTCACACATCCCAGCCGATGTCTTTCTTTATTTTTTCATTGGAACCGATGATGATTCTATTATCGCTCGGTCGCACCAACTTTTCGTTAACCTGTATATGAATAGTTAAATCCAATATTTTTGCCATGATACCAATGACATCGTTTAACGACGTTCCCTTGCCGCTGCAGACATTATAGATTTCTCCGGGTTTACCCTTTTTCAACAGCAGGTCATAGGCCACGACCACATCTCTCACATCCGTGAAATCTCTGACAATCGATGTGTCTCCCGTAACCAATTCACCAGAGCTCTTCCCACTCTTTTTAATCTCAACAAGCTGCTTGGCAAATGATGATATGACAAATGTGTCTCTCTGGAATGGTCCGATATGGTTGAAGGACCGGGTCATGATGATGTCCAGACCGTATCCGTCAACATAAACCTTTGAAATCATCTCTTGTGAAACCCTGGCTACCGCATAGGGGCTAACCGGCCTCGGCACGTGCGCCTCCGTCAAGGGCAGAGTTTTTTCATCTACATTGCCGTATTCCTCCGAAGATCCGATCGACAAAATCCTTGCGGGCAGATTTAATTTCCTGATGGATTCAAGCAAATTCAAGTAAATATTCATGTTATTTTGAAAGCTTAGGATTGGCTCCTTCCAACTAAAGGCCACACTGCTGTATGATGCGAGATGGACAATATAGTCCGGCTGAAAGTTGAAGATGATGCTTTCGATGCGATCCCGATCGAGCAGATCGATTTTTTCAAAATCCAACCGGATGTTCTTATAAGAACTGTGTGAGAATTCCGGTTTTTGTACATCTAATCCCTTGATGGATGCATTGGTCTCATTTTTATCAAGATATTCCAGAAAGTGACGGCTGACAAAACCGGAATATCCGGTAATGAGATATTTTTTCATGTTTTTCTGTATCCGATCAATTAGCGTTTTACGGGGGGTGGAGAGGTGAGGGAGTTCGCCTCTCCATGAAAAATATCCCGATGGATCGTCTTCAGGTCGGCGGCAAAGAGGCCCGGATCTACAGGTTGCACCCATTTGACCGCCGCCAGCAGATCTACAGGAAACTCCTGAATCATTCTTGATATTTCAATCGGTTCGACCCAGAGATCCTTCTGCCGGGCTTCGCCGAAGATCTCCGGCCAGGCAAACGAAAATCGACCGGCGATGGAGAGGATGTCGGCCATGTCCTTCGGCTCCCGGCGGGAAAGGGCGCAAAGCTTGTTCGACAGGATGTTCCGCCAGTGGTCGATCCGGGGATAAAAAGCCGCTTCCTGAAGATCGCCGTAGTGAAACGCCACGTCGTTGATGAAATCGACCTTGAGGGGCGTCTCGCCCTGGCGGGCCAGGATACGGACGAAATCGTCCGCGGCGGTCCCGACTTCGAATGCGATTCCACCACTACGAAGGGCCTCCAGCGCCTTTCTGACCTGATCCCGGAAATCGGCCGCCTGATTGACGAACAGATCGAGGTCGTCCGAATAGCGGTGATGGAGATAGTGCCTGCCGAGGGCCGTCCCGCCGGTCAGGTAAAATGATGACTCCGCCGCCCGGATCAGCGACAATACCCGATCCATGAAAGGGTAGAGTTTATCCGTATAGAATGCTTCGGGCATATCGGTAGCGATCCTTGAGGCCTGCGGGATGGAGATGATCCAAAACGGCATCGCTGAGGGCCTCATGGAGACGATCCGGCGGGATCATTGCGAGCAGGGTGTACCAGTCATAGGTTGTGAGCAGTCGGCGAAAGAGGTTGACGCAATCAATATGCCCGACCTTCTCGATCTCACCGCGCAGGAGCTGGAGGAGCCGATCAGGATTGACATCTGTATCCCAGAAAACATCAGTCAGTTTGGCAGGTATGTCCATTTACGTTTTGGCGGGATTTTTATGCCATTTTACCTCAATATATTTATGGCATTTGCTATCTTCTTCTTGAACTCTGCGCTGACGGCATCTATGTCTTCCAGACTGGTAATCACGCGGGGGGTGATCATGACGATCAGTTCCGACTTGTCTGCTGTTGTTGTCTCCGTTCCCACCAACCACCGGATGAACGGAATGTTGATCAGCCAGGGCACGCCGGACGTTACTGCGGTCTTTGAGTCCTTGATCAGTCCTCCTATGACGATTGCCTGATTGTGTTTTACCGTCAAGGTGGTCTTGATCAGTCTTTTGTCAAAGGAAGGATACGACTTGAGGTCCACCACCATAGGTACGCCTATACTGCTTACCTCCTGGCTGATATCCATGGTTACCAGGCCGTGCTCATTGATATGCGGCGTGACATCAAGGATCACACCGGTATTCCGGTACGCGACTTGGGTTTCCACCAGAGGCGTCGTGCTAGTCTGTATCACGTAGCTCGTGTTGGGTATGGGCACCTCTGTCGTCACATTAATGTTGGCCGGTTTATTATCGGAGGCAAGAACACTCGGGGAGGAGAGGATATTGAGTTTGCCATCATGAGCAAGGGCATTCAGGGCAACCTGCCATTGTGCTGACAGACCTACGACGTATTGGAGACCGGCGCCGCCTATAAGGGCGGTCAGAGAAGTGGTATCGGTCCAGTCTTCTTTTTTAAAGGTCCATTGCATGCCCAATGCTTTATCCTTAGTCAGGGAAATCTCAGCGATGACAACCTCAATCAGCACCTGTCGCGGGAGGACATCCAGACGCCCCAGAATCTTTTCAATGATCTTATAATCTCTGGGGATAGCCTCAATAACCAGGGCGTTTCGTATTGGATCTGCCGTAATCCTTATATCTCCTCGCAAGTTAGACGAGGGACCCGTTTCCGTTGCTGCCGGTGTGGCCGATGCTGCCGGTGCTGCGGTTGCTGCTGGTGCTGTCGGTGTTCCTGCTGCTGGTGTTGTTGCTGCCTTCCTCTCCATGTAACCCACGAGGAACGGATTCGTGGGCACGCTGGCCGATCCGGAACTCTTCTTGATTTCCCCCCCTTTGTTGAAAATTGATTTCAAAATTTCGCCAAGTTCCACGGCCATCCCGTTTTTAACCGAGTAGATATAGATTTGCGACTGGGCGGATTCGCTGGGGACATCCAGTTGACGGATAAATGCATCCACCCGGCCAAATACGTCGGGGCTTGAACTGATGATAAGCAGGGTATTCAACCGGTTGATGGGGATAAACTTCACATCGTCTTTGCTGCCGCCGGCGGATAGCGATACCGCCGTGAGTAATTTCACCGCGTCATCGGTGTTGATGTTTTCAAGTGTGTAAAACCGATAGTTTAACTTCTCGAACACACTTATATCGAACACCTCCACCAGCTTCAGCACCCTAAAGATATTGATCCCCTTGTCAACCACCAGCAGGGTATTCGAACCCACTTCCGAGATAATCGTTCCGTCAGCAGACATGAAAGGGGTTAACACCTTGGTTATCTCCGGGGCGGAGATGAATTTAAGGGGTATGATCTGGATAACAATTCTTTCCTCGGGCGGGATATCCTTCGCCTCCCTGCCGAGCCTCATGGCAATCGGCATTCGCAAGGCATCTTTGGGTTTTATTATCCGGTAAAGGTTCCCTTCCTTGACGGCGGTCAGGCCGTTCACCTCCAGGATCTGGTAAAAGAGGGGGAAAATGTCCTCTGTCTTCAGAAGACCGGCCGTGTGGATCGTCACCTTCCCACTGACAGTCGGATCAATAATTACGTTGATTTTTAATAAATCGGCCATCGTCCTGATCACGGCATAGATGTCGGCATCGTCAAAAGCGAAGCTGATCTGGCCGGTTTTTTCAGGGGCTTTTTCCCCCGCCAATTTCTCAGACGGTCCCGGAGCGGGAACGGCCGGTTCGACCTTGAGCGCCGGCGGAGCTGCCGGCGGAGCGGGAACGGCCGGTTCGACCTTGGGCGCCGGTGGAGTGGCCGGCGGAACGGCAGGAGCTTTTACTTCCGGCGTTAGCGGAACTACGGGCACTTGCTGCCCAGGCACGGGCGCGCTCAACTCCTTTTCAGCCGGTTTTTTATCCCGCTTCACATAACCGAATGGCGTAGAGCTGATTTCAAACTTCCCTTTCTTATCTACATAGGTCTTCTCTACCGGTTTTTCCACCGTTCCGGCAGCTTTTACGCCACCCTCTGCTGCTCCGTCCTTTTTCTCAAGGGCAGCGACCTTCTCTACCGGCTTTTCAGCCGTCTCGGCAGCTTTTACGCCGCCCTCTGCTGCTCCGTCCTTTTTCTCAAGGGCAGCGGCCTTCTCTACCGGTTTTTCAGCCGTTTCGGCAGCTTTTACGCCACCCGCTACCTCTACCGCGACGCCTTTATCCTTGATCTGGGTTGTCGGCCCCGCGCAACCCGTAAAGGAGAAGGCAAAAAGCAGCGCGCAAAAAACGATAGCCATCGCTTGTTTCATACAGTTATTGTACCCTTCTCTTCGTCGGTCCGAATGGCGTGTTGACGATGATATATTCTCCCGCTGCTGCTGCGTTTTTTCCTTCTGCAATAGCGGATTTTGGCTGTTCCGTGCCCGATTTCGCGGCGCCCTCGGCCACCGCTGTTCCTTTCACCGCAGTTCCTGCTGCAAACGCCGCAGGCGCCGCTGACTTTTCTGGAACGATTATTTTTCTTGCCGGTTTATTCTTGTCATATAAAAGAATTTCACGCGTATTGGCGCCCTCGGCCAGGATGATCCTGTCTTTTTTGATATCAGCCACATTGAATTGACCCATGGTATCGCCTACCTTTACCCATTTGTCTCTGGCCGGCTTCTTCCCGGCCTGGGGTTCGGTCTCGGGATTACTGATGAGGGCCTGTTTGTTATCACCCATTAAAACAACCCCATACAGAAAGATCATTTTCTCTGAAATTTTCAGCGGCCCTGGTTCTACCCCTGGCCCGGGTTTTGGTTTTTCAGGAATAAACTCGGACCTGTTCGAGGAAAAGAGATTCTTCTCCGCCACTATCCCATAGGTGGATTCGGGAGGCGTTGTCCTTTCCATAACCCCTTTCCCGGGCAGGGGCTTCTCGGAACTTTTGCCGGGCTGTATCTCCTGAATCGGTTTGTTTCCTTGAGACCAGACATCAAAACTCATTATTTCAAAGAAGACCACAAAAACCGCCAATGAAATATTAATCAGCCCTATTTTTGAAAATGCTCGAAACATTGGCCATCCTTTACTCTTTAACATTTTTCATTATGCCCGAAACGGTGATCTCACACCGCATTTGCCCGGGGCTTCCGGCACCGGAAACGTTAATTCCAATCCTTTCCACTGTCAAGAAGAATTTTGGAGACGCCTCGATCTTGTAAAGAATATCCTTCAGTTGTCTGGTTGTCACATTAACCATAAATTGGACGGGGACACTGATGTACTGGTCAGAATCCTGTTTCTGAGATTTCAGTACCTGCACACTCTTTATCTCCACACCGCTTCCGGTTGCAATTTCGTTTAAGATGTTCTGGATATCCACTGCCGCAAGGGCTACGGTCTTTCCGGTCAAAAGCCCTGCTTCCACCCGTTCGAGAGACTTGTTAACGGAAACAAGCCTTGCCTCAAGCTCACCCCGCCCCTTAACCGTCTGCCGGTACTTTGCAACCCTCTTTTGTTGGGCGGCAATGTCCGTTCCGATACCCTGAATTCCTTCAAAAACGGGGAACAACCGGAAAGCAAGACCAAAGAGAAGTAACACTGCCCCGGCTATTAAGATATATCTTTTCTTTTTATCAAGGATGAGTGTTGAACACTCATCCTTAAATGATTCCCAAGAGGGGATTTTCATAACCATCCTTAATTTTTCAAGCGACCAGGGTGTTACCTTACCTTAAACCCTATCCGAAATCTTTCCTTGCCATCCTTGCCTTTTGTGATTGGAGACAGAAAAGCCACATCCTTTAACAGGGAAGATGCCGTAAGAAGAGGAATCAATGCCGAGGCGGAATCCGCATAACCCTCTATTTCCCCCCCCTTATCGGTAAACGCAAGTCTATCGAGCCATACGCCTTCGGGGATTTCTTTGCTCAGATCCCGTAGAACAGTCAAAACAGGCACATGGCGCTGGCGAAGCGCATTTATAGCATCGATCTTCTTCTCTAATTCTTTCAATTTTGCCTGAGTCCGGTTAATGTTCGCAACTTCAGCGCTAAGCTTTTTGATCTCGCTGTCAAGGTTGTCGGAAAGACGTTTCTGCTGCAGGATACTGTTCCCTCCCCACGCAAGCATCGATAAGATGAAGAGACCGGCCAGGACAAACTTCGTATAATACCGAATTTTGCCGCTCTTTTTCCGAAGGCCGATAGGCAGAAGATTGATATCCATCGGCGCCTTTTGGATCCCCTTTAAGGCAAGGCCGTAGGCCGGCGCCAGGATATCCGACGGGATCCCCGTTCTGGAATGCTCCTGAGGACGGAGACCGATATCTTCCCTTGCCTTGAGCAGTTCAACGACGCTATCGGCGTCAGACCCGCACAATACAACCTCCAACCGGCCCTGCTCCGTTCCAAGTGTTTTTCGGAACAGTTCCAACTCTTCCAGGACAAGGCGCTGCAAATTGCCTCCCTTTTTATCAATTTTCACATGTCTTGAGTAATGCAGAAGCCTTTTTTTGACGAGACTCAGTTCAAGATGTTCACTCCCCAGACTCACAATGGCATAGGTATCCGCATTCGGTGTTTTAGGTTTGTAGGATAAGTAGTTAACCAATGCAGTGGAATGGATCTCTATCCCCGAGATTCCTGCGCCTAACCGGTTATCGCGATCAAGGTACGGATCGATAAATTCCTTTTTAACGACTATGAGGAGAACCGTTAATTTGTTGGCTTCTTTGTCTTCGGCAATGATTTGGCAATCAAAGTAGATCTCGCTGACTGGAAGGGGTACATATTTCTCCATCTCATATAGTAAGGTTCCCCTGAGGTTTTCCTTGACGGCCAAGGGCAGTTCAATATATCTGAGTATCGTCAAATCCCGCTGTATCCCCAGAAAAATATCCGCCGATGAAATCCGGTGCTTTCTCAGAAATTCATGGACATGCTTTCTGATTTCCGCTGTTTTTTCTTCAGAATCCTCCTTTTCAAGGGGATATATGGCGTGGGCTGCAAGGGAAAGCCCCTTGAGCGATGCTTTCAGGTATACCAGAGAAACACGGTTGCTCTCAATGTCTATGCCAACACTTGCCTGAAAGTACAAGACCAACCTCCATCCATCAATTTGCCGGGGTTAAATGTTGCCGGACATTACTATTGCGATCGGTATTCAAGACCATCGATCCACTGAATGATCTCATATCCTTTTGCAAGCCTTCTATCAATTTTAACCACGGCCTGCACACCCTCCCGGGTCTGGCTATCCTTGAGCATTCCCACCGACTTGATCGTATAGTAGGGAGACAGGCTCAACGTGATGTAGGGCGAGATTCCCGCGTATATGTCAGATCCAACAAGGAGGGACAGGTCGGTCAGTGACCGGAAATCTTTTTTTTCTCGATATTTTATAATTGCCTGAACAACATCCTCCGTCATCCGTGGAAGAGCACGCAGCATTCGCGGCGACGCGGCATTGATGTTTATCCTGTTAAAATCAAAATTCGCTCTTATCAGGTTAGCGAGTCCCGTTTCTTTATCCTGATAAACGGCGACCATATCCTTAAGCCCGCCATCATAGAATATCCCGGGAGTTACACCCCTGACAAAAAGCAGTTCTTCTATCGACGTAAAATCGCCATTCTTACTCTTGTAAGGTTGAGGAAGGGAAAGATAATAATCATCTTCAGCGCCATTTGGTCGACGAAGGCTGTCTTTGTCGCGCCAATCCATAATGGAATCTACGATGATATTTTTGTTGGCATCATCGATTGCAAAATTGCTCAGCATCATCTTCAGCAGGGACTCGCCGGCCCTGTTCAGGTTAACCTTTCCGCTTTCGTTTTCTCTTTCCACCTTGAATTGACCATCTCCAAAGGGAATCGCGGGGATATCGGTATTGATTCTCCACCGGATATCCTCCTGTTCCTCTTGGCCATCAGGAGCTTTCACCTTCCGGGGAACAAGCTCATTGACTACCAGTTCCCCGATAGCCATAGACAGCCCGGACACCGCAATATAATAGGTCTGCGTTTCCTCCTTGAAGTTACGGGTGATGTTTGCTTCTGTTCTTACGAAATAGCAAAACTCGCCTGCAATGACCGTGAGGAGCGCCATGACCCACAGCACAAGGAATAACGCAATGCCACGCTCACTTTTAAAAATGCGTTTCATAAGGGCGCTACCCTTTACTCCCCTGCGCCTGCAATCACATAAATGGGGGCCTTTTCGTCATTCTCCTCGAGCGTAACCCTGACCGCCCGAGGAACCCCCTTATCGACTGCCGGGTCCCAGCTTTTCTGCCACATGGTGGATGCTTCTTCACCTGTCCGGACTTTCAAGTATTCAAACTCGATGCTTTTCATCCCGGGAATTAATTCAGAGAAATCGCCTTCGTCCGGGTTACCCGCGCCTGTCTTTTTGTCGGGCAATGCAACATTCTTCTCGTAAAATGTAAGATGCTCTTTGTCGCCATTCTTTTCCTTCTTAACGGCATATTGAACATTAACCAGGCCAAACCGGTTGCCGGGCTCCATGGTGATATGGGATATGAACTCTATGGACTTGCTATCGCCCTTTAAGGAGACCCGTTGCTGATCCCTATCCCACACGTCAGTCACACAGGTTGATGCCAGTTGGCGCTTGACAAGGTCCAGCACAATGCGCTGTCTCTGGCGAATGTCCACATCCTTTTCACCCTTCTCCCATGCCCTGATGCCGATTCTCAACGCGCCGAATATGATAGCCACAATCATTGCCACTATCGTAAGAGCGATCAGCAATTCCAAAAGGGTAAAACCTCTGTTATGACCGTTCAAGATTTTTATCCTGGTTGTTTTTACCTTACGGGCTTGCCCGGATTTAATCATCGCGATATCTTAGCTCTTATCAGAGGTTACCCTTACCCGGCTTGACCAGCTTTATTGCGCTGATCGCAAAATGTTTTTCGTGTCCATCCGCATTCCAGATGACATCCACGTTTATATTGAAAGCACGAAATGGCAATTTGACATCTTTTGCTTCTGGAATATCCAGATGCAGGGCTTCCGCTTTCCATCGGAAACCGTCGTCAAATTCACCACCAATGACCCCCTCGGTGAGTTCTCCGGCAAGGAGGATCTCATCCATCTTCTCTCTTGCATGGAATATGCCACGGGTATATTCATCCGACAATCTGCTGGATTTCAGGCCGCCGGAGAAGAGTTGTAAGATGACGACCAGAGAGATGGCAAGGATGGAAATGGCAACCAGGGTCTCTATGAGGGTGAAGCCCCTGTTTCTCACTAACCCGTTACCTCTGAGAGCTGCACGGTCCCTGTGATAAAGTCGACATTGATTTTGTACTGTCTGCCTCGCTCATTGGCCACGGTGATTTCGCCCCCGCTGCTGCCTCCGCTGGGGAAAAAAAAGATCCTGAAGAAACCCGAATGAACATCCGTCTCCCGGGATACCCCTTTTGCAAGTTTAACCCCGTCGGGCAGATGATAAGTCTTTAATCCCTCCGGCCGGTCTTGTTCAGGGTCCGGCGGTTGTATCGGCGTGCTGTTGCCGGGATTGTTTATAGGAATATCCGCCTTTGCCGGGGAGGGATTGGTGATCACCAGTCGATTTTTTTCGAAGTCAAACAGCGCCTCATAGGTTGTCTTTTCCGACGCGGCGCGACTCCTTGCATATCTCAGGGATGCCGAAATCTTTTTGGAGGCGGTTTTCAGATCCAGATTGCTCATGGGCCCCGCCAACTTCGGGACCACGAGGGCAGACATGAGGCTGATGATTACCAATACTACGATAAGTTCAAGAAGCGTAAAGCCTCTGTGGCGCCGGCGGTGCATGCAAAACAGCACACTGGGGTTATTGTCCGATATTTGCCCAGCTCGCAATATCTGTGTCCTCGCCCTCTCCCCCTGGCCTTCCGTCAGCTCCCAGTGCAATAATGTCATAGTCTCCATGCTTGCCTGGCGATTCATATACGTATGGTTTTCCCCATGGGTCCAGAGGCACATCCTTCGGAAGATAGGGGCCATCCCACTTTTCCGCACCATCCGGTTTCACTCTGAGCGCCTGGAGTCCCTGCTCCGTTGTTGGATATTTGCCTACGTCGAGCCTGTACGTATCCAGGCTCGTTTCAAATAGCGATATCTGGGCCTTTGCAGCTTTTTGCTTGGACGTTCCCACCTTCCCAAACATGCGAGGGCCTACCAGGGAAACCAGAAGGCCTAAAATAACCATCACAATCAAAAGTTCAATGAGTGTGAATCCCTCTTCTTTCCTTGAAATTTTCATGAACATACCTCTCCCTTCAAAACGGCATTTCATTCATGCTGAATATAGCCATCATCATGGATATAACGATAAAACCAACCACAACCCCCATGCCAAGAATCATGGCGGGCTCCAGAAAACTGACCAGTCTTCTGACCGTGTCCCTTGCCACCTTCTCGTAATTTTCCGCCACCCTCAGGAGCATTTCACCCAGTCTTCCCGTTTCCTCCCCCACCGTAATCATCTGGATCGCCAGGGAAGGAAACATATCGATCTCGCCAAGAGGCCTGGAGAGCTTTTCCCCTTCCTTGACCCTCTTATAGACATTTCCAAGGGTCCCCGCAATCACCTGGTTGCCGATAATGTCCTTAACCAGATTCAGGGCCTGCAAAATGGGAACCCCGCTCTGTGTCAGCGTTCCCAGTGTTCTTGCGAACCGGGCCACTTCTATCTTCTTGACCAGTTCGCCGGCGATGGGAAAATGAAGTTTGTATTGGTCCAGCTTTAAACTGCCGGCAGGCGTCCTTATATACCTTCTCGTCAAAAAATAGATGACCCCCAATCCACCCAGAATGAATGGCCAGTACGTTTTTAGCGCCGCACTGAATCCCAGTAAAAACCGGGTGGATAACGGTATGGTTTGACGCATATCGGAAAAAATAACGGAAAATTTGGGCAGCACAAAGGTTAACAGAATGATAATGGAGATACCGCCGACAAAGACGAGGAATATCGGGTAAACCATGGCCGACTTGATATAGTCCTTGAAATCCTGGGAGCTTTCCAGAAAAGCGCCGAGCCTCTTTAGAACATCATCCAGGACACCTCCCGCTTCCCCCGCCCTGACCATGCTCACAAAAAAAGAAGAAAACACCCGGGGATATTTTGCCAGCGCGTTCGACAGATAACTCCCCCCCTGGATACTTTTCAAAACATCTCTGATGACATCCTTGAATCGATCCTTTTCCGCAACATCGATCAATATCGCAAGCGCCCGATCCACCGGAACTCCGGCTTCCAGCAACGTGGAAAGATCCTGTGTAAAGACCACGACATCCTTCGTGGAAACCCTGTTGAAAAAAGAAGCGACTCTCTTGGTCAGATCCATATCCGGCCCGATGCGATTTCTTGTCGCCAGGCTGATCCTTATGGGGATATATCTCATGCTCTGAAGACTGGCCACCGCTTCCTTCTCTTCTGCGGCTTCCAGGGTTCCTGTAACAAGCTTACCCGCAGGATCTGTTGCTTTGTATGAATACGTGGACATGCTATTTTTCGAGCGTTACCCGCAACACCTCTGAGATGGTGGTGATTCCCCTTTCGACCTTATTCCAGCCATCCTGACGCAACGTCAGTATCCCTTTCTGTAGCGCTACGTCTTTGATCCTTTCGGTGCTGGACCTCGCGGTAATTTCTCTCCTGACGTCATCATCTACTGGAAGATACTCGAAAATTCCTATTCTTCCTCTGAACCCTGTATGGTTGCACTCTTCACACCCCTCTCCCACGAAAAACTCGATTCCGGAAATTTTATCAGGGCTTAAATTCATCGCCTTCAAGAGCTTTTCCTCGGGCTCAACCCGTTTCTTGCAGTGAGGACAGATAACCCTGACAAGCCTTTGGGCCAGAATTCCCAAGAGCGTGGAACTAAGGAGAAAATTCTCCACACCGATATCAAGCAGTCGGGTAATGGCGCCTGCTGCGTCGTTCGTGTGCAGGGTACTGAAAAGCAGGTGACCGGTGAGAGCGGATTGAATAGCGGTCTCTGCGGTCTCTCTATCCCTTATTTCTCCGACCAGGATAATGTCGGGATCCTGGCGCACGATGGAACGAAGGCCATTCGCGAAGGTCATGCCGATTTTCGTATTAACCTGGATTTGATTAACGCCTCTTAGCTGATATTCCACCGGTTCTTCAAGCGTAATAATTTTAGTCTCCGGAGAGTTTATCTTTGCCAGGGTGGTATACAGCGTCGTCGTTTTGCCGCTGCCTGTAGGTCCGGTAACCAGTATCATCCCGTAAGGCTTTGTTATCAGCTCTACATATTGCGGAAGCAGGTCTTCAGGAAGACCGAGCTTTTCGAGATCAAGAATTAACGCATCTCTGTCGAGTATCCTCATTACCAGGCTCTCTCCGTGGATGGTGGGCAGGGTTGAAACCCGGAAATCAATCTCTTTATCCGATACCTTGAGTTTGATTCTCCCGTCCCGAGGCAGACGTCTTTCAGCGATATCCATTTTCGCCATGATCTTGACCCGGGAAATGACCGCGTCCTGAAGGCGGCTGGGGGGAGATTCCACATTGTGCAGGATACCGTCTATGCGATATCTTACTTTAAATTCATTTTCAAAAGGCTCAAAATGAATATCGCTGGCTCTCACCTCCACCGCATTTAAAATAAGCCGGTTGACCAGCCTGATAATCGGGGCCTCTGAAGCAAGATCCCTCAGATGGTCGGCGTCCACCACCCCATCAGAGGAGATATCATCTCTGTCTTTGCCGGCCTCCTCTATGATCGTTTCCAGAGACTGACTTCCCGTGCCATACAATCTCTCGATAGCCCCAATGATGTCCTCCTCCCTGCCCGGACATACCTCTATGTTCAAGTTGCAGGCGAGCTTGAGGGTATCTATGGTGTAAAAGTCCCCCGGATCCGCCATGGCAATTCTCAGAGTATCGCCATCCAGCTGCAAGGGAACAAACCTGGACTGCTTCATAAACAGAACGGAAAGATTGCCGATGACCACCGGTTTCTCGGGGTATTCCTGAAAAGATATGTCCGCCATTTTATCTTTTTACCTTAAAAAGGAAAGCAACCTTTTTTCTTCCTGCGATGATGATCAAACCCAATCCTAAAATCAACGCGAGATGAGACGGATATTGGACAAAATATACCACCGGCGTCAGAAGCCACCTTGTTGGCGCTCTCAGGGAACTATGTTCTCTGATAAAGTCGGCAATGGGCGGTGAATATTTATAATAGACAGCGACCATTGCCGCGCCCCCCGCATGGGAAAGAAGATACTGATCTCTAAATGTCCTTAATACCCGAACATGAATATCATCATACGAGCCGTAAACCGCCGTCGCGATAAAACAGGACCCGTCGCTTTTTTCTGATGTTGTGAAACTCCAGGTGTTGTTGGAAGCAAGGGCATTCCCCATCGCATTCCTTATGCCTGTCGTAAGGGTGACCGTGTAGGTGGTTTTTTTTGAAAGGTCAATGAGAGGTTTGAATGTGGCAATTTTATTAACACTGTTATACGTCACGGTGCCCGTTACCCCCCCGCTCATCAGAAATGTCGAACCACTGATCGTCGCTGCATCCATGATATCAGAAAAGGTAGCCTGAATTATCGTACCCAGGGAAACGTCTGTGGCAGCGTTCGCCGGTATCGTAGACGTGACGGTCGGAACGGTTTTTCCAAAGGGGGCGACAAAAGAACCCAGAGCATACGGCATTGCCCCGACTTTTATCCGCGGCAGTTTTTCGGTATTGATTGAATTGTCGATAACGGAAACAGTGCCGTCAAAACTGCTTATAACATAGGTGAACATCCCCTCCATGCTCAGCGACACACCAATGGGATTTATTCCAACGCCAATGTTCGGGCTGCTAAAAGTATTGCTGTTCGCATCAAAAAAGGAAACGGTTCCGCTGCTGAAATTCGTGATATAGACGGGCGTTCCCGTGGGATTAACCGCCACCCCCGAAGGGGTTGCCAAATGAAAATCCAATTTTGTTATTAGCGAATTGTCCGCTGTCTTTATAACAGAAATTGAATTCCCGCCTGTATTTGTGACGTAGACGAAGGTACCCGCGGGATTGACGGCGGCGCCGAAGGGATTGTTGCCCACCGCGACCGTAATGATATTGGTGTTGTCGGCAGCGCTGATGACGGAAACGGTACCGCTCGAGCTATTAACCGCATAGATTTTGGAGCCGTCAGGGCTTACGACTATGCCTATCGGATTGGAACCAACGGGAATTGTTGCCGTGACGGAATAATTACCGAGGTCGATTTTCGAGACCGAGCCACCTCCGGAGTTTGTGACATATGCAAATGTTCCCGCCGGGTCAACCGCTATCCCATAAGGATTCCTGCCTACGCTGATGTCTCGAACCTTCTCGAAAACAACATTGGTGGTTAAAGCGTCACTGAAGGTTCGGATGACCGACACATTATCGCTTCCAAAATTTGTTATAAAAGTCAATGTTTCTGAAGTCTTCCCCACTGACGCCACACCACGGGGATTCGTTCCTGCAAGAACGGTTGCCGCAACACGGGGAGGATTGGTCGCTGTGTCAATCACTGAAACGTTATTATTGTCGGAATTGGGTATGTAGGCAAAGGGGGCGGCGTCTAGGATGGAGTACGATCCCAATCCGAATAGCATGAATACACTCAGACAGATAACCAGATTCCCCTTATTCCCCTTTTTTTTCATTTCATTCCCCCTTGTCCGGACAAATAATGAAGGAACAACCATCCCGCAGATACTCAGATACAGCTCCGCCCTCTGGATTCCATCCGGAGACCCCGTCGTGACGTCCGTGCCATCTGGTCATTCAATTTACGTAACCGTTATAACCTGTTGCCGCTTTGGTCCTGTTCATCGGAAGGGAAACCGCTCTCCCGCACCTCTTCCCGCAACTGCTGTATCTCCGTCGGCAACCGTTCATACTCCCGGATCTTCTTCTTGAGAAAGAGATAGGTCGTTCGGGTTTTTTCCTCGGCGCCCGCAGGGGTCAGGTAATAGAGGTAGGCGCTTTTGCTGCTGGATTTCCTGAAATTCTCCACCTTCACGAACCCCCTCTCGATCAGGGTTTTAATAAGGAAATTGACCTTGCCGAGGCTGATCCCCAGCCGGGAGGAAAGTCCACGCTGGGTCATCTCGGGAGATTTGTCGATCTCCCGGAAGATCCGGAGCATCTCCTCGTTTTCGAGTTGGTCGGGCGGTTGAACGGACATCCTTGACTCCATATCGTTCATTCGGTGAACATTTGCGGAGGCTAATCAAATCGCCAATGAAAGTCAAGATAAAAAGACGCCGGGTAATAAAAGGACCCTTCAGGAACACCCCCGGATATGCCAGAGGAGCAGATGGCCATAGACTGCCAATCGGTCGCGCATCTCGCGATTCATGCCCAGCAACAGGAGGTTTCCGAGGAAGGTGAGCAGCCAGTCCAGAAGAAGACGAAGCGGGATGATAGCGCGGACAGCGATATAGTACGGGCGATTCTTCCATTTGTGGAAGAACTGATAGCGGGAACGGTAGAACGCGATCCGGGAAGGGAGGTTCCGGCCGATGCTCTGTCCTTGGAAGTGGTAGATGAAGGCCGTGGGCACATGCCCGATCTTCCAGCACACCTGCCGCATCCGATAGGCCCAGTCCGTCTCCTCGAAAAAGAAGAAGTAGCGTTCGTCGAACATCCCCACCGCGTCGATAGCGCTCTTCCGGACCAGGAGGCAGGCGCCGATCGCCGATTCGATCTCAACGGGCGCCGCGTAACGGCGCCGTTTACTCGGGAATCGCCTCGGGAAGAGGTACTCGAGCAGCGGTGTATTGGTCATGAGCGTAAGGAGCGTGGGAAAGGCAGCGATGGAATTCTGCCTGCTCCCGTCGGCGTTGAGAAGCTGCCCGCAGGCCATTGCGACATCGGGGTGTCGTTCCAGATAGGTGACCAGTTCGGATACGGCGCTTTCGGTGAGGAGTGTGTCGGAATTGAGCAGAAGGGCATAGCGGCCCTTCATGATCCGCAAAGCCTGGTTGTTGGCCGCCCCGAATCCCCGGTTCTCGTCGTTCTCGATCAGGTCTACGGAAGGGAACCGTTCCCGCAGCATGGCCGGACTGCCGTCGGTGGAGGCGTTGTCGACGACGATCACCTCGTAGGACAAGTGCTGAAGTGTCGCCTCGACGGATTCCAGGCACCTCCGGAGGAGCTCCCGTGTGTTCCAAGTAACGATGATGATTGAAATATCCATTCGGCAATCATTACCCTCGGCAGTCATTCCCCGGAAAGCGCCTCGCGAATAACTTTCTGCACCTGCGTCACCTCCAGCGTATCAAGACATCGGCTAACCTCACGGCCCTCGCATCCCTTCTGTCGGCAAGGCACGCAGTCCATATCCGAAGTGACGATGCGGTGGTGTTTCCCCGGCGGCGCCCAGTAACGCCAGTCGGACGGGCCGTAGAGAGTCACCGTAGCTGTTGCCACCGCAGAAGCAATATGCGGAGCGGCGCTATCAACCCCTATATGGAGACGGCCTTGCTGAATGACGCCGGCCAGTTCCGCAAGCGTGGTTCTTCCCGCCAGATTGTACGCCTTTCCCGAACTGGCACGAATCAGATCGGCCGCCCGCTCCCGCTCCTGCGGGGAACCGACAATGACGGCAGCCATATCGAAATCCCGCCAAAGCCAGTCCATGATCTTGACCCATTTTTCAGAACCCCACTCCTTATACGACCAGCGGGAAAAGGGGTTCATCGTCACCCAGCGGCGGCAAGACGACTGTGCGACCGTCCTCCCCCTTTCCTCTCCCGCACCGAGCGGGATCCCCTCGCCGGAAAGAATGGCGGCAGCCCGACGGGACACCTCGGCGGAGAGATGGAGTTCAGGAACGACATCCCCGGTTTCTATACCGAAGGCCCGGAGCATACGCAGGTACTGCTCCGTCGCCCCATCCGCCGGGCCCTCACTCGGCAACGCCACGAGATGCGTGAACATACGGTTCCGCACCCAGGGAAGGTGGTTGTAGTACTCGGCGGCACGGATCGGCGCGCCCGTTGAAAAGGCCATATATCCTCCCCGCTCATCCCCTCTGAGATCAATGACCAGGTCGAAGCGCTCCCGGCGGAGCGCTCGTATGAGCTTCAACGGGGCCGTAAAACGTCCCGAGAAACCGACCTGCCCCTTCTTTCCGACCTCGAAGATCTCCGGAGGGGAGGACTCCGCGGCGAGAAGCTCTCCGTTTCCCCCTCTCAGGAGCACCGCGACGACCGACCCCGGATAGGCCTCCCGGACGGCCCGGAGGGCGGGAAGAGATAAAACAACGTCGCCGATATCACCGAGTTGGATGATCAGGATTCGATGGGGGGTCGATATTTTACCAAAATGAGGAGCAATCTGCATAACCCTTACTCAGAAGAGAGGATCCCTCGTGAAATCACCTTCCCGGCAAACCCAATTCCCAAGTCTTTGCATGCTTCAAGAAAACATACCATGCCGAATTCGCAGCGATGATAAGCCCGGGAATCCCATCTAAAACCCCCATTTTCCACAGATAGCACTCGACAAATTTTCCAAGCGCATGAACCATTCCCGCCGCGACGAACCATCCACCCCGCAACGTTTTATCCCGCGCGTATATGTCAGAAAAGTTGTTCATCGTTGAAATCTGATCCGAAATGTCGCGATACACATGGTGAAGAATCGGATTTGTCAGTTTTTTTACCCTGCCGTCCGTGACGACAAGTTTATCGTGGGGGTCCTTACCCTGCCATAAGCCTCTCTCCCTGCGAATGAGGCGCACCTTACGATCGGGATACCAACCGCCATGTCTTATCCAGCGCCCGAGGTAACGCGACAATCGGGGCATCGAAAAGGCGCTTACATCCGCCTCGGCATTGTTTATGGCGGAGAGGATTTCTTTTGCCAGTGCAGCCGGGACCTCTTCATCGGCATCAAGACAGAGTATCCATTCTGATGAGGTTACATCCAACGCAAACTGTTTCTGAACAACATAGCCGGGCCATTCATGGTACAAGACCCGTGCACCGGCTTTTTCACACAGGGCCTGAGTGCCGTCGGTACTGCCGGAGTCCACAACGACGATCTCATCGGCGAAACTGCAACTGTTCAGCAGGTTATCTATACGATCCGCTTCGTTTTTCGCAATAATGGCGATGCTGATCTTTTGCCGTTCCATGCTCCCCCTGCACACATCTCAAAACCCGATCCGGATGCACAGTTGTACCGAAAAAGTAACGGCAATGTCAATACCGGTTTTCTTTGGCCCCTTCTTGCCGCGGCCGGTAAGACGCGGATCATTGCGTGCGTTCATCTTTTATGATAGACAACCGCATCAAGAAGTTAAGGAGTAATTTGATGCCATCGGTCGGCGGACAGGGTTTATTGTTTCCAGAACATCCTTCGGGATCATCGAACAACCATATCATCCTGATTCTCCTGATCTTCACCCTCGGATTGGTGCTTCGCCTGTTCGCCTGGCAGCATACCGGTGTTATCAATCCGGACGGCGCCATCTATATCAACCAGGCGAGGGCCATCTATTACGGCCTCTGGGATTCAGTCAACACCTGCAGCATACTCCGGTTTCCGACCGTTACGACGCTGTGCATAGCCGCCGTTTATCCGATCCTGGGCGACTGGGTCGCCGCCGGCACGTTTGTCTCCCTCTTCTTTGGAACGATTACCCTCGTACCGCTCTATCTGCTTGCCAGACGCTTTTTCGACAAGGATATTTCGGCAGTTGTTGCATTGGTTTACGCTCTTAATCCTACGTTAATTGACGGCAGTGTCGACATCGTTAGAGATTCCACCGCCTGGTTTTTTCTGACGCTCGGCCTTTACCTCTTCACCAAAGACAAAAAGCAACGCGACCCCTATCTGATCATGAGCAGCATCTCGTTCCTGATCGCCGCCTGGACCCGGACAGAATTTTTCATCTTTGTCGCTTGCTCACCGATCTACATCCTGATGGACCGGGGAGAAAAACGCCTCCGGAGGGCGTCCGTCTTTCTCCTCCCTGCTGTCGTCATTTTTTTCGCAGCCATCGTCGGTAGTCAGCTGCTGCTTAACCCGGAGCGGGTCAATAAGGCTTCCGCTTTTCTTTCTAAGTATCACGAGATCAGGGCGCAGCTCGCGGAACTGGCCAGTCACCCGACATCCGACATTCCGACGGAATTCTTCGATAAGACTCGGGATATCCTCTGGTTTGTCGGACTGGGCATCATTTTTCAAAATACCCTGGAGGCCTACTATTATCCATTTTTTCTCTTCTACCTCATGGGACTGGGAGCCATGGGGCAGCGGATCAGAGGCGATGTGCGGGTGCTCTATTTTTGCCTGCTCGTACCCGCCGTTTTTCTCTTGCTCTACTGCTATCTGTTTGTCTATTGGCAGATGGAAAACCGATGGCTCTCCCTCGCCCTTTTCCCTTCCTTCATCTTTCTGGGTGCCGGGTTGGAGCGGCTGATCTCGCTGATGCAATCAAAATTCACGATGAAAAGAGGCGTGGCGCTGCTGCTGATCTGCCTGTTGATATTGGCCTTCGGCCTGCCGAAAAACTTGAAACCGCGGGGGGAGGACAAAATCATCTTCAAGACGGTGGGGGAAACCATTGCGGGCTTGGAGGGAAATGCAAAAAAAATCGAGATCCTGACGGTTGGCGGCTCTCAGCGCTGGGTATGGTTTTACGCCAACCTGCACTTCCCCGGCGCCCCCTGCACCGATGACTACGCCGAATACGAGAAGATGATCGGAAACGACTACGGCCAGTTTCTCAAATTTGTGAAATCGAGAGGGGTACAGTACCTTGTCTGGGAGGAAAAGAACTGGCCGGCCGGGCGCTTCGATTTTCTCGCCTCGCCCTATGAGCGGGACTTCATCCCGCTCGGATCGTGGCATCATCGGGACTCGGGGAAGATCACCCTCTTCAAGGTGCGGTGATAAACATGGCCGGACGCGCCCACAGAATTGCCGTGGTGATCCCGAAATGAAAAAAATTGCTTTGGCAATTGAAAATTTCAGCCGGTTTGCCGGCGGAGCCGAATCATACGCGGTTTCCCTTGCATGCACGCTTATCGATCATTCCTGGGAAGTCCATTTTTTCGGTCAGCGATGGGATGGGGAACCGAACAATGCGATCTTTCACAGAATATACATCCCAAAATTCCTTCCCAAGCCCCTTAAACTCATCCTTTTTGCTCTGAAACATCGCAAGGAGATGAAACGGGAGCAATTCGATATCGTCTTGGGATTTGGCAGCACCATCTCGATGAATGTGTACCAGAGCCATGGAGGCGTGCATTGGCTGTCTACGGAACGTATGTTGTATGCATGCGAAAGTCCATTGATCAGAGCACTGAAAAGGCTTCTGACGAAGCTTTCTTTGAAGCACCGGGCAAGGCATTGGATCGAGTCCGCGCCCTTCCGTCAGCATCCCATGCCGAAAATTATTGCCATATCGCGCATGATCCGGGATGATATGGCATCCTATTTTCACATCAGCAAAGAGGAAATTGAAGTCGTCTTCAATGGTGTGGATTTGAAACGGTTGAATGAGTCACACCGCGAAAAATTGCAGGGTCCGCTGAGACAACGACTCAATATTACAAGAGGCAATGTCATTTTTCTTTTTGTTTCTTACAATCTCAAGAAAAAAGGGATCGTGCCGCTCGTGGAAGCGGCCGCTTTACTGAAAAAGTCAGGCGAAAAGAATTTCAGCATCATCGTTGTGGGCGATCGACCGTATCGCTCGCTTTTAAGAAGGATCGATAGGCTTGGGATAGGACAAGCGATTTTCTTCCCGGGTCCGGTCAAGAACATCGATGAGTATTATGCGAATGCTGATGTATTCGTGTTACCAACCTATTATGACGCATGTTCATTGGTTCTTCTTGAAGCCATGGCCTCGGGACTCCCTGCAATAACGACCGAATATAACGGGGCCGCCGGCGTCATTGTCAATGGAGAAAATGGATATATCATTTCCCACCCGCCCCAACCCCAAGAGCTGGCCACGAAGATGGCGTCACTTCTCTCAGCGGAAAATCGACGGAAGATGTCTCTTTCCGCATCCCGTTCAATTAAGGAGTATTCCATTATCAAAAATCATCAGCATCTCTTGAAGATCTTTGATGAAACCATTCGACGAAACCGTTCCCTTCAATGAAATACCTGAAAGGGTGGATTTGGACTCATCCACATGTATCCTGTGCGGGAGTGACAGCAGGTATCTTTTACCTTAATCCCGCACTCATAGAGAATTTCGTTTCTCGTGAGCGGCTACTTGACCTGGTATTCCTTGATGATCCGGATCATCTGGGCAATCTCTTCCGGCGGCAGGCAAATTACGCTTTTTCAGTACGATGCGGGCTCTGCGTTTTCCATCTTTGATGGACCCAGAACCACTGGTCGGGATATTTTCTGATCATCTCCTCGATGATCCTCGTAAAATTCTGGGTATTGACCATAACATCCTTTTCCTGTTCACCCGTGTTGACTAACTCAACCGCCTCTCTAATGACTAACCTGTATTTTCCGCTTTCCTGCCTGACCATAAAGGCCGGGATGACTGGCGCCGCTGTATGAAGTGCCAGGCGGGCTAATCCATCGCTGGTACAGGCTGGTCGGCCGAAGAAATCTACAAAAACCCCCTCCTGCAAAGACCAATTCTGGTCAATGAGGAGACCAACGATCCCGTTGGCCTTGATTGTGCGGAGCATCTGTCTCATGGCCTTTTCCTTTGCCAGTGGCCTGTTGCCGGTTGACGATCTGACTGAGGTCACCAAACGATCAAGGAACAGGTTGTCCAAAGGACGGTATAAAAATAACAGAGGCTGAAAAAGTAACGAAAACGCAATTGCTTGTAACTCCCAATTCCCAAAATGAGATGCAATCATCAAAAGCCCTCGCTTTTTTTTCAGGGCTTCCACGCAATGTTCGAACCCCTCCACCTCGACCCTTTCCCGCACACGGTCCTTTGTCAACCAGGGGATGTCAAAAAATTCGGCGGCAACGATGGCCATGTTCCGGTAGGAACCTTTGGCGATCAGGACAATCTCTGCCATGGACTTCTCCGGGAAGGCCCTCTTCAGATTGTGTATGGCAATAAGACGCCGCCTTGGGGACAGATGGTAAAAAGCGAGAAACAGGCTGACAAAGATACGGGTTCGCAAGCGAATGGGAACACACCGGAAACAGGATAAGATCAACCGGATCAAACGCCCTTGGCGATCAGCATTTTCAGACATTTGCAGACAACCTTGGACGATGATTCGTCTCATGCATGGTCATTTGACCTGATACTCCTTGATGATCCCAATCATCTTCGTGAGCTCTTCCGGAGGCAGCTTACCGTTGTAGACATACCGGCAGATCCGTTCCTTGTCGAGGACGACCACGTCGGAAGAGTCGTTCTTCACGCCCCACAGGTTCAGGATGGTGTAATCAAGGTCCAGAACAATGATGGCGCCCGTCTTCTCCTGTTTGCTCTTGATGGCCGACTTGATCAGGAAATTGGGCATCGCGCTCGCCTTGAGATTCACGATCCCGAAACCTTCGTACCGGGTCTTGTCCAGACCGCCCGAATCCCGCTCCTTTTTCAGCGCGTCTTCCACATGGTTGTTCGTGTCCTTCTCGTCGGGATCCACATAGGCGATATAGAGGACCTTCCCTTTGAACTGCGGGTGATCCAGCGAGTACTCCTTGCCGGTCGAATCCTTCAGCTTGAAGTCCGGCGCCTTGTCCCCGACCTTGAGTTCGGCCGCAACGGCCGTGGAAGCGGTCCACAACAACACGAGCAGCAACGCAAAAACGGTTTTTTTCATCCCTGTTCCTCCTTGTTGAGTAAATGATCGGTCTTTGAAAACGGAAATACGTTGAACAATCCGCGAATCTGATCCGGATTTTCTTGGGAGCCCGACATTCCCGGAAGCCCGGGCAGTCCTGTCGGCTCCGTGCCCGCATGAACGGTCTTCCTGAAGCGGGCACATTATAGAAAAAATGCGCGGTGCAATCAAGAAAAAAATCATGGATGCAAGCATTTAAATGATCCGGGCCGCCTTTATTCTGTTGAATTTTTTTTCTCTCCTGTGTTAAGGAGATGAAAAAACTAAAGGGGCTGGTGATCCATGATGAGTCTGGGAAAGATGCTGGCGGAAAGCGCCGGGAAATACGCGGAAAGGGTGGCTGTGATCCACGGCGATCACAGGATCACCTATCGTGAACTGGAGCGGGCCGCCTGTGCGCTGGCGAACCACCTCCGGTCGATCGGCTTGGGGCAAGGAGACAAGGTGGCCCTGATGCTCCCCAACTGCCCGGAGTTCATCATCGCCTATTTCGGAATCCAGAAGATCGGCGGCGTCGCCGTAACGCTGCACGTCCAGTCCACATCTTATGAGCTCCGCCACCTTCTCGGAAACAGCGACGCGAAATGTTTGATCACACAGGGGGCGCTGGCAAAGCGGTTCGAGGAGATCCGGGATGAACTTCCCCTCTGCCGCCGCCTCATCACGACGAACGGATTGGAAGAGGATTCCCCTTTCCGGGAGATCATCGTGAACGGTCCCTTCTCGACGGAGATCCCGGAACTCGAAGGCGACGACCCCGCCGTCATGATCTACACGGCGGGACTGACCGGAAAGCCGCTCGGCGCGGTCCTCACCCACCGCAACCTCCTGACCCAGTCGGTCCTTCTGCGGACCGTCTGCCGCCGGACCGAGGAGGACAAGGACATCGGACTCGCCGTGATCCCCTTCTTCCACTCCTTCGGGGCCGTCGTCAACATGTTGCTGCCCCTCCGGATCGGCGCCGGGGTCGTCCTGATGTAGCGCTTCACCCTCGACGGGATCTTCGGCGCCATCGAAAAGGAAAGGGTAACCTATATCGCCGCCGTTCCCCGCCTGTTCATCGGCATGCTGTTCCACGAGGGGACCGAAAAATACCGGGTCGATTCCCTGAAGTTCTGTATCACCGGCGGGGCGGCGATGCCTCCGGAGTTCATCCCCGTCTTCGAACAGCGGTTCGGCACCAAGATCATGGAGGGCTATGGTCTCACCGAGGCGTCGCCCGTCTCCTCCTTCAGCCGTCTCGACATGCCTCAGAAGCCCGGCTCCATCGGGATTCCCATTCCCGGCGTCGCCGCGAAAATCGTCGACGAGGCAGGCCGGGAGCTCCCGCGGGAGACCGTCGGCGAACTGATCCTCCGGGGCGAAAACGTCATGAAAGGTTATTACAAGGACGAGAAGGCAACCGCCCAGGTGATCCGGAACGGCTGGCTCCATACGAGCGACCTCGGGCGGATGGACGGGGACGGTTACATCTTCCTCACCGGTCGGAAGAAGCGGATGATCATCACGAGCGGCTTCAACGTCTATCCCCGGGAAATCGAGATCGTCCTCGGCCTCCACCCCGCCGTGCAGGAGGCCCGCATCATCGGCAAGGAGGATCTGCTGCGGGGGGAGATCGTCAAGGCCGTCGTCGTGAAAAAGCCCGGCATGGAGATCGAGGAGCGGGAGCTGCTCAAACACTGCCGGACCTACCTCTCCTCGTACAAGGTCCCGAGGGAGGTTGAGTTTGTGGAAAAGATTGGAGAATGAGCATGGACAAGACGCCACAGAAACTGGAACAGAAGCTGTCGCGAAGAAAAAGCACGCACCGGACCTCCGGGAGGTCGTCCTCGTCGGGGCCTGCCGGACCCCCTACGGCCGCTTCGGCGGTGCGCTGAAGGGATTTGCCGCACCCGAACTCGGCGCCCTGGCGATCCAGGAGGTCCTCCGCCGGACGAACGGCAAGGTGAGCCCGGGCGACGTGGACTACGTCTTCATGGGGCAGGTCGTCACCGCCGGGTGCGGCCAGGTTCCCAGCCGCCAGGCGACGATCCTGGCGGGGCTTCCCGAGTCGGTCCCCAGCATCACCGTGAACAAGGTCTGCTCCTCCGGGATCAAGACGGTCGATCTCGCCTGCCAGATGATCCAGCTCGGCCGGGCCGACATCTGCATCGCCGGCGGCCAGGAGAGCATGACCAACGCCCCTTTCGGCCTGACGGAGATGCGCTGGGGAAGCCGGATGGGCCTCCCCTCGCGCCCCGTTCTGGACCTGATGGTGAACGACGGCCTCTGGTGCGCCTTCTACAACCGCCACATGGCGCTCCACGGCTCGGAGGTGGCGGACGAGTTCGGTTTCAGCCGCGCGGACCAGGACGAATGGGCTCTCCATTCCCAGTTGGCCGCGGTCGACGCGATGAAGGCGGGGCGGCTGGACGACGAGATCTTCCCCGTCGAGATCCGGGAAGGAAAAAAAATCTCGGTGCTGAGTCAGGATGAAGGCCCAAGGCCGGAGACGACGATCGAGGGGCTGGCCAAGTTGCCGCCGGTCTTCGGCCACACAAGCACGGTCACCGGCCTGCCGGGGAGCGTCACCGCCGGGAACGCCCCGGGGGTCAACGACGGGGGGGACGTCTGCCTGCTGATGAGCGCCGAGAAGGCCGCGGAGCTGGGGATCAAACCCCTCTGCACGATCCTTGACTACGCGGAGGTTTCGCAGCCGCCGAAGGACATCGCCACAGTCCCGGGCCTGGCCATCCGGAAGATCCTGGAGCAGAACGACATGACCCTCGGCGGGGTCGACTTGGTCGAGATCAACGAGGCGTTCGCCGCGGTCGTCCTGGTCAGCGCCCGGTCGATCCTGGGGATGACGAAGGAGGAGATGTTCGCGAAGGTCAACGTCAACGGGAGCGCCATCGCCTACGGTCACCCAATCGGAGCTACGGGGGCGCGGATTCTGATGACGCTTGTCTATGAGCTCCGACGGCGCGGCGGGGGGCTGGGCGTCTGCGGCATCTGCTCCGGCGCCGCCCAGGGCGACGCAATACTGATCCGGGTGTAACTTTGGAAAGGAGACGAATGCTGATGAGAGACGTTGTGATCGTAAGCGGGGCGAGGACCGCCGTGGGCAGTTTCGGTGGATCGCTCAAAGGTGTCCGGGCCGTCGATATGGGGGCGCTGGTCATCAAAGAGGCCATCCGGAGGGCCGGTCTCCGGCCGGATGTGAGCGCCGCCGTCCGCGCCTGCCGTCCGGACGTTTTCCGGGATACGGACAAGACGGAAATCCATAAGAAATATTACGATTATCCCAAAACCGCCGCCCCTGTCTATTTCGACGAGTGCATCATCGGAAACGTCCTCCAGGCGGGGTTGGGACAGAACCCGGGCCGCCAGGCCGGCATCTACGCGGGCCTGCCCGAGGAGACCAACGCGATCACCGTCAACAAGGTTTGCGCCTCCGGAATGAAGGCGATCACGCTCGCCGCCCAGTCCATCAAGGCAGGCGACGCGGAGGCCGTCGTGGCGGGCGGCATGGAGAATATGAGCGACGCCCCCTTCGCCCTCCCGGACGCCCGCTGGGGGTACCGGATGAGCATGCCCTTCGGGAAGATCACCGACCTGGTCGTCTTCGACGGCCTCTACGAGATCTTCAACGGCTACCACATGGGGTTCACGGCGGAGAACATCGCCGCCCGCTGCGGGATCACCCGCCGGGAGCAGGATGAACTGGCGCTCATAAGCCACCAGCGGGCGCGCGCCGCGATCGCGAGCGGCGCCATCGACGACGAGATCGTCCCGGTGATGATCCCCCAGAAGAAGGGGGAACCGGTCGCCTTCCGGACGGATGAGCGGCCGATGGAGACCTCGCTCGAAAAGTTGGCCAAGCTCGCACCCGCCTCCAAAAAGGAAGGGGGAACGGTCACCGCCGGAAACGCCTCCGGAATCAACGACGGTGCCGCCGCGGTCGTCGTCATGGCGGCAGACAAGGCCAAAGAACTGGGCCTCAAGCCGCTCGCCCGGATCAGAGGGTATGCGGCGGGCGGCGTCGATCCGGCCTACATGGGACTGGGACCGATTCCGGCGACGCGGAAGCTCCTCGGCAACCTGGGTCTCACAATAAAGGACATCGACCTTGTCGAGCTGAACGAGGCCTTCGCCGTCCAGGCGATCGCCTGCATGCGGGAGCTGGGGATCGGCCTCGACAAATGCAACCTGAACGGCAGCGGCATCTCGATCGGCCACCCGGTAGGCTGCACCGGCGCCCGGATCACCTACAGCCTCGCCGTGCAGCTTCAAAAACGGGATCTCAACCTCGGGCTCGCGACGCTCTGCATCGGCGGCGGTCAGGGAATGGCGATCCTTCTTGAACGGGTGTAATCCAATTCAAATAAAGGAGGCTCCCTATGAATTTCGCACCCACGGAAGAACAGA
>JAPLJX010000195.1 GCA_026388375.1 Deltaproteobacteria bacterium
AACGTATTTCTTCTGCTTCTCATTAAGCGGTCCGAAAGTCTCGTCGTATAATACCTCAGAGAAACCGTTAATGGAGTTTAGCGGGGTCCTGAGCTCATGCGACATGTTGGCCAAGAATTCAGATTTTACCAGAGCGGTACGTTTTAACTCGGTGGCCAACTCCTTTAACTCTTCATGGGCTTTTTCCAGCCCATTTTCTATCTCCCTGCGCACGGTGATGTCCTCGATGGCCAGGAGGATAATCCGCTCTTTTCCCAACACTCTTTGAATCTGCCGGGCATTCAAAAGCATTATGCGCCTGCCAATGGTGGCAAAATCGTGTTCAACCTCATAGTTATCAAAGGTTGTCTTTTGGGGAAGGATGGTCTCCAGCAGTTCCCGCAGCTTGGGGATATCCCACTGTTTATTGCCCAGGTCATAAATAAGCTGTCCCACAGTCTCTTCAGGTTTTACCTTAAAGACTTCATAGAAGGAGCGGTTGACTTTGACGACTCTTAAATCTTGATCCAGAGCGATTAAGGGTTCACGTACGGTGTTGATGATGCTCTCGGCGTATTCCAGAACATTTTCTGTCTCCTTGCGTTCGGTGATGTCGTATGCTGTGGAAAGCACTCCCTCAACATTTCCTTTTTCATCCTTGAGTACCTGGTACCACCAGGCCAGCAGACGTTTTTGTCCATCCTTACGCCGCTGCCAGCTTTCCACATAGATCACGTCTTCAGTGCCGTTGAAGAGAGGACTTACTTTGTCATAGGTGTCTTGCTCGCCTTTGAAGTAGAAAGTAGCTTCTTTGCCGATCACATCCTCTCCAAAGAATTCAATACCCGCCGAATTCGCCCAAGTGTAGACCTTGTTGTTATCCACCTCCATAATGATTTCCGAAACGGCGGCCAGGATGGCCTCCTGTCGCGAGGACAAGGCTCGCAGCTTCTCATCCCCTTGCCGAAGTTTTGTCTCAGCATGTAAGAGTTCCTCCGTCTTACTGAATAAGGTGGCTTTTCTCAGGTAAACCAGAAAGAAAATGATCAGGAGGAACAACAGGAAGGAAACAGCCCCTATCTCAATAAAACGTCTGAGATCCGAACGATAAATGTCTCTCAGGGATCTCTCAATGATGACCGTCCACCCGATGTCCCCCGCGGGAACAACGGTGAGATAATGTTTCTCCTGATCTTTCTGCGAATCGTTAATTTCGATCTGCTGTTTTTTTTCCTTTACCGCCGGTTCAAGGATCGGAAAAAATCGATAATCCGTGATGTTTTCCTGATAAGGAAATTTGTTGCTGTAAATGATATGCCCCGCCCGGTCGATCACGTTCACGGTCGTATAAGGGCTCAAAGGCACCCGCTGGATGGCGACATCAAGAAAACTAAGTCGTTCAGTATCTCCGAGTATCCCGATGGGTCTTCCTTCCTGATCGAAGATGGGGACGCAGACGGCTACCGCCAGCGGCTTATCCCCGACGATCAGTTTAAAGACGGTGGAAATGTAAGGCTTCCAATGGGAACTTATTCCTTTGTACCAGTCACGATAGGATAGGTCTTTTCCTATTGATTCCGGAAACAAAGGGAAATTTGTCCAGAGAATGCCGCGTTTGTCCGTGACGAAGGCCATGTCGATCTCGGCATTTTTTTTGAGGTCGGGCAGGTGCCTGTAAACTCCCGTAACGTCCTTATTCTTCACGGCATCGATGAATGTGGAACGGTTAGCATAGGACTGGAGGATTCTGATGGTTGCTTTGTTGTGCTCCAGGATGAGGTCTGCGAGGAGATTTGCAGTCGTCTTATCAGCAGTCAGGGCATTGTGCCTTGTGGTTTCAAACTGCCGGTAGCCCAGAAAAATGGCAATTCCAAAGATTAAAATGAATAAGACGATACCGGTGAACATTATTGAATAATGCTTGTCAATCCAGTCGTTTGGATGCCCGTAGCCGGGATGAGGAGAATCAGGATAAGAAGATCGATCGCGCGTTTCCATAATCTTATAGATATCCTTTCGCCAAGATCCCCGGGATCTCCTCTGCCGGCAAAGGCCGGCTGAACAAGTAGCCCTGGATTTCGTCGCATCCATGTTTCTGCAGGAAGGACAACTGCTCCTCTGTCTCCACACCTTCGGCAATGGTCTTCAAATTCAGGCTGTGCGCCATAGCGATAATCGCCCTGATGATTGCCTGATCTCTGGGGTCGGACGCCAGGTTCTTGACAAAGGACTGATCTATCTTCAAAAAATCCAACGGCAGCTGTTTCAAATAGCTCAAGGACGAATATCCCGTGCCGAAATCATCAATCGCAATCTCTATCCCCAGCGCTTTTAGTTCAGTCAGGGTCCGCATAGCCTTCTCCGGGTTCCGCATAATGATGCTTTCCGTTATTTCCAACTCCAGGCACTGCGGAGAAATCAGGGTATCCTGTAAGGCCTCCTTAACTATTTCTATCAGGTTCTGTTGATCAAACTGACGACTCGATACGTTCAGGGCAATGTTCATCTGTTTGTAACCGGCTTTCTGCCATGTTTTGATTTGCCCACAGACGGTGCGTATTACAAACTCTCCGATGGGTATGATGAGGCCGCTTGCTTCGGCCAGGGGAATAAACTGCATGGGCGGAATCAGGCCCTTATCGGGATGTTTCCAGCGTATCAGCGCTTCCATCCCCTTGACCATTCGCGTTGCCGCATCCACCTTCGGCTGGTAATAGAGAACCAGTTCGTCCCGCTCCAGGGCCTTGTGCAGGTCGCTTTCCAGCGTCAGGAGTTCCAGGACAAAGGAATGCATCGATCTTGAGTAAAAGTGATAGTTGTTTTTTCCTTCGCTCTTTGTGTGTCTCATGGCCTTTTCGGCGTTTTCCAGGAGGTCGTCAACATCCGCTCCGTCATCGGGATACAAGGAAATGCCGATACTGGCGGTCATAAATACCTCGCGACCGCTCAGATCATAGGGGGCGGATATTTCCTCGAGTAAACGACGGGACACTATTGCGGCGTCTTGAGCCTGATTGATATCATCCGCCAATACGATAAACTCGTCTCCACCCACCCGAGATACAACATTCTCTGTTTCACTTCCATCTGATCTGGCAACGTAGTCGCTTTTTCGTAAAGAGTTGGTAAGCCTGTCAGCAACAGCCTTCAGCAGGAAATCTCCGCTGCTATGTCCGAGCGTATCGTTAATCCGCTGAAAATTATCCAATCCGATATAAATCAGGGCAAATATCTCTTTATGGCGCTGGGCATGTTCAATCGCTCTTTTCATAAGCTCTTTATGAAATGTGCGGTTTGGCAACCCGGTCAGACTGTCATAATAATGCAGCAGGTGAATCTTTTCTGCCGCCTTCTTGCTTTTCGTGAGG
The DNA here is from genome assembly GCA_026388375.1 of Deltaproteobacteria bacterium. Lineage (GTDB taxonomy): Bacteria > Desulfobacterota > Syntrophia > Syntrophales > UBA5619 > UBA5619. Next base: position 3,348 of record JAPLJX010000195.1, read on the forward strand.
TCCTCAATGATAACCAGATTGTAAAGCACGTTACCTTCTTTCCCATGGATGGCAGAGGCGGTAATATTAGTCCACAAGATAGCGCCATCCTTTCTGACATACCGCTTTTCCAAGCAAAACACGGGGATGCTGCCTGCGAATAATTGTTCTGCAAACTCTCTGCTCTTCTCTCTGTCCTCTTCGTAGGTGAGATCTACAAAGTTTTGACCGGCAAGTTCCTGTTCGGTATACCCCAACAACCCGCAGAACACTTTATTCGCCGCGATAATTGTGTAGTCCGGACTTACTAAAACCATCCCGACAGGTCCTTCATCAAAGATGCGCCTGAACCGCTCTTCGTTCAGCCGCAGCGCTTCCTCCGCCCGCTTGCGTTCGGTGACATCCTGCGAAACGCCACGAAATCCGATTGGTTTGCCCTTTGCATCTCGAATGAGTGACGCTGACACTTCGTTAAAACGACGCGTCCCGTCCTTGGATATAAATTGTCCCGGAAATCGTTTAATCGGCTTTCCCGTGTTATAGATATTGTAAAAGAGCTCATATAATTTCTTCGCTGTTGCTTCATCACTATATTGCCGGTAGTTCATGCCGATTAATTCCTCGCGGGAATAGCCCAAATCCCGGCACTCAGCATCATTGACAAAGGTAAAGTTGCCGGCCAGATCATTTTCAAAATAGCCCTCGTCAATATCTTCCAGGATCGTGCGGTATCTTTCTTCACTCTTGCGCAGATCCTCCTCCGCCCGCTTGCGGCCGGTGATGTCGCGGGACACTGAGATTATGCCCACGGGCTTCTGTGCCTTGTCCCGCATAAAAGACAGACTGTTCTCCATCCAAACGATGGAACCGTCCTTTCTGTATTGCTCCAATTCCAGGATGCGGTTTCTACCGGGATCTGCCGTACCACTGGCTTCCAATTTCATCTCTTCTTCAAAGACCTTGGCACTGATCTGCAGGGATTCAGGCGTCAGGGCCTGTTCTAAGGTCTGCGCTGTGGCCTCTTCAGCCGTGTATCCCCGCCTACGAATGATGGAAGGGCTGACATAGGTAAAACGCAGATTCATGTCCATGACCGTTATGACGTCCGTCATGTTATCCAACATCCAACGGTACTTCTCTTCGTTCAGCCGCAGCGCTTCCTCTGTCTTTCTGTGATCGGCGATTTCCTGTAAGAGCAGTTCATTGCTGTTGGTTAGTTCTTCAGCGCGCCTGGCCACCACAATCAAAAAGCCGGCCAGTAAACCGGTCAAAAGCAGTCCGGCCAATAATACCCCCCAGGGCTGCCACGTATTTTCGCTTGCAACGTAATCGGGCGTTGCCACGAACAGAATCTGCCATTCGCGATCCGCGACCTTGAGTGTTCGGGTGATTTTGAGGCTGCCATCCGGCACTGGTCCTTCATTGCGCAATGAGTCTGTCGTTTTCCCTGCGCGCGCCGGATGAAAATAAAGAAAACGCTCTTCTCCCTGTGCGGAGTTATCATAGAGATAAACATCGATGACTTCCGGTTTCAGGTACGTCAAGGACCTCTCGACAATATCACCAACCCGAAAGACACCCACTGCAAAGCCCCGGATATTGTCTTTCCGAGTTTGAGTCGAATCGGCAGGCATATTCCGCTGATATACCGGGGCAACAACCAAAAAACCGGCTTGGCTTTTCTTTTCCTGCACCAGTGTTATCCGGGCGGTGGCTGCTATCCCGCCCGTGTCGCGAGATCGATCCAATGCTTCCTTGCGCAAAGGGTTAGAAGCCAGGTCATACCCTAATGCAGGTTCATTACCCTTATAGGGCTCAACAAAATAAATGGGGAAGTATTCACTCCTCTTGCCGGCCTTTGCTATCTTATTCTGGGCCAAGTGTTCGGTAATCTGAAAATACTTAAAACCATCCCTTATTGCTGCTTTTTCGTATTCTTCGCGCTGAGAATAAGGTACACGCGGTATCCATTCAAGAGCTTGAATGCCGGGATGTTGCAGCAAGAGCGATTCTGTAAAGTTGTGGAATTCTGATCTGGTAACCACTTTTGCATGAAGGTAAAAAGCCCTGACGGATGAAAGTACTTCCATATCGGACTCAACTTCTCTTTTCAAAGCGGCATAGCGGTTTTCTGCAGCAATTGAAAAGTCCGTTTGCCTCTCTTGACGTTCCCAGTTGCGAACTACCGCGAAAGCTATGGCCGTAAGCATTAGGCCGCCGAGGATTATCACCCAGGTGCTGATGCGGGAAATATCTTGTCTGTTTTTAATAGAAAGCATCGCTTTTCTGCCTCCCTTAGATCAACGCCCACTGGCTGGCCAGAGCCTCCGACTTTGTGCGCTTCCGAGCCTTTGAGGCAGCGGTCTGCCGGACGGTGGTCTTGGCCTGCTGATCCCGGTATTTCTTAAATTTATGCCTTAAAAAACGATCTGTGGACGGCGGGATTCCATGATGAAAGCCTCCCACAATTGCATGTTAGCGCATCTGGAAACGGCTTGTCTGTAGGGGAATGCTGATTTTTTTGTAGGGATTTCCTGATTTTACTCGATCAATCTGTTCTTCAGGGCGTACCAGGGACCATCTTCATGGTTTCCTCGGACAGGATAGACTTTAATGCCGGCATCATACGCAGGAGCCATCGCTTTGCGCCAGGTTGCGAACTGATCGGCGTAGGGCGTGTTGATCGCGTACCAGCCGTTCACAAGATCTCCCGGGAAGATGACCAGTTCAGCGCCTTCTTTTACCATATCTGCTCAGTCGCAATAGCATATTTACCCGCGCTTAATGCGGCGCCAGAAACTTGAACGCTTCAGCTTTCTTGAAATGGGTTGTCTGGTCCCCGCCCAGGTCGGGATTGCCATGGAGGGTGAGCTTGCGGACGCCCGAATCCGGCTTGAAATCGATCTGATTGAGTTTCACCCACACAAGGCTCGGACTTGCGGTATCCTCGAAGAAGTAAACCTTATTCTTCTGATCCGCAACCGTACGCCAGATCGTGGATGAGATATTGGGCTGGGTCGGCGTGCTGATGCCGCGGGGCACGCTGACGTTGCGCATGACGCTGAAAACGGCGGCAACGGCCTCGCGCAGATCGGCGGACTGGGCGGTGGCATTGATGTAGAACGACGCGCGGGCGAACCGGTCGGCGGCGCGGTTGGTGCCCGGCAGCATGACGGTGCCGCCGATCTGCTTCCAGTAATCGTTCAGTGGGATCTGCTCGCTGTAGATCGGCGAATTGGTCATGACCTGGTACTGCCTGCCATGATGGATGACCAGCTTGCCTTTGATGTACTCGATAATGGCTGAGTCACCCGAGGCGTCCGACATCGAGAAGTGGACGGAGCCCGGTTTGCCATTGGGGGCTGCGACGGTGACCACGCGGAACTTTTCCAGGCGCATCGCGTCCACGGCCTCTTCGACCGTTGCGAAATTGTCGAGGACATACTGTGTCCA
>JAPLJX010000427.1:0-17470 GCA_026388375.1 Deltaproteobacteria bacterium
TCGTAGGGTGCGTATTCCCCCGCGAACTCAATGTAGTCGATGACACCGGTTTGCCCGATGACCTCCACGAACCCGGGCCAGGTGACATGGACATGCACGCCCAACGAAGGCTTCCCGGTTTTCAAAAGATTGCGCAAAACATTTTTTCTTTTTTTCATAGTGTAGGAAATCTCCTAAATTTTTATTCGATTAAATTTCAGAAAACTATCCTTTCACGGCCCCGGCCGTGAGGCCGGAGACGTAATGCTTCACGAAAAACGAATATATGAAAGCAATGGGAAAGGACCCTAAAACCGCGGAGGCCATAAGCGCACCCCAGAACAAGGTGTCGGCCTTGATCAGATCACTAACCGTACCCACTGGAATGGTTTTCATGGAGCCGGAAGACATGAAGATAAGGGCATAGAGGAATTCATTCCAGCACAGGGTGAAACAAAAAATCCCGGCCGAAAGAAGGCCTGGAACGGAGAGGGGCAGGACCATGCGAAAGAGGATCTGGATGCGCGAACAGCCATCGGCCATGGCGCTTTCCTCGATTTCCTTCGGGATCGTGCGAAAATATCCCATCAAGAGCCAGGAGGCAAAAGGAATCAACTGGGTGGGATAAGTAAGAATAAGCGCCCAGTAGGTGTTGTTCAGACCTAATTCGGAAATTACCTGCGCCAGGGGAAGGAAGAGGAGAGTCGGGGGGACCAGATAAGCCAAAAAGATTCCTAGCCCCAAGAAATTGCTCCCCGGAAAACGCAGCCGAGCCAAGGCGTAACCGATAAAGATACTGCATACCAAGGATAGGATTGTGGATACTATCGAAACAATGAGGGTATTTTTCAGCCAGGTTATAAAATCGGTATTCTGGAAAAGGTACAAATAATTTTCCAGGGTGAATTGTTGGATCCAGAACGGACTGAATTTCATATCGAACAGGTCGTTCGTGGGCTTGAAGGAAACGATCAACATCCAATAAAAGGGAAAGAGGAGGAAGACTAAATATAACGTCAGAGGCAGATAGAGGCTGAAAAACTTGGCACGAAAGACGTCGCTTCCAACCATTTTATTGTTCCTTTCGCAGATAAATGAGAAGCAGAATGGCGAAGACGGCGAGGATGGGGAACATGTACAGGGAAATGGCCGCGCCCATGCCGATTTCCGTTGCCTGCAAGCCAATTTGGTAAGTATAGGTTCCAAAAATATGGGTCTCGTTTGCCGGCCCTCCTTTGGTCAAAATATAAATGAGCTGGAAATCCGCAAAGGTCCAGATGATGGAAAGGAGAGAGGCAATCAGGACCACTCCTTTGATCGAAGGGATTGTCACATGACGGAACCTATGCCAGACCGAGGCCCCGTCGATCGCCGCGGCCTCATGCAGCTCTTGGGGAACCGACTGCAGCCCGGCAAGGATGGTGATTCCGAAAAAGGGGACTCCGCGCCAGATATTGGCCCAGCAAACCGAGGAAATCGCCAAAATGGGATCTCCCAGGAAATTGATGTTCTTGCTGATTAAACCCATATTTCTAAAAAGCCAACTGATCGGACTGAAGACAGGATCGAAGATCATGAACCAACCGAGAGAACTGAGCGCGGTGGGAACGATCCAGGGCATCATCACGGCGGCGCGGACCGGGCTGCTGAACCGCATATGCCGGTTCAAGATTAAAGCCAACCCCAGGCCAAGCATTGCTTTAAAGGGGACGGTTACCAGGGCATATATGAACGTATTCTTGGCGGTTTGGTGAAAGATGGTGTCGGTTAGCAGATCAACAAAATTCCTGAGGCCGATAAATTGCCCGGCCCGTCCGATCATGCTGTCCGTCAGGGAGAGCCAGATGCCGAGAAAAAAGGGATAGGCCATGAAGAGCATGATGCCGAGATTCCTCTCTCTGTCAAAAAAGTCCCTCATGGAAAAGGATTTTAATCGAGCATTAGCCGCCATGGGAGATATGCTTAGAATATTCAAAAAAATAAAGGGGATGGATTGGTTTTCAATCCACCCCCCATCTCATTAGGAATTACCTGCCATATATCCGTTTCAACTGTTCCGCGCCCCATTCAATCGCCTGTTTGGCATCCCCACCCTGGACAGCCTTGGCAAAAGTGTCCACTACGATATACTTTGACCACGCCATGGCTGCCTTTTCATTCGGTGGTCCGGCAAAGCCCATATTTTGCCCGTATTTGGGCTGTTCCCGGAAAGGGGCCATTTTCGGATCCTTGAACCAGACAGGATCCGTGTAATATTTCTTAACCGGCTGAAGCATGTATCCTTCCTGGCTACGCCACCAGTCGCCGAACTGCTTATCTTCGAACCACCACTTCAAGTACTCTTTGGCTGCCGGGACATTTTTCGAGTTCTTCAGGATGGCGAATGTCCGGGTATCCAGCCAGTAGAACCGGCCGGCCGGTCCTTTGGGGATCAGAATGTGGTGCGTGTCTGCGGCGATCTCCGGTTGGTTCTTCTTTGCGGTGAAATAGATGCTGGAACCGTTGAAGGTGCTGGAGATCTGTCCGGAAAGATAAGCGCGGTTGTTGTTGCTGTCGTCCCAGGAGGTTCCGGTTTCGTCATAGGCATCCTTCCAGCCCTCAATGAACTTCCGCATTCCCTCCACGAACTGAGGCTTATTGAAGGCTATGGTCTTGCCGTCCTTTTCCACTTCCATGGCCCCATGGGCCCACATGTACGGATAGCAGTACCCCGGAGGATCCCCGGTGCTGTGGCCGAGTGCCTGCCCGAAGGGGTGCCCGTTTGCTTTACACTTCTTGCCGATGGCGAAATACTCGTCCCAGGTCAAATCAATTTTGTTCCCATCCTCGGCGTTCGGGCATCCGGCTTCCTTGAACCAACTAATCCGGTAGGCCATGGAACCATTGGAGTAACCATGGGGAACTCCCAGACAGCGGTTTCCAACCTTGTAAGAGAGCTCAACATATCTTTCCCACCCGCCGTTTCGCTTTCCGAAAGCCTCGGCGATATCGCCTAACTCTACGAGGTTGTCTTTGTAGAGATAGTTCCAGCCCCCCCACAGCTCGACGATGTCGTAGCCGCCGGCCTGCACGGAGGCCGCAATCTTGGGTTGCAGGTCCGGCCAGTTCAAGAAGTCGCAAGACATCTCAACGCCGTTCGCCTCGCCCCACTCCTGAGCCTGCCTCTTGTACAGATCCTGCGAGGGCGCAATGAAATAGGAACCCTGCAGAATGGAGAGTTTGGTTCCTTTCTTAAATGCCGGTGCCTTGGCGGCCAGAAGCATGTCAGGCAACAGCCCTCCCATGGCAGCTACACCCAAGCCGGCCGCTCCTGCCATGAGAAAATCACGCCGACTTAACTTCACCCTTTCCTTTCCCTTCTTTGGATGGCTTTTCATCACGTTCCTCCTTTCTTGTTTTTGGGATTGATAAGAAGTTACTCCCCCGCTGATTTACGGTACGGAAATGAATCTTGTATGTCAAGAATATTTTATCACCACCCGCCGTGTCGGAACACACCGCTTCTTCACACTTTCCTCCTTGGATTGTTGTAGCTTGTGTGACAAGTGAATCGTCACATTCCTCTTCTCCTATGCGGGAATCCTAACCTAAAAACCGGACCGGTTTTGGGGGGCAGGTCAACAACTTATACATCTATCCGTAATTACATCTAAATGTCGTTTGGCCGTTGTCTTTCCATATCCCGGACAGAAACCGGGATGTTCATGCATTCCTTGCTGTATCGATAAAAAAAGATTTGTATACATTGCGGCTATATACTAAGAATAACTTTCCGTTACTTCAGACAAGGAGCCACGCCGTGCCGAAGTTGAAAAGAGTAAAAACAGAATCTCTCCGTTCACAGGTGTATGTGCAGCTTAAATCGAAACTCATGGAAGGCGTTTGGAAAATCGGCGAAAAATTGCCTTCGGAGAATGAACTTTGCGAATTATTTGGCGTGAGTCGGGTAACGGTTCGGGCTGCGATCCAGCAATTGGGAATTCTCGGTCTGGTGGAAACCAAACATGGCGGCGGCACTTTTGTCAGGGATTTCTCAACCATCAATGCGGTGGACGCACTCCATCCCTTGATGCAGATCAATAAAAACCAAGACCTCATCACGGTCCTGGTATACCGTAAAATCATCGAGAAAGGTACAGTCGGCCTGGCCGTCCCCAAAATAACAAATAAAGATATAGAGTACTTGGAGGAAACGTACGCGACGATGCTGTCGTGTACCGACAAACCGGCAAAACACGCGACGGCCGACCATTCTTTCCATTACCGAATAGCGCAGATCGCACATAACCCAATTATCACGAAAGTGTATGAAATCATCAACGAGATCATTTCCACCGCCATGGTTGATGTCGTCAAGTTGCTCGGTTGCGAAATCGGACTCCGATATCACCGGAAGCTTATCGACGCGTTAAAAAGCGGGGATAAGGTTGTGTGTGAGGCGTTGATGGACGAGCACATAGAAGAAACCATTCAAGCCATTCTCAAATTGAGCGAAAGAAATTGTCGGAAGAGATAATCTGTCCCCCCAAAACCGGTTCAGTTTTTATGTCAGGGCTCTCAATATTGTTTAAGGAGGAACAATGAAAGCACTTATATTACAAGAATACAATACATTTGAATATATCGACATGGACAGACCAACGATCAAAAGCGATGAAGAAGTCCTCATACACGTGAAGGCATGCGGAATATGCGGTAGCGACGTTCACGGCATGGACGGGAGCACGGGGAGAAGAATCCCGCCTGTGGTCATGGGACATGAAGCTTCAGGAACCATTGAGGAAGTTGGAAAAAATGTGACCCGGTGGGCAAAAGGGGACAAGGTAACATTTGATTCCACAATCTATTGCGGGACGTGCCATTTCTGCCGACAGGGTCAGATCAACCTCTGCGATAACCGGCGTGTTGCCGGTGTCTCCTGCGAAGAGTACCGGCAGCATGGTGCTTTTGCAGAATATGTCGTTCTTCCCCAGCATATTCTTTATAGACTTCCCGAAGGAATTACCTTTGAGCAGGCTGCAATGGTTGAAGCCCTTTCAATCGCGTTTCATGCCGTAAATAGAACTCCGATTCGTTTAAACGATACAGCTGTCGTGGTCGGCGCCGGGATGATCGGACTGTTGGTGATTCAATCGTTGAGGCTCGCCGGTTGCGGGAGCCTCATTGCGGTTGATATTGACGAGGGCAAACTTGCCGCTGCCAAGAAATTGGGTGCTGATTTTGGATTTAACCCACGGAGGGTAAATGTGAAAGAGGAGGTATTAAGCTTAACGAACAAGAGAGGCGCTGACTGTGCGTTTGAGGTGGTGGGAATTTCTCCCGCCGTTAACACGGGAATCGATGTTATAAAGAAAGGGGGAAGTTTGACGCTTGTCGGTAATTTAAGTGCAAAAGTTGATTTTCCCCTCCAGGCCGTTGTTACAAGAGAAAGTACCCTGTATGGATCGTGCGGATCAAATGGAGAATATCCGGCTTGCATGGATATGATCGTCAGTAAAAAAATAGATGTTGATTCCTTGATCAGCGCTGTCGCCCCACTCTCGGAGGGAGCATCATGGTTTAAACGATTATACGACAAAGAACCCGGCTTAATGAAGGTTATCCTTACACCATCATAAAAAAATAGTTCTGAAGGTAACGTAAACCATGAAGAAATTAAGAACCGCTGTTATCGGGGTCGGAAAAGTAACCCATTTACATGCCAAGGCATTAAAAAATTTAAAAGATACTGAATTCGTTGCGGTATACAGCCGCGACCGTTCGAAAGCAAAAACATTTGCAGACCGGTATGGTTTGAAACCATATTCCGCCATCGATGAAATGATTAAGGGCTCGAACGTAGATGTGGTAACGATTTGCACTCCCCATCCCGCTCACAAAGATGTTGTCTTGAAGGCGATCCAGGCAGGATCTCATGTACTGGTGGAAAAACCGTTGGCTTCAACATTGGAAGATTGCGATGCAATGATTGACGCCGCAAAGAAAAGAGATGTTCTTCTCGGCACTATTTCTCAAAGACGATTCTATGAACCGGTATTGAGAGTTAAAAGAGCGATCGATGCCGGCAAAATCGGCAAACCGATTTTGGGTACGTTAACCATGCTTGGCTGGCGCGATGAACATTATTATCAAAGTGATCCCTGGCGAGGAACATGGAACGAAGAAGGCGGCGGAGTTCTTGTCAATCAGGCGCCTCATCTGCTTGACCTGCTGCTCTGGTACATGGGACCCATCGATGAATTATTCGGTTATTGGCGAAACCTGAACCATCCCTATATTGAAGTCGAAGATTCGGCACTTGCAGTGATAAAATTCAAAAACGGCGGTGTTGGAAATATCATTGTAAGTAATTCTCAAAATCCCGCTTTATTCGGGCAGGTGCATGTTCATGGAGAAAACGGCGCATCCATCGGTGTTCAAACAGACGGTGGGGCCATGTTTATTGCGGGAATGTCGGGAATTGCCGAGCCTCCTTATAATGATATATGGACGGTGCAAGGTGAAGAATCTCTGTTGGAAAAATGGAAAAGAGAGGATGCCGATTTTTTTGGCGGCATCGACCCGATGTCTTATTTCCATGAAAGACAATTTGAAGATTTTGTTCATGCGGTTGCAGGCCGAAAAAGCCTTTGGTTGACGGTGAAGACGGCCGAAAAACCGTTGAGCTCTTTACTGCAATTTACCGATCAAACAGGGACAAAAAGCCGATACCCTTTCCCTTAAAGCCGGAACAGGGAATTGATTTTGACGGAAGAATTATAGGATGATTAACCATCTGCCAGCTGCGCGTCGAGTCGGCAGGCAGGGCTGTGTTCATCTCGGCATCCATGTAAATCGGCTGGACCCAAGTTGCTAAATCTCCTTGACATACAAGATGTTTTTCCATATCTTCAGGCCGCTTGAAGGCAAATTCCATCAATATCCATTTATCAACCGGGGGTTTTGCATGCATATTCTGATTGTCGGTGCCGCGGGTATGGTCGGCCACAAGCTCACCGCCGGCCTCGTCAGGGCGGGCCGGATTGGCGGCAAAGAGATTGTCAAACTGACGCTTGCCGACGTGATCAAGCCGGAACCTGTGCCCCATGCCGGCGCTGTCGAGACCGTGACCGCCGATCTCTCCGCCCCCGGAACGGCGCAGGCGCTCATTGCTTCGCGCCCCGATCTCATAGTCCATCTGGCGGCCATCGTTTCGGGTGAGGCGGAGGCCGATTTCGAGAAGGGCTACCGGATCAATCTTGACGGCGCGCGCTTGCTGCTCGAAGCGATCCGACTGGAGGGCATCAACCAACCCTATTTCCCAAAGCTGGTGTTCACCTCTTCGATCGCCGTGTTCGGTGCGCCATTCCCCGAAGCGATCGGCGACGAGTTCTTCGCCACCCCGTTGACCAGTTACGGCACACAGAAGGCGATCGTTGAGTTGCTCCTCAACGACTATTCGCGGCGGGGGTTCGTGGACGGCATCGGCATCAGGCTGCCCACCATCGTCATCCGCCCGGGCAAGCCGAACCTGGCGGCTTCGGGGTTCTTCTCCAGCATCGTGCGCGAGCCGCTCTCCGGGAAGGAAGCAGTGCTGCCGGTCAGCCGCGACGTACGGCACTGGTTTGCCAGCCCGCGCGCCGCAGTCGGTTTTCTGCTGCATGCCGCCGAACTCGACACGCAAATCTTGGGCTGGCGACGGACGCTCTCGGCTCCAGGATTATCGGCCACGGTAGGCGAAGAGATCGAAGCATTGCGGCGCGTCGCCGGCGATAAGGCGGTCCGACTCATCCGCGAGGAAGCGGACGAGAAAATCATCAAGATCGTTGCCGGCTGGCCATGCAATTTCGAAGCCCACCGGGCTGCCTCGCTGGGCTTCAGGGCTGAGACGAGCTTTGATGACATCATCCGTATCCATATTGCGGATGAATTGGGCGGCCGCATCGCCTTCTGACCGGTTGGCCGATACCATCGTGGTGTCCGGCCGGCGAGCAGACGGGATCGCCCCTGGAGTTCTGCCATGGGCCCGCGGATCGGTTTGTTTCGGGCCTCGGAAGGCTTCCCGAAGAGGAGGGGAAAACCCGCTGTCGTTAAACGGGGCGTTCATAATAAGGTCGCAAGGAGGAGGATCATGGGTTCGCACCAGAAGGTCGCCGTCATAACAGGCGCGGGAACGGGTATCGGCAAGGCTGCGGCGCTTGCCCTGCGGAAGGATGGCTACCTGGTCGTGCTGGTCGGACGCCGCGCGGAGCTCTTGGAGAAAACGGCGGCGGAAACGGGCGGCGGCCCGCATGTGCTGGTCGTTCCTACCGACGTCGGCAATCCCGAGTCTGTGCGGATGCTTTTTCAAAAAACAAAAGAAACGTTCGGACGCGTCGATCTGTTGTTCAACAACGCCGGGGTCAATGCACCCGGTATCCCGTTCGAGGATCTCACCTATGAACAATGGAAATCGGTGGTGGATACGAACCTCACCGGCATGTTTCTCTGCGCGCAGGAGGCGTTCCGGATGATGAAAAGCCAGGAGCCGCGCGGCGGGCGTATCATCAACACCGGGTCGGTCTCATCCCATGTGCCGCGGCCGGACTCCGCGCCCTACAACGCGACCAAACACGGGGTCACCGGGCTGACCAGGAGCATCTCGCTCGACGGAAGGAAATACGATATCGCCTGCGGTCAGATCGACGTCGGCAATGCGCTGACCGAAAGGTCGGCGCGCATCGCCACGGGCGTGAAGCAGGCGAACGGTGAAATGGCGCCCGAACCGATGATGGACGTGCAGCATATCGCCGACGCCATCGTTCATATGGCGAGCCTGCCGATCGATGTCAACGTGCAGTTTATGACGATCATGGCGACCAAGATGCCCTTTATCGGACGGGGCTGAAGCTATTCAAACCCTGGTTCTGCCGACAGAATCCGTTAATAACCTGCCGCGTTCATCAACGGGTCGCCTTCCCGCCGGACGGCGGCGTGACGGCCCGGGGATCAAGGTTAAGGAATGAACATGAATGAGTTGTTGATGGCCTTTTACGGCGATGATTTTACCGGTTCGGCAGACGCGATGGAGGCGCTGACGTTAAACGGCGTGCCGACTGTCTTGTTTCTCGATAAGCCTGATCCCGCTTTACTGAAAAGACGATTGAAAAACGTTCGGGCCGTGGGCATAGCCGGAACCAGCCGAACCATGACTCCCGCGCAAATGGACGGGGAATTACCCGGGCAGTTTCAGATGCTGAAAGATCTGGGAGTCCCTCTTATCCATTACAAAGTCTGCGCAACTTTCGACTCGTCAGCCGGGATCGGTAGTATCGGGCATGCAGCCGATCTTGCCTTCCGCGTGATCAAACCACCATTCGGAGTCATTGTCCAGGGCGTTCCGATTATCGGACGCTATGTTGTATTCGGCAATCATTTCACAACCGTAGGGAACAAGACCTATCGCCTTGATCGTCACCCGATGATGAGCCGGCATCCGATTACCCCGATGGACGAAGGAGACCTGCGATACCATTTTGCCAAACAAACGGAAAAAAAAGTTGAACTGATTGATCTGCTGCAGTTAAGCAAACCATTCGATACAATCTCCAGCCAATTTGACCGGTACATTGACGAAGGAAATGAAATTATCCTTTTTGACACCCTGAATGACCAGAATCTGCTCACGATCGGCCGGTTGATCCATAACAAAATCGGTCATCAACCGATTTTTGCCATTGGTTCTTCAGGATTTGAGTATGCGATGGCACGCTATTGGCAGTCTGCGGGTATTGTTTCGAAACCGGATCCGATTTCTCCGGCAGGACCCGCGGACCAGATCGTCGTCGTAAGCGGCAGTGCGGCGGACAAGACGGCCGAGCAAATCAGATACGCCATGGGGCATGGCTTTGAAGGTATTCGGCTGAACACGGATCTGCTCATTGATCATGAAACAGGTCAGGACGAACGGAATCGTGTGATACAAATCTCCCTAAAGTTTCTGCGGGAAGGGAAAAGCATTGTCCTCTTCTCTACGCTCGGACCGGATGATCCATGCATCCAAAAAACCAAGGATAGAATGAAATCTTTGGGTATTGACATCAATGAAGTCGGGAAACATCTTGGAAAGCAACAGGGATTGATCCTGCGGGAATTGGTGGAAACGGCAGGGCTGAAAAGGGTTTGCGTTGCAGGAGGAGACACCTGTAGTTATGTTCTACGGCAAATGGATATCCATTCGCTGGAGCTGTTCATGCCGATTACCCCTGCGGCTCCTCTCTGTCGTGCATTCTCTGATCATGCAACATTTGAGGGTCTCCAGGTCGCTTCAAAGGGTGGACAAATAGGTGCACCTGAATATTTTATTCAAGTGTTAAAAGGACAAAGAGCGAATCTTTAGTGCACCGGATTCGGGATCGGAACGTGTCCCCGGAACGATCACTCTTCAATCCCCGCCAGCCGTTTGGCCGCCTCCACGCTGGATCGGGTGTCCGACTCGCGGAAGATCGTGAGCCGATGCGCCGCCGGCGAACCGCCCCCGTGAATGTCGGATATGGTGTCCGCGCTTTCCATGGCCATCTTCTCGATCAGGCGGAACATCTTGACGCGGTTTTCGACCGGCGTCCGGTCGCTCCCTTTCAGGTATTTCTTCAAGAGCGGACCGACATCGGGATGGTCGAAATCCCGGTCGGAGGGCAGATCCGCCACAAAACCGCCGGCGATGTCGATCATCAGACGCGTCGCCTCGGCCATCTCCTTCCCCTCGTGAATCTTGGAGGCGTTGGCCAGAACCGGATCGATGAAATAGGTGCCGGACGGCATCGGCTTTCCCTCATAGGAGGCGGCCAGACTACAGCCGTACAGGGTCTCGGCGCGGTGGATCATATCGATCACCTTTTCCTTGTGATGGCTGACCTTCTCCGTGCCGTTGTACGCCATCATCGTCAGGGCCGCCCCGACCATGCAGTCAATCTTTCCGGCCTTGCACCCACCGTGGCTCTGGCGGTGAAAGGCGGAGAAGTAGGCCACCAGGTCGGCGGCATATTCCACTTCACCGCAGAGAAAGACCCTGTTCCAGGGGACAAAAACGTTATCAAAAATAACCGTCGGGGCGTATTTGGAGTAGCGCCGGTTGCCGCAGTCGCAACCGTCCTGTTCCCGCGTGTCCAGACTCGACCGGCCGACCACGTGGATCACGCCGGCCGTGTCGGTCGGAACGGCGAAGGCCACCGCGAATTCCTCCTCCCCCTTGCGCAGGGCGCGGGTCGGCAGAACAATGATCTCGTGCGCCGACAATGAACCGGTCTGATGGCACTTGGCGCCGCGCACGACGATCCCGTCCGCCCGTTTTTCAACCACGTGAAGGTACACATCCTTGTCCGGCTGCTCCTTGGGGCCGAGGTTCCGGTCCCCTTTGACATCGGTGACCCCTGCGTTGGCCACAAGGTCGTTCTTCTGCATGTACTTCAGAAAATCGAGGAACCGTTTGTTGTAGTCCATACCGTACTTCCGGTCGACGTCGTATGTCGTGACGGAAAGGGCCACCATGCAGTCCTGGCCTGTACAACGCTGGAAACAGGTTCCGACGTGCCGGCCCAGCAGCCGATTGATTTTGACACGGGCCACCAGGTCTGCGATCGAAGCGGGAGGGTTGTTGAAACGGTTGATCGGCTCGTCGATCAACTTGCTGTGTGTCACGATCAGGTCGCGATACTCGGGGATCTCCGCCAGTTCATAGGTGGCCCCGGTGGCCTCGATGCCGGCCCGAAGGCGCGGGTTGTCGACGACATCCTCCACCTTCTGCCCAAACATGTAAGCCATCGGCTTCAGTTTCCGGAGCGACTCGATATACTCCGCTTTCGTCATCAATCCCATCTCTCTTCTCCTTTTCAGATCAGAACGGGTGACCCTCGAAGCAGAATTTTCCGAACGTCGCCGGGGGCGGCAGCGGATAGTCGCCGGTGTAACAGGCGAGGCAAAAACTTTCCCGTAGGGACAGGGGTGGCGCGTCGGCGGGCAGCTTACGACCATGTGGATCTCCTTAACGCCGCACTCCCGCAGATGCCGGACGCGGTTCCGGCTGGTTGTCCCCCGAATGATCGAATCCTCGACAATGACGATCTTTTTGCCGACGATGAGTGGCTGCACCGGGTTCAGCTTGACCCGGACGCCGAAATCCCGCATCGCCTGGCTCGGCTGGATGAAGGTCCGCCCCACGTAGTGGTTCCGGATCATCCCCATCTCGAAGGGGAGTCCGCTTTCCTCGGCGTAGCCGAGGGCCGCGTAGTTTCCCGAATCGGGGAAGGGCATCACGAAATCCACGTCAGGTCGGTATTCCCGGGCAAGGGTATGCCCCAGCCGCTTGCGGCAAAGGTAGACGTTCTCACCGAAGACCTGGCTGTCGGGACGGGAGAAATAGATCAGTTCAAAGATGCAGTGGGAAGGCTTCTCCACCGGAAAGGGCTTCAGACTGTGGAGCCCCGCCTCATCGATGATGATAATCTCGCCTGGCTCGACGTCCCGGATGTATTTCGCCCCCACGAGGTCGAAGGCGCAGGTCTCGGAGGCCACGACCCAGCCTCCGTTAAAGCGGCCGAGAGAGAGCGGCCGGAATCCGCGGGGATCGCGGACGGCAATGACCCGGTTCCGGGTCAGCATGACGATGCTGTAGGCCCCCTCCACCCGGGCGAGAGCCTTCGTCAGGGCCTCCTCGATTCCGTGCTTCAGATGGGGAGCCATCAGGTGGACGATCACCTCACTGTCCATCGTGGACTGGAAGATCGACCCTTTCTCCTCGAGCTCCGCCCAGAGCTCTGGCGCGTTGATCAGGTTTCCGTTGTGGGCCAGCGCGTAGTACTCGTCGCCATGGTGGACCAAAAAGGGCTGGGCGTTCGAGAGAACCGAGGAGCCTGTGGTGGAATAGCGGACGTGGCCGATCGCCAGGCGTCCGGTGCGCCCAGACCTGACAGCCGTCGGACGATGCTATCCCCGCGCTCTCCTGTCCGCGGTGCTGGAGGGCGAAAAGGCCGAAAAAGGCCACCCGCGCCGCCTCTTCATGGCCGTACACCGCAAAGACGCCGCACTCCTCTCGCGGTTTTCCATCCTGTTCAACATCAACCATGATCATTCCCTCATCATCAGAAACACACCCCCGTTGTTTTACACCTTCCCGGAGAAAATTGGGAGCTGTCCCCCCTTTTTAATGTCCGGCGTCTTTGCCGAGGTGATACGCCTGCAGCGGCACCACATCCCACGGCTCATTCCGGAGGGCATAGATCGCCATCGCCGTCGCCCGGGCGCCGGAAATCGTCGTCGTATAGAGGACGTTGTAGAGGAGCGCACCCCGCCGGATGTGATAGGCGTCCCGCGAGGAACGCCGGCCCAGGCTCACGTTGATGACAAGCTGGATGTCGCCATTCTTGATGTGATCGACCACGTTGGGACGCCCTTCGCTGACCTTGAGGATCGTCTCGACCGGGACCCCGTGCTCCCGGAGTCTTGCGGCCGTACCGCCCGTGGCGGCGATCTGAAACCCCATCCGGGCGAAATCCTTGGCCACGCCGACGATCCGGTCCTTGTAATGACCGTGAACACTGAGGAAGACCCTCCCCGAGAGCGGCATCTTGAATCCCGCGGCCATCTGCGATTTCGCGAAGGCAAGGCCGAAGGAATGGTCGATCCCCATCACCTCGCCCGTCGATTTCATCTCGGGACCGAGCAGGATATCCACGTTGGGAAAGCGGTTGAAGGGGAAGACCGCCTCCTTGACCGAGATGTGCTTCGGTCGGATGGGTTTCGTGAAGCCCAGCTCCTGCAAGGTTTTTCCCAGCATGACCTTCGTCGCCAGCTTCGCCAGCGGGACTCCGATCGCCTTACTGACGGAGGGGATGGTCCGCGAGGCACGGGGGTTAACCTCCAGCACGTAGAGCTCGCCGTCCTTGATCGCATACTGGATGTTCATGAGGCCCACGACGTGGAGTTCTTCGGCGATCAGCTTCGTCTGTCGCTCGATGGTCTCCAGCAGCTCCGGCGAAAAGGTGATCGTCGGCAGGACGCAGGCGCTGTCCCCGGAATGGATCCCCGCCTCCTCGATATGCTCCATGATCCCGGCGACGACCGTCGTCTTTCCGTCGCTGATCGCATCCACGTCCACCTCGATTGCGTCCTCGAGGAACTTGTCGATCAGGATGGGGTGGCCGGGGGAGACCTCCAGCGCCCGGACCATGAACTGCCGGAGACTCTCCGTATCGTAAATAATCTCCATCGAACGCCCGCCGAGGACATAGGAAGGCCGGACCAGGACCGGGTAGCCGATCCGCTCGGCCACCCGGATCGCCTCCTCGGTGTCCATCGCCGTGTCGTTGTCGGGCTGGCGGAGTTTGAGACGGTTCACGATCTCCTGGAAACGCTTCCGGTTCTCGGCGCGGTCGATCGCGTCGGGGGAGGTTCCGAGGATCGGCGCCCCCGCCGCCTCCAGACCGCGGGCGAGGTTCAGCGGGGTCTGGCCGCCGAACTGGACGATGACGCCCATCGGTTTCTCCGCCTTCAGGATGTGGAGGACATCCTCGAGCGTCACCGGTTCGAAGAAGAGCTTGTCGGAGGTGTCGTAGTCGGTGCTCACCGTCTCCGGGTTCGAGTTGACCATGATGCTCTCGTACCCCTCCTCCCGAAGGGCGAAGGAGGCATGGACGCAGCAGTAGTCAAACTCGATCCCCTGGCCGATCCGGTTGGGGCCCCCGCCGAGGATGACCACCTTCGGCTTCGTCGAGGGGCGGGTCTCGTCCTCCGTTTCGTACGTCGAGTAGTAGTAGGGGGTATGGGCCTCGAACTCCGCCGCGCAGGTGTCGACAAGCTTGTAGACGGGGACGATCCCGGCGGCATAGCGGCGGTTGCGAATCTCCTCCTCGGAGAGGTTCCAGAGGCCGCCGAGATAGCGGTCGGAGAATCCCAGCCGTTTCGCTTCGTAGAGAATCTCCGTCGAATACGGCGTCTTTCGGATCTCCTCCTCCGCCTCGACGAGCGACCGGATCTGGTTCAGGAACCAGGGGTCGATCCGTGTCAGCCGCTGGATCTCCTCCAGGGACATTCCGTGGTGGAAGGCCGCGGCGACGTAGAAAAGGCGCAGCGAATTTGGCTTCGCGAGCTTTTGCGCCAGGAATTCATCGGGGCGGCAGACGCCCTCCGGCAGATCGATCATCAGGCCGAAGCGCGTGATCTCCAGGGAGCGGATCGCTTTCTGGAGCGCCTCCCGGAAGGTCCGGCCGATCGCCATGGTCTCGCCGACCGATTTCATCGAGGTGGTCAGGAAGTCCTCCGTCTCGGGGAATTTCTCGAAGGTCCAGCGGGGGATCTTTACGACGCAGTAGTCGATCGTCGGCTCGAAGGAGGCCATCGTCTCCCGGGTGATATCGTTGGGAATTTCATCAAGTGTATAACCGACCGCCAGCTTTGCCGCGATCTTGGCGATCGGAAAGCCCGTCGCCTTCGAGGCGAGGGCGGAGGAGCGGGAGACGCGGGGGTTCATCTCGATGACGATCATCTCGCCGGTGTCGGGATGGATCGCGAACTGGACGTTGGAGCCGCCCGTCTCGACGCCGATCTCTCGCATGATGGCGATCGCCGCGTCCCGCATCCGCTGGTACTCCACGTCGGTGAGGGTCTGGGCCGGGGCGACGGTGATCGACTCGCCCGTGTGGACCCCCATCGGATCCATGTTCTCGATGGAACAGATGATGACAACGTTGTCGGCCTTATCGCGCATCACCTCGAGCTCATACTCTTTCCAGCCGAGGGCCGACTGCTCCAGCATGATCTCGTGGATCAGACTCGCGTCGAGGCCCCCCTTGGCGATTTCGGCGAGCTCCTCCCGGTTGTAGGCGACGCCGCTTCCCGTGCCCCCCAGCGTGAAGGAGGGGCGGACGATGATCGGAAAGCCGATCTCGGAAGCGACAGCGAAAACCTCCTCCATCGACCGTGCGAAACCGCTTCCGGGAACCTTGAGGCCGATCTTCTCCATCGCCGCCCGGAAGAGCCGGCGGTCCTCCGCCTTGTGGATGACCGGAAGCGACGCCCCGATCATCTCGACCCCGTATTTCGCCAACACGCCGGCCTCGGCGACGGAGACCGCCGTGTTCAGACCCGTCTGGCCCCCGAGTGTCGGCAGCAGGGCGTCAGGACGTTCCTTCGCGATGATCTTCTCCACCGCTTCCGGCGTGATCGGCTCCACATAGGTCCGGTCCGCCGTTTCGGGGTCGGTCATGATCGTCGCGGGATTGGAGTTGACAAGGATCACCTCATAGCCCTCTTCCTTGAGGGCCTTGCACGCCTGGGTCCCGGAGTAGTCGAACTCGCACGCCTGGCTGATGATGATCGGCCCGGAGCCGATGATCAGAATTTTATGGATGTCCGTCCGTTTCGGCATACTTTTCCCTTGCAGCCATCACTCCCATTCAATGGTGCTCGGCGGCTTCGAGCTGATGTCGTACACGACCCGGTTCACCCCGCGGACCTCGTTGATGATCCGTGACGACATCCGCGCGAGGAGCTCGTGGGGGAGGCGGGACCAGTCCGCGGTCATCCCGTCGCTGGATCGGCAGGAGGACTGCGAAGGACTGCCAGAGCTTCCGGTAGTAATTCGCCGCCCGGATCTCCTCCATCAGGACCGCGTCGGCGTTCCGGAGGATGGCAAGCCGCTTTTCGGTCACCTCGCCGATGATCCGCACCGCAAGCCCCGGTCCCGGAAAGGGCTGTCGCCAGACCACGTCGTCGGACATCCCGAGCTCCTTTCCGAGGAGCCGGACCTCGTCCTTGAAGAGGTGCTTCAGCGGCTCGACGAGCTTCAGTTTCATCTTTTTGGGGAGCCCCCCCACGTTGTGGTGGGACTTGATCACGGCGCTGGGGCCGCCGAATGCCGACCGGGATTCGATGAGGTCCGGATAGAGCGTCCCCTGGGCGAGGAATTCCGCGTCCTTGATCTTTCGGGCCTCCTTCTCGAAGACCTCGATGAAAATCCGGCCGATGATCTTCCGCTTCCGTTCCGGATCTGTCACCCCCTTCAGGCCATCGACAAATGCCTTCCGCGCCCGCGGGAAACGAACGTCCATCCGGAAATTTTTCCCGAAGAGGGCCCGGACCTTCTCCGCCTCGCCCAACCGCAGGAGTCCGCTGTCCACGAAGACGCAGGTGAGCCGGCTGCCGATCGCCTGGTGGAGCAGGACGGCCGCAACGGAGGAATCGACCCCCCCGGAAAGACCGAGGATCACCCGCTTGTCTCCGACCGTCCCCCGGATCTCCTCGACGGCATCAAGAACGAAGGATTTCATCGTCCAGCTCTTGGCGCAATGGCAGACGCCAAAGAGAAAATTCTCCAGCATCCGTTTCCCCTCGGCCGTGTGGACCACCTCCGGGTGGAACTGGAGTCCGTAGAGCCGTCGCTTCGCATCCTCGGCGGCCGCCGCCTCGGTGTTCTCTGTCGAGGCGGTGATCCGGAAACCTTTCGGCAGACGGACGATCCGGTCGCCGTGGCTCATCCAGC
>JAPLJX010000427.1:17485-19828 GCA_026388375.1 Deltaproteobacteria bacterium
CCAGCAGCGCGTCTTCTTCTCGACGCCGGCGAGGACGCCGCCCCCTTCCTTCCGGACGTTCAGCTCTGCGAAACCATACTCCCGCTTGTCCGAACGGATCACCTCGCCGCCCCGCGCGTCGACCATGAACTGGAGGCCGTAACAAATCCCCAGGATCGGAATGCCGAGATCGAAAATGCCCTTGTCCACCCGCGGCGAGTGCGCTTCGTAGATCGAGGAGGGGCCGCCGGAAAGGATGATTCCTTCAGGCCGGATCTCCCGGATCTTCCCGAGTTCGATCCCCGGCGGCTCGATCTGGCAGTAGACCTGGTGTTCCCGGACCCGCCGGGCGATGAGCTGGTTGTACTGGGAACCAAAATCGATGATCAGGATCACGGCGTTCGCTCCTTTCCTTCCTCCATCAGATGGATGAATTCATCGAAAAGATAATCCGCGTCGTGCGGGCCGGGCGCCGCCTCGGGGTGGTGCTGGACACTGAAGGCCGAGAGCGCCGGGTAGCGTATCCCCTCGGAGGTGTGATCGTTGAGATTGTCCAGGATCGTCTCCCGCTCTTGGGTGAGGGATTCGGGCAGGACCACGAAACCGTGATTCTGCGAGGTGATCTCGACCCGTCCGTTACGGCGATTCTTGACGGGTTGGTTGATCCCGTGGTGGCCGAATTTCAGCTTCGCCGTCCGGCCGCCCGCCGCCTGCCCCAAAATCTGGTGGCCAAGACAGATGCCAAAAATGGGAACCTTGCCCAGGATCAACCGAACCGCATCCACGATGTAGGGCAGTGCCGCCGGATCGCCGGGCCCATTGGTCAACAAAACGCCGTCGGGCCGCAGGGCGAGGATCTCCTCCCCCGACGCCGTCGCCGGGAGGACCAGGACCTCACAGCCCCGTTTTGCCAACTGGCGAAGGATGTTGTACTTGACGCCGCAGTCCAGGACAACGACGCGCCGGACCCGCGCATCCGGAACGGGCACGGAGGAGACGGACCCGGCAGCCATTTTCCTGGGCGCCCCATCCTTCCAGAGATAGGGCTGCCGGCAGGTCACCAGCTTGACGAGGTCACGGCCGACCAGCCCCGGATAGGCCCGAACGCGCTGGAGGAGCTGGTCGATCTCCTCCGTTTCCGTGGAGAGAACGCCCCGCATGGCGCCGGTCAGACGGATACGCCTGGTCAACGCGCGGGTGTCGATCCCCTCGACCCCGAGCTTTTCATGGGCCTCCAGGAAGTCCTTCAAACTCTGGCGGGAGCGCCAGTTGCTCGGATACCCCTCGTACTCCCGGACGATGAACCCTTCCGGATGGATTCCTGCCGACTCCATATCCTCCGGGTTGATCCCGGTGTTGCCGATGAGCGGGTAGGTCATCGCCACGATCTGCCCCTTGTAGGAAGGGTCGGTGAGGATTTCCTGGTAACCGGTCATCCCCGTGTTGAAAACGACCTCGCCCAGGACCTCGTCCTTCCCGGCAAAGACATTCCCCCGGTAAACGCTTCCATCCTCCAGGACCAGCAGAGCCTGTTTTCGTCCCTTCCCGAACATCACTTCACCGCTCCTTATTGAAACATCCCACGAAGACGATCTTAAAAAAGTCAACTTTACGATTCTTTGCGAAGGCAACAAAGAAAAAAGGAGTTATCAGAAAGATCCCCTCGCGTAAAGGAAAAATCCGAACAACTCCCTTGCAACTCCCTTGGGGACACGATGCGGCATCGTGTCCCCGTTTGCCTTACAGCATCGGCAGGTATCGGTCGATTTCGTACTGGCTCACATGGATGCGGAAACGATCCCACTCCACCTTCTTGTTCTCGACAAACTTGTCGAAGATGTGATCCCCGAGGGTGTCGCGGACAAGCTTGCTCCCCTGCACGACGGCCAGCGCCTCGTAGAGGCTCCCGGGCAGCGAGGTGATCCCGGCTTTCGCGCGCGCCTTCTCGTCCATTTCGAAGATGTCCTCTTCGATCGGCTCGGGCAGCGGGTAGGCCTTCTCGACCCCCCTCATCCCAGCGGCCAGCATCACGGCAAAGGCCAGATAGGGGTTGCAAGCCGGATCGGGCGAACGGTACTCCATCCGGGTCGCCTTTTCCTTGCCGGGTTTGTACATCGGAACGCGGACCATCGCGGAGCGCTTCCTTCTCGCCCAGGAGACATAGACCGGTGCCTCATAGCCGGGGACCAGCCGTTTGTAGGAGTTGACCCACTGGTTGCAGATCGCCGTGATCTCCGGGGCGTGGGTCATGATGCCGGCGATGTAATGCTTGGCCATCTTCGAGAGGTTGTACTTGTCGCGGCCATCGAAGAAGCAGTTCTTGGACCCCTTGAAGATCGACTGATGGACGTGCATGCCGCTCCC
>JAPLJX010000125.1 GCA_026388375.1 Deltaproteobacteria bacterium
ATCGGCCGGATGCGGGGAGCGGTAACCGTTACGGGAAGTTACTTCATCCCGCTGCAGGAGACCACACAGATCACCATCGACTGCGCCCAGATCCCGGTCGTGGAACTGGATGATGGAACGACGGTTCTTCTGGATTAAGGAGATCGTCTGTCGGAGAATCTGAAAAGACTGATCCGCCAATCCTGGAAGAACTACGCCTTTCTGACGGCGGAAGAGTTTCGCGACGGACTCGGGGGCCTACTGGGCATTATCCGCCATTCCAAAAATTACAGGATGGTTCGGACCGACAAACCCCTGGAGCTGACGGTGAAGCCGGAAATCCTCATCTTCCCCGACTGGCTCATCACCGGCAAAGAGACGGCAGGCGGCGTAACTTACCGTCAGGGGCTCTTCCTGCTCGATCAGGGCGAACCGCCCCTCCCCGCAGAGGCAAGAGAGTTCATCGAGAAAAGCGGCGTCACCGTGACGGAGATCGCAGAAAACCACTCAGTCTCTTCCCTGGAAACACCGCCGGCACTGCGACCAGCCAGGGTGGATTTACGAGACCTGAAGGGCATCGCCCTCGCGGAGAAGCTTCTCGCAACCCTCGGCGAGACGCCGATCCGGAACGCCGAGGTCGTCGTCTTCGACCAGGCCCGCAACGGATTCAACCTCTCCGTCACGGCCGATCTGCTCATCCGGAAGGGAGAGAAGCGGTTCATCCTCCATACGAAGAGGCTGCCCGAACAGTTCCTTAACATCCTCAGGGAGGCGGGTACGGAGGTGATCCCGATCGGAGAAAAAGATCAGGGCAGGTCCCTTATCGAAGGCGTGCTTAAGGGTCTGGGAATCCCTGTCCCCTTCGGTTATTTCTCCTTTCGGATTCCCGAAGAGGGCAAACGCCCGCGGCTTTCGGGCTCTTTTTCCACCCTTCAGGTGATGAACGAGGGGGAACCGATTTATCTGATCGATTTCGATATGCCTCCCGCTATCCTGCCTTTTCTCAACGGCCGCCGGGAAGGACATGTCGTCCGATACTGAATAAGGATTTATGCCGTTGAAAGTAAAAGGAATCGAGCTTTTTTCGGGAGGTCTGGACAGCATCCTGGCCTTCAAGGTGATCGCGGAACAGGAGATCGAAATCTCGGGGATCACCTTTGAGACTCCCTTTTTCAGCGCCGCGAAGGCGCGTATGACCGCGGAGAGGATCGGTCTGCCGCTCGTCGTTCTCGACATCACGGCAGAACACCTGCGGATGCTGCGAGCGCCCCGTTACGGCTATGGAAGGAACATGAACCCCTGCATCGACTGCCACACGCTGATGCTCCAGGTTGCCGGGCGGCGTATGGAAGAAGAAGGCGCCGATTTCGTTTTCACCGGGGAGGTTCTGGGGGAACGTCCCATGTCCCAGGGTAAACAATCCCTCTACGTTGTAGCCAAAAATGCGGGTTACCCGGACCGCATCCTCCGTCCCCTCAGCGCCAGACTCCTGCCGGAGACGGAACCGGAACGGTCGGGCAAGGTGGATCGCAGCCGCCTTTGCGATATCCAGGGGAGAGGCCGAAAACGGCAGATGGAGATGGCCGTGCATTACGGCATCACATCCTATCCCCCACCCGCCGGCGGCTGCCTTCTCACCGATCCCATCTTCTCCCGGCGTCTCCGCGACCTCGTTGATCATCATCGCGACCACGAAATCCGGGATATCGAGCTTCTGAAGGTTGGAAGACACTTTCGCCTCGATGAAAAAACGAAGGCCATCGTTGGCCGGAACGCCATGGACAATGAAACCATCGAGAGGCTGGCCAAGAGAGGCGATGCGCTGATCCGGATCGATTCCTTTCCGGGACCGACCGTTCTTGTTCCCGGCGGCGGCTATGAAGGAACACGGCTCCTGGCGGCCGCGATCTGCGCCCGTTACTGTGACGGCCCCCGCGACCGCGAACTGGTCGCCGGTTGCCTCCGGGACGGGAGCGCGACATCGCTTACGGTCCTCGCCGTAATCCCGGCAGAGGCTGAACGCCTGCTCGTCTAAGGCGTTCTTCAGGAAGGCAGGTGCTGCGGCCGGAGGAGATCCGTGACGGTCTTGACCGGATTGAAGGTGGCCAGCGGAACCTCAACGAAGACGGTGTTCCAGAAGGCCATCGACCCGTTCCACAGACCGGGCCGTTCCAGCGCGAGAAGCTCCCTCCCCTTCTCCGGCCACAGACCAGATCGACGGGGTTGAAGTGCGTGGCGGACGACCAGACGGCGCGCTGTTTCGGGTCGTTCCGGTCAATCTGCGACTCCTCGATGATCTGCAGAGAAGCCCCCCCACTCCCGTCCGCATCCTCAACCCAGAAAGGACCGCCGCCCGGCTCCCCCTCGTTTCTCACCATCCCGCAGACCCTGAGAGGCCGGTTCAACTTCCGGAAAAGAAACGACCGTCGCTCGGGAAGGGAAAGCTCCCGGAAAGCGGTCGGGAAGCCGATGTTCACCCTCTTTTCCGCAAAATCGTACATCCGCTCCAATTCTTCCTCCGTGCCGCCCCCTGCCGCGAGAAGTCGAACGGAAGCAAAGATCTCCTCCTGAAGCCGGATCAGACAGCCGGCCAGGAGTTTCTTCCAGAGGGATGTCTCCGCCTTGAGACGATCCGGCACGGTATTATCGATGTTTTTCAGGAAGATGATGTCCTCATCGAGGAGATTAAGGTTCCGGAGGAGCGAGCCGTGACCTCCCGGGCGAAAGACCGGTTTCCCCCGGTCATCACGGAACGGCCGGTTCTCCGGATCGACGGCGATGGTGTCCGTTGCCGGATCC
>JAPLJX010000258.1 GCA_026388375.1 Deltaproteobacteria bacterium
CACCGACATCACGCTCTTCGTCCGCACCTCCGGTGAGGAGGTCGCCCGCTGGAACCGCCGGAGGATCGCCGAGGCGCTGATCCGTGAGGCGGGGATCGACGAGGAGACCGCCGAGGCGATCAGCCGGGAGGTCGAAAAACAGATTGTCTCCTCCGGGATCAGCCTGCTCACGACGGCGCTCATCCGGGAGCTCGTGGATGCCAAGCTGATCGAAAGGGGGCTGGAACAGGCGAGACGGCTCCACGCCCGCCTCGGCTTCCCCCTCTACGACGTCCGACAGCTCATCTTCCACCAGAACAAGGAAAACGCGAACGTCCCGCACGCCCCCGAGGGGACGAGCCTGGCCCTAGTCGAGGGGATCAAGCGAGAATACGCGCTCCACGACGTCTTCTCCCGGGAAGTAGGCGACGCCCATCTCTCCGGCGATCTTCACCTCCACGGCCTGGGCTACATCGACCGGCCTTATAGCGCCTTCCAGTCGCTTGAATACCTCAAACGGTTCGGCCTCAAGCTGCCCCATTCCGTGACGGTCGCCGGTCCGGCGCGGCATGCGGAGGTCCTGCTCGCCCACATGGTCCGTTTCGGGGCCTCGCTCCAGGGGCATTTCGCCGGCGTGATCGGCTGGGATGCGATCAACCTATCGTTCGCCCCGTACCTAGCAGGAATGGGGGAGCGGGAGCTCGAACAATTCGCCCAGATGCTGATTTACGAATTCTCCCAGCTCACCTCGTCTCGCGGGGGGCAGGCTATCTTTACCGACATTCATCTCTGCTGGGAGGTTCCCGACGTTCTCGCCGAACTTCCCGCTGTTGGTCCAGGAGGCAAGCCCACCGGCCGGACCTTCCGGGAGTATGGGGAAGATGCCCGAAGATTCGCGCGGGCGCTTATGGCAGTTTACAGGGAGGGGGACGCCACGGGAAAGCCGTTCATTTTCCCCCGGCCCATCGTCCACATCACGGATGCGTTCTTCCGGACACCGGGCCACGAGGCATTTCTGGAGGAGGTTTGCGGCGTTGCCGCTGCGAAAGGGAATCCCTGCCTGGTCCTCGATCGGGAAAACAATTCGCGCATCTTCCCTTGCGGCTGCGTTGATTTCGGGGGAGAAGCCGCGGGCGGCGCCCGCGATCCCTGGAAAAGACGATGCGCGTCGGTCCAGAACGTAACCCTGAACCTTCCCCGTCTCGGCTACCGCGCCTGGGAAGGGGACGACAGCAAACTTTTTTCTCTCCTCGACGAGGCGATGGGGCTTGCAGCGAAGGCCCACATCCAAAAGCGTGACTTCATTGAAAATCTCCTTTCACTCGGGGATGCCGGGCCGCTCGCGATGCTCGCGATGCAAAACGACGGTTCTCCGTATTTCCGGATGGCCGAGGCGACCTATCTGATCGGGGTGACGGGACTCAATGAACTGGTCCAGATCCGGAAGGAGAAACAATTGCACGAGTCGGACGAGGCGCTGGCCTTCAGCCTTTCACTCATCGGCCACATGAGGAAAGAGGGCGAGAAACTCTGCGAAATCCATGGGATGAAATTTGTTCTGGAGCAGACCCCTGCGGAGACCACCGCCTACCGTTTTGCCCGCCTCGACCTGAAACATTTCTCCCCACTATCGGGCCGTTATGTCCGGGGCGATCTCGTCCGGGGGGAGATCTACTATACCAATTCCTCCCACCTCCCGCCGGCGGCGCCGGTCGATCCGGCGACGCGGATCCGGATCGAGGGACGCTTCCACCCCCTCTTCCGGGCGGGGGCCGTCACCCACATCGAGTTAGGGGAGGCCGAACCTTCCGCGGCAGCCCTCGCAGATCTGGTCGTCCAGGCGTTCCGCGAGACGCAGAACAACCAGATCGTCTTTTCCCCCGAATTCACCTGCTGTGCCCGCTGCGACGCCACAATGCGGGGGATTCTCAAAACGTGCGTGCATTGCGGTTCTGAAGAGGTGGACGGCCTCGCCCGGATCGCCCAGTACTACAGCCGGGTCTCCGACTGGAATCGGGGAAAGAGAGCCGAACTCCGCGACCGGAACCGCAACCAGGACGCCTTCTCCGCCTATTCCCTTCCTTGAGTTGCACTCGTCGAATTGTCGAATTTATGATGAACAACCAACACTGGCAGGCGAATGGATTCAGGTTTTTGCCAAGGGACCGCATATCGGTGCTGTTTGTCAACGCACGTGAATCTCCTGCCGGATCGATTTCCGGCAGGCAGGCTAACTCTTCACGCATCCACAAAGACTGCCTCGGCGGAGGTGATGGTTGGTTCTCAGGATATGTTTGCCAACCAGCTCTGTACGCGCAGTATGGGCATTTATACGCGGCAAGCCTCTGGTCTGATTAAAAGCACCGGAACATTCGACTCATGCAGAACCTTTAACGCGATGCTGCCTAACATCATCTTTTTCATGCCGGTATACCCATGGGTTGCTATTACAATCAGGTCTATACCGTTCTTCTGAGCATAATCGGTGATGGTATGGGAAAGCCCGTTAGACTCTATGGTTTCCGTCTTGACTTTGATGCCCTCGGAAGAGAGGCGGGATTGGACTCTTGCAAGATATTTCCTTGATGTATCCATTAACGTTTTCACAAAGGCATTATAATCAAAAATTATTGCATGCCCTTCTTCCCCCGTGTTTAATTCTCTCCATGGAATCTCGGTGTCGACTGCATTTAACAGGACAACTTCCCCGACGGGACCGTCTTGAAAAAGTTTTTTGACATGACTTATTAACTGTCTCATAATAGAATAGACGTTAGGCTGCATACTTTGTGGTTTCGTTTTGGAAGTATGAACGTACGCGATGAGGTGATTTCTGAACCGATCGCAAGTGGCTGATCACAGC
>JAPLJX010000008.1:0-8813 GCA_026388375.1 Deltaproteobacteria bacterium
AAGGGACTCGTGACCATGCCCAATCCGGTGGCCTCCGGCACAGGATTCCTCCAGATCGCCAGCATTCTCCAGATGTACGGGGCGAAGGAGGGCAAGGAGGTCGGCTGGGAGTTCCTGAAGCAACTGGACAAGAACATCGGCCAGTACATCAAGAGCGGGTCCCGTCCGGCAAAGATGACCGCCTCGGGAGAGTTTGCCGTGGGGGCCTCCTTCGAATTCGTCGTGGCCGAACTGATAAAGCAGGGCTTCCCGGTCGAATTTGTCTTCCCCATTGAAGGGGCGGGATATGAAGTGGAGGCCAACGCGCTGATCAAAGGGGCAAAGAACCCCCGCGCCGCAAAGAGATTCCTGGATTGGGCCATCACAGAAAGCGCGATGAAAGAATATGCAAAATTCAAGTATGGCGTGACCCTACCCGGGATTCCGACCCGGCCGGATCTGCCCAAACTGTCCGAAATCAAGCTCTACCCGAGGGACTTTAGTGGGCAGGCCAAGAACAGCGAGGACATCAAGAAGAAGTGGGAGGCCCTCTTCTCCAAGTAACCCCCATGCCCGGGCTGGGCACAACAAAGGATGAAAATCACCCCCTCCCCTCCCTCCCCCGTCGAGGGGGAAGGATAAAGGGAGGGGGCATTTTTTCACCCGGCTACTGTATAGAACTCTCAACATCTAAG
The DNA here is from genome assembly GCA_026388375.1 of Deltaproteobacteria bacterium. Lineage (GTDB taxonomy): Bacteria > Desulfobacterota > Syntrophia > Syntrophales > UBA5619 > UBA5619. Next base: position 675 of record JAPLJX010000008.1, read on the forward strand.
CGAGGATAGGAAATGGGTAGAGACCTCAAACTGGAGAATCTCACGAAACGCTACGGGGAGCTTACCGCCGTGGATCATGTCGATCTGGAGATCCGGGAAGGGGAGTTCATCTGCTTTCTGGGACCCAGCGGTTGCGGAAAAACCACAATACTCCGGATGATCACCGGGTTTGAAACAGTCACGGAAGGGAAAGTGATCTTCAACAACCGCGTGATCAACGATCTTATTCCCAAGAAGCGGGAATTCGGAATCGTCTTTCAGTCCTACGCCCTTTTCCCGAACATGACCGTGGAGGAGAACATCGCCTTCGGTTTGAAGATGAGGAAGATGCCGAAGAAGGCCATTGCGGAACGGGTGGATGCGATGCTTGACCTGATCGGCTTGTCCAACTGGCGAAGCCTTTATCCGGCCCAATTGAGCGGCGGGCAGCAGCAGAGGGTCGCCCTCGTCCGGGCCCTCGCTCCGGATCCCCAGGTTCTCCTCCTCGATGAGCCCTTGAGCGCCCTCGACGCGAAAATTCGACTCCGGCTCCGGGCGGAAATCAAGCGGTTGCAGCAGGAACTGAAGAAGACCATGATCCATGTGACCCACGACCAGGAAGAGGCCCTCTCGATTGCCGATCGGGTGGTGGTGATGGAAGGCGGACAGTTCCGGCAGGTGGGACGGCCCATTGACATCTATAAGAACCCGACGTGCAGCTTTGTCGCGGACTTTGTAGGCACATCCAATTTCTTCGATGGACGCCGGACCAACGGCGTTGTTGATACCGGCCGAAGGAAAATCAAGGTGATGCAGAACGGCGCTGCAGCGGACGAAGCCGTATCGCTGGCGATCCGGCCGGAAAATGTAGAGGTGTTCAAAAAGGAGCCGCCCCCCCCGGTGGCCGAACCGATGAACCTCGTTACAGGCCGGATCGATGTGGTGGTTTTTCAGGGCGCCGCCGTTCGACTTCTGATCCATATGGACGGGGAAGAGATCATTTCCGACATTATCGAAAAAGAGTTTGAACAGCGCGACTTGAAACAGGGGGATCAGGTTTATGTCTACTGTTCTCCCGAGGCCTTTCTGGTATTTCCGGAGGGAGGGGGGAGAAGATGAACCCTGTCGAGCCTTCCGGAAATAAATTCTCCACCTGGTTTTCCGCCGACAACCTCTTCACGGGCGTGATCATGGCGTTTCTGCTGGTCATTCTGGTCGTTTTCCTGCTCTATCCGGTGGTGGACATCTGCCGGTTGAGTTTCTTCAAGGACGGGGTTTTCACCCTTCAAAACTACGCGGATTACTTTTCCGAACCAAGGATCTTCCGCTCCTTTTACAACAGCATGTTTGTATCCATGGTGACCATGGTCATCACCACGGTGCTGGCCTTCCTGTTTGCCTATGGTCTCACCCGAACCACCATGCCCGGCAAGGGGTTTTTCTATACCATCTCCACGTTGCCCCTGATCGCGCCGACGATCATCCAGGCCCTCGCGCTGATATTGCTCTTCGGACGCAACGGGGTCATTACACGCTACCTTCTGGGAACGAGCTGGAATATATACGGCGCCACCGGGATCATCGTCGGGGAGATTCTCTACTGTTTTCCGAATGCCCTTTTTATCCTTTATACCACGCTGTCCGCGGTGGACACGCGCCTCGACGAAGCCGCGCAGAGCCTGGGCGCCTCCGCGATGAAAACCTTTTTCAAGGTGACCTTGCCTTCGGCAAAGTACGGGATCGCCAGCGCCGCGGCCCTCACCTTCAACCTGACCATTACCGACTTCGGCATCCCGGTGGTGATCGGGGGAGACTATTCGGTCCTGGCGACGGAGATCGTCAACAAGGTCTTCGGTTTGCAGCGGTTTGACCTGGGTGCGACGATCAGCGTGATTCTGCTGATTCCGTCGATCACGGCCTTTGCGATCAATTACTACCTGACGCGGAAGAGCTATGCGATGATCAGCGGCCAGGCGCGTCCCTTCATTCAGCCTTCCCGTCCGCTGAAGAAATGGGCGTTCACCGCCTATTCGGCCCTGATCGCCTCCTGCATCCTTCTGGTCTTTGTCACGGTCTTCCTGGGCTCTTTCGTCCGCACCTGGCCTTATGATTTTTCACTCACCTTGAAACATTTTGATTTCCCATCGCTCGGGGCGAGCGTTCCCCTCTGGACCGCCTTTTGGAACAGCGTACTGGAACCGGGCGCTTTCCGCACCATGATTGCGATCAAATACGCCCCGATCTGGACCAGCCTCCTGGTATCCCTCGTGGTGGCGGTGGTCGGGGCTTCCATAACGCTTGTGGCCGCCTATATCATCGAAAAGAAGAAGCCCCGCGGCGAGCAGCTTCTCTACGGCCTGTCGGTATTGCCGGCGGCGATCCCGGGGGTCGTGCTGGGTCTGGGTTACGTGCTCGTCTTCAACAAACCCTATTTCCTGATCTACGGCACGATATGGATCATCATCATCAACATCGTGATTGCCAATTTCACGCTGGGGGTTCTCTCCGGGACAGCGAATCTGAAGCAGATCGACAAGTCGGTCGAGGAGGCGGCGGTCAGTTTGGGCGCGGGACCGGTCACCACCTTTACCCGGATCGTATTTCCGCTCTCCAAGGTGGCCTTTCTCTCCACGACCACCTTCTTTTTCATGCGGGCCATGACCACGATCAGCGCCGTGCTGTTTCTGGTTTCGGCGCAGATCAAACTGGCCGCGATCGAGATCATATTTCTCGATGTGGATGGCCGTACGGCGAGCGCAAACGCGATGTGTACCGTGGTGGTGTTTATCGTTGCGCTGTTTCTGATCATCATGCGGTTGACCACCGGCAGTTCCGGGCTTACGGGAATGAGCGCCACCAAATGACGGGGGGCTTGCGGAAATGAATATCATCGATCCGGACAATCCGATCCCCAAGTATCTCCAGATCAGCGGCTGGATCAAAGATCTGATCCAGTCCGGGAGGTACGAAAAGGGAGGCATCCTGCCGTCGGAGGTGGAACTCGCCCGGATCTGCCAGGTGAACCGAAATACACTAAGGCAGGCCGTTTCAGCATTGACGGCTGCAGGAATCCTGCGGAAGGAAAAAGGCCTGGGAACCTTTGTCTGCGCCGAGACCCCGCTGGCGATCAAGCACCAGCTCAAGAGTATTGCCAGCTTCAGTGATGATTTACGGGAGCTCGGCATCAAAGAGAATACCAAAATCATCAAACAGGGTGAGGAAGAGGCGAAGGAGCCGGTGGCCAGGAAATTGATTCTGGGTCCGAGCGGCAGGGTCGTGGCTATCCGCCGTCTTCGGACAGGCAACGAGACGCCGTTTATCTATGAGGAGAGCTATCTTCCGTATCATACCTTCAAGGAAATTCTAGATATGGATCTGACCGGTTCGATGTACCAGATCATTTTTGAACGCTTCAATGTCACACTGGCCCGATCCGACCAGACGATCCAGGCGGTGAATCTGAAGGGTCGTATTGCCTCCTATCTGAACGTTCCGGAAAATACGGCGGCCTTTTTCATGGAAAGCCTGACCTATGACGAAAACAATATACCGGTGGAGCTTCTCTATTCCTATTACCGGGGAGACAAGTATGTGTTTGAGGTTGAACTGGGTCGCTACCATATCCGGGATCATCATTTGCAGGATGATTAAACTTGCTTTTTCAGGGGCTGATTGTATATACATCTAAACAATGAAAGGCCACTCAATACAAATAAGGGGGATAGCATGAGGGAAAATAACTTGTTGGAGGCACTGGTTCAGGTGAGTCCCGGTATGGAAATCTGGTGGGATTCATCCCCGGTCATTTTCGAGAACTGGTGTCGGAAGTTGCTTGCCAAGGCGGATGCGGCGGATCAGCAGACGCTGAAATGCCAATTTGGCCGGATGTACAATACGGAGAATCCTGAGGAGTCGCTTTTCCGCGGCGTCACGACCAACCCTTCCCTCTCTCTCCAGGCCATCAAGGATGATGAGCCGTATTGGAAAGAGATCACTTTCGGCATGATCAAGGATCATCCCGGGATCGATAAAGAGTCCCTCTTCTGGCTTCTTTATAAGGAGGTCGTGAAACGGGGCTCCGATATGTTCCTGCCGCTGTTTGAAAAGACAAACTTTCGCGAGGGCTTCCTGTCCGGACAGGTGGATCCGCGGAAGTCCTTCGACAAGCAGAGCATGTTGAAGCAGGCCGCGGAACTGGCTGCGATCAATCCCAACGTGATGGTCAAGGTGCCGGGCACAAAGGAGGGATACGAAGTCATTGAGGAACTGACCTCCCGCGGGATTGCCACCAACAATACGCTGACGTTTGTGTTGCCGCAATTGATGGACTGCGCCAAGTCCGTGAAGAAGGGGCTGGAAAAGGCCAAGGCGAATCATGTGGATCTTTCGCGCTGGCGGTCGGTGATCACCCACATGGAGGCCCGCTACGGCGACTTGGGTGGATTAAGGGATTTCGGAAGGGAAAAGGGGATTGAGCTTTCCGAGGGGGATGTCCGTCTGGCGGAATTGGCCATCTTCAAGAAGGCCTACCGGCTGCTCAAGGAGAACAACTATCCGAGCAAGCTCCTCTCTTGCTCCCTGCGGGTCGGACCAACCGTGGACGGCGCGCTGAGGCTTTGGCATCTGGAAGAGAAGGCGGGTGCAAACATCGTGGTCACCTGTCCGCCATCTTTTATTGACGAGGTGATCCATTTCCCGGGACAGGAAGGGATCATTTTCACTAAGGACCGCATCGATCATGAGATCCCGAAAGATGTGCTGGATAAGCTGCTGCGCATACCCTATTTCGAAAGGGCCTACGCAGAGGACGGCTATGCCCGGGATGAGTACAACGCCCATCCGTCGCTGGTGAAGACGGCGCAGCAGTTTTCGAAGGCTACCGACGATATGGTGGAATTTGCGGGAAAGTGTATTGCAGATTTCTCACGTTAGCGATGAAAGGAGAGACAGATGAAGCAGTTAAAAGATTGGTTTGTGCCATGGTTGTCGACCGCACGCGAATACAATACCGGCATTCTGGATAAGGCTTGGGCAAAGCCTGATTACGGCCGTCTGATGCTCAATGAAAACCCGCTCCCCCCGTCCGAGAAGGTGATCCGGGCGGTGACGGATATCCTTTCCAAAGGAAACCGCTATCCCGACAGCATGCTGCGGTTGCGGACCCGGCTGGGGAAGCTGCACAACCAGGGACCGGACAATATCGGCCTGTGCAACGGTTCATCGGAGATCATCGATTGCATGATGCGGATCTTCCTCCAGCCCGGCGATGAGTTCATCATCTCCACGCCGACGTTCGAGCTTTTCCCTCCTCGGGCGGAGCTGGCCGGCGGGAAGGTGGTCTCCGTTCCGCTGCGGAAAGAGGATCTCCAGTACGATGTCGACGGGATGCTGAAGGCGATCACGCCCAAGACCAAGCTGATGCTCGTCATTAACCCCAACAACCCGACGGGCATCTTCATCGACGACAAGGATCTGATCCGTTTCTGCGAGACGGGGATCCCGCTCTGCATCGATGAGGCCTATCTGGACTACCATCCGGAGATCCCCTCAAAAGACTTCCTGCTCCGGAAATATCCCCAGGTCTTCCTCTCCCACACCTTTTCGAAGGCCTACGGCTTCGCCGGCATCCGGTTCGGATACGTGGTCGGGACGGAGGAGATGGTCAAGGCCTTCAATGCCATGTTTCTTCCCTGGAACGTGAGTCTGATGGCGATGGCGGCGGCAGAGGCGATCCTGGACAACCCGGAGGAGGTCGCCGCGAAGGTGAAGCACAACAACCGCTGGATGGAGATCTTTACCAAGGAGCTGGTCCAGGTCGGCCTCAAGCCCTTCCCGGCGCATGGCAACTACATGCTGATCGATGCCACCATGACCGGCAAGACCACCGCGGAGATCCTGGCGGCGGGGATGGAGATGGAGAGGATCTTCCTCAAGAGCATCAAAACGATCCACGGAAGGGACGGCTATTTCCGGGTGCCCCCGGGCGTGGACGAGGAAAACGAGCGGTTTGTCCGGTTTGTCCGGAACTACTTCGGCAAGAAATGACGTTGCGGGAGGGGTTTGCCCCTCCTGCAGGAAGCCCCCCCGGTCCTCCCTCTACCTAAAGGGCGAGGCCGGGGGAGAATTGCATTCCCGCTTAGGGATGATCCGATTCAAGCGATTTAAGCGATGCGGATTTATGTATGTATCAAGCATGTTCCCGACACTGCGGCCAACATCAGACCGCTGGGCGGGACGGCCTTTGATGAGACCGTAAAGTTTATCATGAATCCCTACGACGAGTACGCGCTGGAGCAGGCCCTCCGGATCCGGGAAAACGGTGCCGGAGCCGAGGTCGTTGCGGTCACGGTCGGAAAGGAGGTTGCAGTCTCCACGTTGCGGACGGCCCTCGCCATGGGCGCCGACCGGGCGATTCTCGTGAAGACGGACGCCTATTTTACGGACAGCGCCGAGACAGGTTGCCTCCTCCACAGCGCCATTTCCCGGGACGGTTCCCCGGACCTGATCCTGACCGGCCGGCAATCGGTCGATACGGAGGGGATGCAGATCCCCTACCGATTGGGGGCCCTGTTCGATATGCCCGTGGCCGCCAATGTGGTGGCCTTTTCGATGGACGAAGGCCGGGTCATCGTGGAGCGGGAGATCGAAGGGGACGTCCGCGAGGTGATCGAGATGACAATGCCCTGCGTCGTCGGCGCAGCCAAGGGGTTGAACCAGCCGCGCAGTCCCACCCTGCCGGATATGATGAAGGCGAAGAAAAAGGAGATCCGGGTGATCCCCCAGGCCGATCTCGGCTTCCTTGCTCCCGTTCCGGCGGTGGAGCTTCTCGGGCTTCAAACGGTTCCCGATCGCGGTCGGGGGAGTATCCTGGTGGGCGAGCCGGAAAGAAAAAATGGTGCGGGAGCTTCTGTGCCTGCTCCGGAAAGAGGCCAAGGTTCTATAGTGGAGAAAGAACGGCTATGGCGAGGATCGGCGTTCTCATCGAGGCGAGGGAAGGCGAGATCAAAAAAACCAGCTTGGGCGCCCTGACCGCGGCCAGGCAGGACCCGAAAGGGGAGGTATACGCTCTTCTGCCGGAGCCGAACGCGGAGGCCTGCCACGAGGTATTGCGCCAATACGGCGCAGATCGGATCGTGGTGATCCAAACGCCGGAGGCGGATCTCAGCCCCTTTCCGGAGGGGCAGGCCGCGGTGCTGGCCGCGGCGATCGATCGTTTCCAGCTCGACGCTCTCCTCGGGGCGTCCGGCGAAGCAGGAAGGGATCTGCTGGCCCGGATAGCATCGATTATAGGAGCGCCGCTGATCCTGGACTGCCTGGATATCGATTTTCCGTCGGGAACCGTCCGGAAATCCCACTTCTCAGGGAAGACGACGGCAACCCTCCGTCTGAACTCTCGGCCCTGGATCCTGGGGCTCCGCCCCAACATCATCACAGAACAGATCGACCCCAGGCCCGGCGATATCGTCGTATACGAGATCCCTCTTCATGTCTCGAAACGGCTGGTGATCCGGGAAGTCAAGCAGGGTTCCTCCGGGGGGCCGGATGTCTCCGAAGCCGAGATCGTCATCTCCGGCGGACGGGCCGTCGGCTCCGCTGAAAACTTCCGGATCCTAAAAGAGTGCGCATCCGTTCTCGGGGCGGCGGTTGGCGCCTCCCGGGCCGCCGTGGACGCCGGCTTCGCGTCCCACGCGCTGCAGATCGGCCAGACCGGCAAAACGGTAAGCCCGCGGCTCTATATCGCCTGCGGAATTTCCGGTTCCGTTCAGCATTTTGCCGGCATGAAGACAGCCAAGGTGATCGTGGCCGTCAACAACGATCCCGATGCGCCCATTTTCCAAAAATGCGATTACGGCCTCCTCGGCGATCTTTTCGAGGTTGTCCCTGCCCTGACGAGGGCGCTCGGACCGGGTCGATCGAAATGAGTCAGATAATCTTGGGAAGGCTGCGGCCTTTTCTGAACAATTGTTTACGGCTTCGTAAAAAGTCCAAAATTCCTCCCTCTCAGAGGGAGGGGTAGGGTGGGGGTGGGTTTTATGCGGTCATTCATTACAGCCCTTTTCGCCCATGTCTACTCTGGCCAACCCCTTAATAAGGAGGGGAAATATCGCTTATTACGAGGTTATCATCGTTGAATCGTCACTTTACAGTCACAGGAGTCAA
>JAPLJX010000008.1:8911-15036 GCA_026388375.1 Deltaproteobacteria bacterium
CGGCGGCATTGTGGGGTGCAGCATCGCCTACCACCTGACGAAGATGAGATGGACGGACGTCCTCATCCTGGAAAAGGGTGAGTTAACCAGCGGCTCCACCTGGCATGCGGCGGGCCTGGTGGGACAGCTCCGCTCCCACCGGAATGTAACGAGGATGCTTCAGCACAGCGTCAGCCTCTACGAGACGCTGGAAGGGGAAACGGGACTGACCACCGGCTGGAAGCGCTGCGGCGGTCTCCATCGGGCGAGCACCGAGGGTCGACTCTCCGAGCTGAAGAAAGGGGCCACCACGGCGCGCAGCTTCGGCTTGGAGATGCACATGATCACGCCTTCCGAGGCCCTGAAGATTTTCCCGATCCTCGATATGGACGGGATCATCGGCGCGGCCTTCATGCCCTCCGACGGCCAGGCGGATCCGAGCGGACTCACCATGGCGCTGGCCAAGAGGGCGATGAATCGGGGCGCCACGGTGGAGCAGAAGACCCGCGTCACCGGTTTCGAGATCCGGAACAACCGCGTTTGCGCCGTTCTGACCGACCGGGGAACGGTCCGCTGCGAGACGGTCGTCAATGCTGCAGGGATGTGGGGCCGGGAGATTGGCCGGATGATGGGCGTCAACATCCCGCTGGTTCCGTTTCAGCACCAGTACCTGGTGACGGAGGCGATCGAGGGGTTGCCACCGGGGCTGCCAACGCTGCGGGACAAGGACAGCCCCTTGGGCGATTCATGGAATTCCCCAGGGCTTCACACAGGAATTGCTGGAGCCGGATTTCGACCACTTCGAGTCGATTTCCGAGGCGGCCGTCAAGCGGACGCCCTGCCTTGGCACGGCCGGGATCGCGCGTCTGGTCAACGGACCGGAGGCCTTCACCCCCGACGGCAACTGCATGCTGGGGCCGGCGCCGGAACTGGAAAATAGTTTCGTCGCAGTCGGATTCAACGCCTTCGGGATCGCCGCCGGCGGCGGGGCCGGGCAGATGGTGGCCGAATGGATCGTGGAGGGGGAACCGAGCCTCAACATCTGGCCCCTCGATATCCGGCGCTTCGGTCCGTATCACCGGAGCCTCCGGTATAATGTCGAACGGACCAAAGAGATTTACGGAAAGCATTACACCATCTCCTGGCCCCATGAGGAACACGAGTCGGCTAGGGGAGTGAGGCGCTCTCCGCTTTACGGGCTGCTCAAGGAGAAGGGGGCGGTATTTGGCGCGAAATACGGATGGGAGCGGGCCAACTGGTTCGCCCCACCCGGGGTGGCGCCCGAGGAGGTACCCACCTTTGGGATACCGAACTGGTTCGACCACGTGGCCGCCGAGCATCGGGCGGCCCGGGAGGCGGTGGTCCTGATCGACCAGTCCTCGTTCAGCAAGTTCGAAGTGGCCGGATCCGAAGCGGTGGCCTTTCTGAACAAGATGGCAGCGGGCAATGTGGGCCGGCCCGTGGGAACGACCGTCTATACCCAGCTCTGCAACGACCGGGGCGGGATCGAGGCGGACATCACCATCTCCCGGGTGGCGGAAGATCGATTATTTCTGGTCACCGGCACCGCCTTCGGGGTGCACGATTACATGCGGCTGAAAAGGTACCTGCCGAAGGACGGTTCGGTTTCGCTTCGCGATGTGACCTCCTCCTTTGCGATGATCAATGTCTGCGGACCCCTCTCCCGGGAACTCCTAATGCGTCTCTCCGACGATGACTTCAGCAACGAAGGTTTCGCATTCGGTCAATGCCGGGAGGTGGTCATCGGCTATGCCCCAGTGCTGGCGATCCGGGTGACCTACATCGGCGAACTGGGCTACGAGCTCTACATGCCGCCGGAATATGCCGCCCATCTGGACGAGAACCTCTGGGAGGCCGGCCGGGACCTCGGCATCCGCAATGCCGGATACCGGGCGATCGAATCGCTGCGGCTCGCCGGATTACAGCCCCTACGACGCCGGTATCGGTTTTGCCGTCCATCTCGACAAGGGACCCTTCAAGGGTCGGGAGACGTTGTTGAAGATCAAACAGGGGGGAGCGAAGTGGAAACTCTGTACCTTCACGCTGGATCGTGACCGGCCGATCCTGCTTGCCGGTGGGGAGACGATTACCCGCCGGGAAAAGGTCGTCGGGGCGGTCTCCAGCGGCGGTTATGGCCATACGGTGGGGAAGACCATCGCCCTGGGTTATCTGCCCGCTTCCGAGGCCGATCATCAGGACGGTTTTGCCATAGAGGTATTCGGCGATGCGATCCCTGCTACAAGACTTATGAAAGCCCCTTACGATCCGGAGCGCAGCCGGATTTTTCTTTAGATGATCATCTCGGACAAGGATTCCTTCGGAATTTTTTCTTTTTTTTGCTCGGTGTTCAAAGGATGAGGCCAATGATGAAAGCATCAAGAATAAGTTCGGGATAGTTCGGCCGGAGACAAAAGAACCAGATGAGACTGTCCACCTTCCTTCAATGTATCCCTCAATATGTTGAGGTTCCACAAAATATTGAGGCCAAACGAATCATTTCATACTTTTCCGCCGTTCTCTCCTATTAGTCTAATTTACTGTTATTAAATGATTAATCAAAACTTCTGATTTTCCTTCGGCTATTGGCAGGCCATTTGCTATACTATTTTTGGTCATGCACCCAAGGGCAAGTTCTTATCATTGATTGTATGATCACTGCCGGCTGGTATGGTGATGCAATAGCCGGCAGTGGGAATGATCAATCAGGAAGGAGGATCAAATAATGTTGTGGACCATTGCTGTGGTGCTGGTAATTTTGTGGCTGCTGGGGCTGGTGACCGGCTATACGATGGGTTATTTTATCCAGGTTATTTTATTCATATCCTGCTGGTCGTTGACATAATCGTCGTGCTGGTCAGCGTCATTCAGGGGCGACGAGGGTAGTAAAGCAGTCCTCTTGTCCCATTAAAGCTAAGGAAACGGGAGGTTCGATGAAACCAAAGATCATAATTGCGATCATACTGATCGCTCTGGGAATCGTGGCGTTCGCTTACCAGGGCATCACCTACACGACCAGAGAGAAAGTCGTCGATCTTGGCCCCATCCAGGTGACGGCTGAGAAAAGTAAAACGATTCCGCTGCCGCCCATTGTGGGGGCTATTGCGCTCGTGGGCGGCATCGTGCTGCTGGTTTTGGGAAGCAGGAAAGGCTAATGGGAGACAAAACAGTGATGTGTATCTGAAGTGAGTTTAGTGCACGAGAAATCACTATGAATTCGTCTTCATTTGCAGTTACTGACTTGATGATCCTGGTCATCATACGGAGGTAGTTATTACTCCGGCAATTAAACATGACCATTAAATCTGCGCGATGCCCGTATTTCCTGTAAACGGCGATCACCCATAGTCATATTTAGTTGCCGCAGTAATAACAATGTATCGGAAGAGCGCAGGTCAGAATCTATTTGAGAAATAACCAACGGAGGCGTTACGATGAGAAATAATGTACAATCCGTCGACTCCTTTTCTTTTGATTAGAAAGAGGCCAATGTTATTTCTCATCGCAACCGGGAATGTATAAACAGGATGACGATGCCAAACATACTTGTTATATTGATTGCATGTGCTGCTCTTCTGACTCTTATTTTTTTTATTGCAACTGTGGCAGCTTTGCGAAAGAAGAAGCTCTTCAGTTCGACATTTCGGTTTTTACTTGCACTGCTTGCTTTATCATCGGCCGGATTATTGGGGATGATCGTCATAGCAACAGATGGTTATCATGCTCTCACCCATGAAGAGATAGCCGCGGTCGTTAAGACAGAACCTATCGGAGAAAAAGGGTTTACTGCCCATTTTCGATTTCCTGACGGCCATGAAGCGTCATACAGGTTGGCCGGAGATGCTCTATACGTGGATGCTCACATTCTCAAATGGAAGCCCATTGTCAATATATTGGGTTTACATACGGCTTACGAGCTCGACCGTGTCGCGGGCCGTTACATGGATCTCAAAGAGGAACGGGAAAGTATCCGTACGGTCTTTCTCCTTTCGCGGGATAAACCGGTGAACATGTTCACTCTGAGGCAGCGCTATTCTCTGCTCAGGCCGCTGCTGGATGCGGAATATGGCTCTGCTTCATTTATCAATTCAGACAAACCCGCACACTTTGAGATAAGGGTATCCACGACGGGGCTTTTAATCAGGAAAGCTGGACGTGAAGCGGTACCGCAACCAAGACCTTGAAGATGACATGAAGTACGTGGCAGGGAAATTGAATGCCACGGATTCATGTTCAATTAATACTTGGAGCCTCTCTTTTCCCGCTCAGCGTTTGTCAGCGCCGCGCCACTCGACAGCGCCGAACCCCTTGTCCGGGCTGCCGCCCGGTCGACGAAAAGAAGAAACAAGGTTCATCAGGAATGAGCATGCTGAAATCGCTTTCTTCCTGTAAGTCTCATCCGAGCATTTTTTCTTATTATATTAGATTTCAAGTGATAATGGTGATATAAGAATCGGCAAGAGCTGTAGCACAGAGGTATAGTCATGAGAAAAAATCTGGTGATTATTATACTCTCGGCAGGAGCTTTGCTGGCCGTCTTCTTCCTCACTTTTTACATCCACCAGACAAACAAGGGGAAAATCCTCTCCCAATTTAACGAGAATCAACTCCAGATTGCCCGGCAGACCACCAGGCAAATCGAATCGTACCTCCGTACCCGTTCCCGTGACCTCCGGAGGCTTTCCTCTCCTGTCTCCCGGCAGAATTCCGACAGAGAGAGGATCATGGCCGATATCCATTTGAATTTTGAACGCTTAAAGGCGGTTCAAATCAAGGATATATCTCTTCTCGACGAGAAAGGAACCGTCTCCTATTCCACGACCGTAGTCGCCATGGGAGAAAATCATTCCGAAGATAACTTCTTCTCCTGGGCAAGGGACCCGGTAAATAATGGGTCGGTCTGGATTGGGTATGAGAAGGCGGACAGACGGCGCATACCCGTGACTGCAGGAAGCCCTGCTTCCACCCATATCGGGATTTTTCTTGTCACCCCCTTGTATCGGGAATCCACCACCGGCGGTCAGCAAAAGCCTGGAGGGAAATTCGCCGGCGCTCTGATGTTCAAGGTCGATCTGGAGGGAATGCTTGCCGAGCGGTCGCTCTTGTTCTCTCCGCTGATGAAATTGCACAAGTTATGGATCATGGATAAGGACGGAACGCTTTTGCTGCAATCCGAGCACCCGGAGATGGTGATGAAAAACATCCGGGAAAAGGACGAGACTTGCAATCAATGCCATGCTTCCTTAGACCACGTCGAGACGATGCTGGGGAAAGCGGAAGGCGTCACGGAATATCAACTGAAAGGAGACCAGAGGAAGGTCGCGGCCTTTGCTTCGATGTCCGTTGAGAACGCCTCGTGGATCGTTGTGGTGAATGCGCCGTTGGACGAAGTGACGGCTTTCGTATGGGAAAATCTTAAAGAGACCTTCGTGCTCCTCGGTCTCGTGTTGTTCGTCCTGGGTATCGCCTTTTTCTTGGCATACCGGAACTACCGTGAGAAAGCGAACCACGAGACTGTCATCAATACATTGTTGAGTATCTCATTATTGAATATCCGTCTTGAAGAACAATTGGCTAAGATGTTTGAGATCATCATTTCCCTACCCTGGCTTAAAGTGGAAGCGAAGGGATGTATTTTTCTGGTCAAAGAGAAATCCGATGTGCTGGTTATGGTGGTCCAAAAGGGCCTCGCCCCATCATTGGGGACAATATGTGCAGAAGTTCCGTTTGGCCGCTGTATCTGTGGTCGAGCCGCCCTGACCGGAGAAATCGAGTTTGTCAACAGCGTTGATGAGCGTCACGACAATCTGTACGAGGGTGTTTCTCCGCACGGTCACTACTGTGTTCCGATCAAGTTCCATGACAAAGTACTCGGGGTGCTGAATCTGTATTTGCGAGCTGGACATCGCAGAGATAACAGGGAAGAGGAATTTCTCAAAGCGATAACGGATGTAATGGCCGGTATCATAGAGCGAAAGCGGGCAGAAGAGGCGCTGCGGGAGAGCGAAGAGAAGTACCGTTGGATGTTGGATAACATGACGGACGTCATAACGGTCATGGACATGAATCTGCGTTTTACCTATGTCAGCCCTTCCATCATGCGTATGCGGGGATACACTGCTGAAGAG
>JAPLJX010000264.1 GCA_026388375.1 Deltaproteobacteria bacterium
ACGGCCATCGGACGGATCGATGTCGGCGCTGTTCCTCTCAGTGCATTGACGGGCGCCATCGGGGGCGAAAGCCCCCCGGCCACGCTGGAGCGCTACCGGCTGGAGCAGGCCAGGCTCCTGGCCCGAAGTCCCATCGGCACGGTCGTTCAGGTCGTGTTCAAGAACCCCGGTTCGGCGGCTTCCCAAACGGCCACTCTCACGACCGTAGACGACGCCGGACAGACCTTTTCCCTCGTGAACTTTGCAAAGCGGCCGGCGCTATCGGATAAAGTCGACTACCGGATCCTGCCGGAAGGGTACGGTTACATCCTCGTCAGGATGGAAGTAGATCTCATTCCGGGAACGGATCAGCCGGCTCCCGGTTACCCCGCCGGGGTCTTCCAACGTTTCCGGGAGGCGATCACCTCGTTTGTCGCGGCTGGTGTGCCCGGGGTCATCGTCGATCTGCGCGGCAATTACGGCGGCTCGGATGAGCTTGCCGCGGATATGTGCGGCTTCTTCTATGCCGCCCCCTCCTTCTATGAGTATCAGGAATATTACGACAAGCGGACCGGCCGGTTCCTGCGGATCACGCTTGATGAACACAATCTCAATCCGTTCGTCGACCACATCTCCATCGATCCGCAAACGCCCCGCTTCAGTGGGCCCGTGGTGGTCCTGGTCAATCCCGGCACGACGAGCTCCGGAGAGGGCCCCGCCATGGGCATCGCACGACTGCCCCAAGGCAGCGTGATCGGATTCCACGGCACGAACGGCTCCTTCGGGATGACAGGGGGAGAGCTCCCGATGCCCGGCGGGTATAAAATAAAATATCCCTTCGGCCGCTCGGTCGATAAAAACGGGGTGATTCAACTGGACAGCAGGAATGGGATCGGCGGCGTGGCCCCCAATCCAAGGGTGCCGAAAACGCTCGAAAACGTGCTTGCCTTTGCGGCGGGTACCGATGTCGAGCTCCAGTACGCCATCAGGTACCTGCGGGGATACTAGCCTAGGGTCTAAGGTTTTGTAGCGTTCAGGTAAATGTTCATCAGCCGGACGGCGAGATCCATGGGTTTGGCAAAGGTCCCATTGTAGTTGATCACAATGGTGATATTTTCCGATGGACTATACCCCGCCCAGTTTTTATACCCCGGGATGGTCCCGGTATGGCCCCACATCGGAGGATTCATTTTGAACATGATTCCCAGGCCATATTCCTCACAATCTTCACCCGGAGCTAGAACCGTTGTGAGCCGCTGGGCCTGTGTTTCCGGTTTCAGCAGGGTTCCTTTATATAGATGTTCCACCCAGGCCTTCAGGTCATAAACATCGGCAATCATGGCGCCGGCGGCGCCGCCCATGGAGGGATCATACGCCTCCGCCACATCGGGCAGGGAAGTGGGATCACTTTCCCCTCCCCATCCATAGCCGTGCATAAAAGAACCCGGCAGGATGTTGTCGGAAGGATAGATCGTATTCGTCAGGTGAAGAGGATCGAGTATCCGTCGCTGGATCTCTGAAGCAATGGATTTCCCGGTGATCTTTTCCACGATGATTCCGGCCATGATGGTATTGGTGTTCGAATATTTGAAATTCGTTCCGGGTGAAAAATAAAAAGGCTCCGTTTTGACAAGATCGACCATTTCCCGGCTGGTCCATTTTTTTAACGGATCCGTCGTCAGAGCGGCCGCGAAAGCGGATGTCTCCGTATAATCAGAAATTCCGCTGGTATGGTTACACAGCATCCGGATTGTGATGCTGTCGGCCTGGGGAAAATCGGGAAAAAAAGTCTTGATCGTATCCGAAAGCGCTATCTGTTTTTCATCGACCAGTTGGAGAAGAACCGTGTATGTATATGTTTTGGTAAGACTCCCCATCCGGAATTTCATGGCCGGGTCCGGTTTTTCGCCGGTAGCCACATTGGCTTTCCCTTTTCCCCTGACCCAGACCAGATTTCTGTCGGGAGCCCAAATCCCAATGAGCATGCCGGGTATTCCGGAATCGGCCAGCATGGAGTCGCTCTCGCGTTCCCATTGTGCAACAATCTGATTATTCTGATTGTTGAGATCCTGATCGGCTGTATTGTAACAGGAACAAATCGACATGAAAAGGCATCCCAGCATGACGAGGAGCAGGCATGATGTTTTTTTCATAAGAATCCTCAGGTTAATATTATGCGTTGCTACGAAATGATGCTTTTCCGTGTCATGCTGACTTTACCGTCCCGGATCGGGTAAAAAATCCGGGATTTGCATATTCACGGTTCCTTGTATCGATATAATGTCCGGCTGGAAGTGACAAGGGATATTAATCAATAAACATCGTTTCCGACACCGGCATTTTTTTCGGTGGATATAAGAGCTTGCCGTTATAAGGGTATTGATGTTATTTTGCAGACGGGAAACGGACAGCGCGAAAGGAGGACAGCGATGGACTTCGAGCGGATCTGGCACAAATCCTACGCCGTGGGGGTCCCGCCGGCGATCGAGCCGGAGCGGATCACGATGGCGGAGGCGCTCCGGAGGACGGCCGGGCGGTTCCCCGACCGGACCGCCTTCCATTACCTGGGCCGGAAGATCACCTTTCGGGAACTGGAATCCCTGGTCAACCGCTTCACGCGGGCGCTCGCCGCTCTCGGTGTCCGGGCGGGGGACAAGGTGGCGACCCTGCTGCCAAACATGCCCCAGCATGTGATCGCCAACCACGCCTGTTACCGCCTCGGCGCCGTCACGGTGATGAACAACCCGCTCTACTCGGAGCGGGAACTGGAGGCGCAGCTCAACGACTCCGACGCACGCTTCATCATCACATTGGACCTCTTGCTGCCCCGCGTATTGAAGATCAAGGCCGCAACGAAAATCGAGACGATCATCCCCTGCCACATCAACGACTACCTCCCCTTTCCAACCCGGCAGCTTCTCCCCTATCTGAAAAAGGAGCTGCACCGGAAGGTCGTTCCGGGACCCGGCGTCCACCCCTTCCTCGATATCATCGGGAAATACCCGGACGACCCCGTTCCGATCGCCGCCCGCTGGGAAGATACGGCCGCCTTCATCTACACGGGCGGCACGACCGGGGCAAGCAAGGGGGCGATGCTGACCCATGCAAACATCAGCGGGGTGGTCCAGCAGTTCCGGGCCTGGTTTCCGGACCTCAAAGACGGCGAGGAGAGCCTGATGGGGGTCTATCCCATCTTCCACTCCGCCGGCTACTCGGTGAGCCAGAACCTCACCATCTGGGCGGGTTGGACGAACATCATGGTCCCGCGGCCGGAACCGGGGGTCATCCTGGATATGCTGAAAAAATACCGGCCCGGCTTCCTCCCCGGCGTCCCCACGATCTTCGTGGGACTGCTGAACCGAGAGGCTTTCCGAAAGATGGACCTCTCGTTCATCAAGGGGTTCTTCGCCGGGGCGGCGCCGCTTGCGCCGGACACGGTGAAGCAGCTCCAGACGCTGACCGGCAAGGAGATCTACGATGTCTACGGCCTCACCGAAAACACCGCCTTCGCCACCTGTACCCCCTGGAAGGGGAAGGCCAAGCCGGGCACCGTCGGCGTCCCCCTCCCCAATACCGATCTCAAGATCGTCGATCTTGAGACGGGCCTGCGGGAGCTGCCGGCCGGGGAGGCGGGCGAGATCTGCATCAAGGGCCCCCAGCTCATGACCGGCTACTACAAGAAGCCCGAGGAGACGGCGAACGCGCTCCGCGACGGCTGGCTCTATACGGGGGACATCGGGTTTCTGGATGAGGATGGGCACCTTTCGGTCGTGGACCGGAAAAAGGATATGATCGTCGCCGGCGGCTACAACGTCTACCCCAAGGAGATCGACGAGGTTCTCTTCGACCACCCGAAGATCCTCGAGGCCTGCGCCGTCGGCNCTTTGTCGTCGTCAAGCCCGGCGAGTCCCTGACCGAAGCGGAGATCATCGAATATTGCCGGGAACGCCTCGCGGCCTACAAGGCGCCGAAGCGGATCGCGTTTCTGGACGAACTCCCCAAGAGCGCCGTGGGGAAGATCCTCCGGCGGGAGCTCCGGGCGCTGGATGCGAAGAAAGAGGAGTGATGATCGACAAGGGTTTTCGGCCCTTCTTTATCAGATGGCGGGCGAGGATGATGCCAGTAAAAGCGTTCTGGAAACGATGTTTGTCCGGATACCGCAACAGACATTACCAAGAGAATATGCGGGGATATACGCGGAAGCCCAAAACCTCTATAGTGAGTTGAGCAAAGAGAAGAAACATTGAGCTATGTGTGGGTGCTTTTTTCTGTTAACTGACCTGTCGAGAATAACTGAATCCTTCTCTCCACGGAAAAGCCGCAAAGTCGTCTCCAACGATATCGGCTCACGGCAAGCGGAAAGGAATGGTTGAAAAGGTCATGGCCTGAGTCCGGGCTGCAGGATCGAATCGAATGACTTGCCCATAAATACTCCTTGACGAACTGAGGATTTTCTGATTAGTTTCGATTGCATATAAAGTCATGATCCATAAAAAAATAATCTGATCCAGCAGCAAACCTTGGAGGAGCAATTCGAAGCAGCCTCAGGATTCATCCGTCGCAATCTCCGCGTCGGTTATCGGATTGAAAAGGCAGGCCCCAGAGAGGAAATTCCCGAGATCCCGGAGCCGGTCTTCCGGGAGGCGCTTCTGAATGCCGTGACCCACAGGGATTACTTTGCCGACGCGCTACGCATCTATGTGCATATGCATCCGCAGCGAATGGAAATCGACAGCCCCGGCGGGCTTCCTTACGGTTTGTCGATGGCGGAACTTGGAACGCGCACGGCGCCCCGCAACCGTCTGCTTGCCGATCTCTTCTATCGCACGGGATACGTCGAGCGCCTGGGCAGCGGCATCTATCGCATGCGGGCGGCTATGGCCGCAGCGCATCTACCCACGCCGAGATTTTCTTCTACGGAATATGCCTTCCGCGTGGAAATCTTCTCGTCGTTCGAGGCGGCCGGCCTGATGCCGGAAGAAGCCAGAATATGTCAGTGGCTGTCCACTCAAGGCAAGGCGTCGATCATCCAACTGATGAATTTTTTCAACTTGCCCAAGACATCCATGCACAGGCGACTTTCAAAACTGGTTGAAGATGGATGGATCGTGTCGCATGGATCCGGGCGAGGGACCTATTACATCGTGGGAGATGGCTCCAGTTCAGAAGGTGGAACGAAAGCGGAACGATAACATGCAATCATGTTAGGTAGTTGTATAAATTGTGAGACGAAAGCGGAACGATAAATCCGCGCCGACCGTTCTATCCGGGCGTTCGGGACCAATCGGCTCCCCGAACCTCTCGAACTTCGCTCCGACGGGCGGCCTAAATAACCCTTGACTAATGGACAATTATTTGTTTAGTTTCGCTTGCATGCAATTGCGCGATCCCTAAATAATTCGTCTTACCTACAGCACGCCTTTTAAAAGAAAGGAAGCCATGGAACGATCACCCCATAGACCCCGCGTCTCTTATAAAGTCGGGTTGCATGTCGGCCGGAATTTCGTAAGAGAGTAATGATCGACAACTGGGCCGCTTTCGTTAATATATCAGACTGGTTTAAATGGCGCGGATTTGAGGATATCCCTCCAAATTATTTACAACCGGGATAGGCAATAGAGGCCGTATGAAATTATCCATTCCCCTGAAAGACATCATGATCGCGCCCGGCAAGCGATTCGATCCCGCTGAATATACCGAACAGGACGTGATTACGCGCATTAAGAAGCTTTATGGTGTGATTGCAGAAGTAATGGATATCGTGATTGACGGCGGAATGGCTCACATTGAATTTCGGGATGCAACACCGGAGAAATTTGCTGAGGCCATGAAGAAGCTGGCGAAGGGGGTTGACGAGGCCGGGAAAAGCAGACTCCCGGAGGCTCTGAAGCTATTTCAGGAGGTTCTGGCCGTTATTCCCGAAAATGTGGCTGCCCGCCGCAACATGGCCAAGGTTTACCTGGAGCAAGGCAAGCTGGAGAAAGCGAAACAGCACCTGCAAGAATGTTTGCAGATCGATCCGAAGGATGCCTGGAGCTACGTAATGCTGGGTAACATATACGTGAATAACGAAGGCAATCTGGACGTAGCCGCTTTCTATTACGAGAAATGTCTGGAGCACCATCCCAAAGATGCCATGGTCTTGACCAACTATGCCGGCTTGATGACGCAAAAGAGAGAGTTTCAGAAGGCGGAGATCCTCTTCAAAAAAGCCATAAAGATTCAGGATGTCCCAAACGCCTATTATGGACTGGCCCTTCTTTACCAGATGGCGGGTGAGGTTGATGCCAGCAAAAGCGTTCTGGAAACGATGTTCGTCCGGATACCGCAACAGACATTACCAAGAGAATATGAGGGGATATACGCTGAAGCCCAAAACCTCTACCGTGAGTTGAGCAAAGAGAAGAAACATTGAGCTGTCCGGGAGTCGTTTGTTCTGTAAATTGACCTGCTGAGAATTACGGGGAACTCAGGGACAGACCGAAAAGGATGTATTAAACAATTTGTTGGAGAAACGTTTCGCTTCATAATAAAAGGATCATCATGCGCAAGGTTGAGAATCAGAATAAGGAGTTCAAACAGGTTTGGAATGAAAACTGTTTGAAAACCATTTGCGCCTTTGCGAACACCTCAGGCGGCAAGCTGTATATCGGCATTGACGATGCGGGAAAACCGGTGGGCGTGAAGGATGCGGCCAGATACCTCGACGACATCCCCAACAAAACGAAAGACATTTTAGGCATTACGCCGGAAGTTACGGTAAACAGGAAAGCCGGCGAGGATATTATTGAAGTATCGGTCGCCCCATCTTCCGCGCCAATCTCTTATCACGGCCGTTTTTACACACGCAGCGGCAGTTCTTCGATTGAAATCAAGGGGCACGAACTGGTGGAACTGTTGATGCAAAAATCCGGACGATCCTGGGACGGCTTTATCGAAAAAAGCGCAACGCTCAAAGACATCGACACAGCCGCCATTAACAAATTCCGGAAACTGGCCGCCAAAAAAATCCCCCTGATTGCGGGCGAAAAAAGCGTTCAGGCGATACTCCAGAAATTAAACCTTCTGGAACGAGGCAAACTTAGGCGTGCCGCCCTCTTGCTTTTCGGCAAAAACCCGAAGAAATTTCACATCACCGCCTATATCAAAATCGGCAAATTTGTCAGCGCCACCGATCTGATCAGCACGGATGACATTGAAGGCAACCTCTTTGACCAGGTGGATAAGGCTATTGAAATGTTACGGGTCAAATATCTTCTTTCCAATATTACGTATGAAGGCATTTACCGCAAAGACAACATGGAATATCCGGAAGAGGCCTTGCGTGAAGCGATCATCAACGCGGTGATTCACCGCAACTACATGGGCGCGCACACCCAGCTTCGGATAGATCCAGACAGCTTGAACCTCTGGAATGAAGGCGGCCTGCCGCCCGGCATCGGCGTGGCGGATTTAAAGATATGGCACTTGTCCAGACCGCGCAATGAGCTGTTGGCTGACGTCTTTTTCAAAGCGGGCATGATCGAAGCCTGGGGACGCGGCACCATCAAGATTGTGGATGAATGTAAAAAAGCCGGGCTGCCCGAACCGGAATTTCGCGAAGAATTCGGAGGCCTTTCCGTATTTTTCCGTAAGGCGACTTTGGGTGAAAGTGGGGTGAAAGTGGGGAGAAGGTTGGGTGAAAGGGTCGGTGAAAGGGTCGGTGATAAGGTCGGTGATAAGGTCGGTGATAAGGTCGGTGATAAAATATCCGCCAATCAGCAAAAGATCATTGAGCAGATTAAAAAAGAACCTTCTATTTCAGCAAGAGAACTTTCCCGGTTGATCGGCATATCTCAAAGAAAAATCGAAGTAAATATTGCGAAATTAAAAGTAATGGGAATTCTTGAACACATCGGGTCTGCTAGAAAAGGAGAATGGAAAATTAATGGTTAAGTTGCATTTAACGGACGAAGACAAAGCCGGTTTGATCGAGGCGATTAATAAGGGCGTTGAGCCCAAACCCGACTTGTTGCCCAAGCTTTTCGGCCCTTCTTTATCAGATGGCGGGTGAGGATGATGCCAGTAAAAGCGTTCTGGAAACGATGTTTGACCGGATTCCGCAACAGACATTACCAAGAGAATATGCGGGGATATACGCTGAAGCCAGGAACCTCTACAGTGAGTTGATCAAAGAGAAGAAACATTGAGCTATGTGTGGGCGCTTTGTTCTGTTAACTGACCTGTCGAGAATAACTGAATCCTTAGTGGTCGATAATCTGAGGTGCAAAGCTACAGTGCAACTCACTGACCTTTTTTATTGACTTCTGAATGAAAGATGAGAAGGAATGACAGCTCCCTTTTGTGCATTCAAAATGAAAGTCTGGAAAAAAGTCGAGAGATGCGCTATAGGGTCAACCCTGATGTTGTGGCAATGGGATCGGCGGTCCGCAGCCGTTACCTTTTAACACAGTACATCGATCTTCCAAGGGCCGGGATTCATGCCATTGCTCATCACGACGACCAGCATATCGAAAACGACAGGATAACCGCCCACAGGGAGTTTTATCATCCGTGGTCGTTGCCGTCAGTTGGCTCTTGAATTCATTGCTGCTTTCTTTCCGAGGAGATCATTTCGCATGGACGTTTTCGGCATTCGCAATCGTCTGATCAATGATTACGCCTCATACATCCGGAGTTTTATCCACCTCCGGGATCCGATCATCAGTGAAAAGGTCTATGAAAGCCTGACAGAAGGTCTGCTCTGGCCCGATCCTCTCATTCAGCTTAACCCGGCTTTTGAACCGGGCGAATGGATCGAGGAGCTTGTTACCGAGGGAGTCCTTCATCCCGAATGCGGAAAAATCTTTCGCATCAAGCCTGAAAAATCCGATGAAGGCAGTCGACTCCGACTACACCGACATCAGATTGACGCCATCCGAGCGGCGAAATCCGGCGCCAACTATGTCCTGACGACGGGGACCGGTTCTGGGAAAAGCCTGGCCTATATTGTTCCCATCGTGGATCAGGCCATTGTCGTTTATCCGATGAATGCCCTGTGCAACAGCCAGTATGGTGAGCTTGAGAAGTTTCTCTGCCACGGCTATCCCGCAGGACATGAACCGGTGCGGTTTGCTAAGTACACCGGCCAGGAAAGCGAAGAGCAGAGGCTGGAAATCATCGCTAATCCGCCGGACATTATCCTAACCAATTATGTGATGCTGGAGCTGATCCTCACCCGTCCGGAGGAAAACAAGTCTCTGGTGCGCGCGGCTCAGGGATTGAAGTTTCTGGTGCTTGACGAACTCCATACCTATCGCGGACGCCAGGGGGCGGACGTGGCCCTGCTTGTCCGCCGCGTCCGCAACGCCTGCAAATCGTCAAATTTGCAGTGCGTCGGAACGTCCGCTACGATGGCTGGCCCCGGTTCATACGACGATCAACGGCAAGAAGTGGCCCGAGTAGCTCGAAAGCTCTTCGGTGCTCCGGTCAACCCCGAAGGTGTCATTGGTGAAACGCTGAAGCGTTCGACGCCGGAGATCGGTTTGACCGATCCGATCTTCCTGAAGAATCTGCGGGATAGGGTCGCCGATCCCGACCGGCATCCCTCGGCGGATCACGAAAGTTTCATTCGGGACCCCCTGTCCATCTGGATCGAAAACACCTTCGGCATTACCTCGGAAAAGGAATCCGACCGGCTGATCCGATCCAAGCCGCGGGCGATCAGCGGCGAGGAAGGCGCAGCCGGGGAATTGAGCAAGTTGGTTGATGTGCCAGAGAAGCGCTGTGAAGAGACCATCCAGGAGGGCCTCCTTGCCGGTTATCTCTGCAAGAATCCCGACACGGGATTCCCCTGCTTTGCCTTCCGGCTGCATCAGTTCATCAGCCGGGGCGGAAACGTCTACGCCTCTCTGGATGAATCGGCTTCGCGCTATATCACCGTCCACGGCCAGCAATTCGTTCCGGGCGACCGCTCCCGCGTTCTGTTGCCCCTGGTTTTCTGCCGCGAATGCGGACAGGAATATTACTGCGTCCGGAACTCGACTCATCAAGAGACCAACAAACGTCTCTTTTCCGGCCGGGAGCTGCCGGAGCAGCTTCATGATGAGGAGAGCGAAGCGGGATTCCTCTATCGGAATGAAGAAAAACCGTGGAGCGACGAGCCTAAGGACATCATCGAGAATCTCCCCGTGGACTGGCTTGAAGAAACAGGAACCGGGCTGCGGATCAGAAAGGATCGCCGACAGCACCTCCCGCAGGCTGTCGTCATCGACGCGGAAGGCTGCGAATCGGAGGAGGGGAAAACCTATCATTACCTGAAAGCCCCTTTCCGGTTCTGTCTGAACTGCGGCGTCTCCTATGATATGCGGCAGAGGTCGGACATCGGAAAGCTGGCCTCTCTCGGAACCGAAGGCCGGAGCAGCGCAACGACCATCCTGAGCCTTTCGGCGATCAGGCACCTTAAAAAAGAAGAGACTCTCGACCTCAAGTCCAGGAAACTTCTGAGCTTTACCGACAACCGCCAGGATGCCTCCCTCCAGTCAGGGCACTTCAACGACTTTATCGAAATCGGTCTCATCCGCTCCGCCCTTTACCGGGCCGCAGCCGATGCCGGGCCGGCGGGTATCAGCCATGACGAACTGACGCAGAGGGCCTTCACGGCGCTGGATCTGCCGAAGGAATATTACGCCAATGATCCAGGGGTCAAATTCCTCGCCGAAGAGGAGACGAAAAAGGCCCTGCGTAATGTTCTGGGATATCGGCTTTACCACGATTTACGCCGGGGTTGGCGGGTCATGTCTCCGAATCTGGAGCAGTGCGGCCTTCTGGAAATCCGTTATGAATCGCTTGAAGAGCTCTGCCGGGCGGAGGCAGAGTGGCAAGGCTGTCACCCCGCCCTGGTCGGCGCCACCCCGGAGACGCGCTTCGCCGTTGCGAAAGTCCTTCTGGATTTCATGCGGCGCTCCTTGGCCATAAAGGTGGACTATCTTGATATTAATTTCCAGGAGAGGATTCAGCAGCAGAGCAACCAGCGTTTGAAAGCCCCGTGGGCGATCGATGAGAAGGAAACGATGGTCAGCGCAGCCGTCATTTATCCTCGGGGCAGGATCAGGGAAGACTTTCGCGGGAATATCTATCTCTCCTCGCGAAGCGGCTACGGACAGTATCTCAGAAGGCGTGAAACATTTCCCGAGTTCACAGCCAAACTCGGCACGGAAGACGCGGCCGTCATCCTGAGACAGCTTCTCCAGGTCCTCCGGGTGGCGGGATTGGTCGAAGAGGTTGCCCCTCCCGAGCATGATGATGACTCCCCGGGTTATCAGCTTCCCGGGGCCGCCCTCCGCTGGGTCGGCGGCGATGGGAGCAAGCCCTTCCACGATGCGATCCGCATGCCCAGCGCTTCGGAAGCGGGCGGGCAGACAAACCGGTTCTTCCTTGAATTCTACCGGGACATCGCCTATGAGGGCAAAGGTCTTGAAGCCCGTGAACACACCGCACAGGTCGATAACGAAACCCGGCAACAGCGCGAGGCCGCCTTCAAGGAGGGAAAACTCCCCATCCTGTATTGCTCGCCGACCATGGAACTGGGCGTGGACATCGCCACACTCAACGCCGTCAATATGCGCAATGTGCCACCCACCCCGGCCAACTATGCCCAGCGGAGCGGGCGGGCCGGGCGTAGTGGTCAGCCGGCGCTGGTTTTCACCTATTGCACGACCGGTAGTCCCCACGATCAGTACTTTTTCAAGCGTCCGGAACTGATGGTTGCCGGCGCCGTTGTCCCCCCGCGGCTTGAACTGGCAAACGAAGACCTCGTCAGAGCCCATGTTCATGCGGTTTGGCTTGCGGAGACCGGGCCGGCGAATCCCCATCCCTTGAACTGCAACCCCATGTCCGTGATTCTCTTGAAGACGAAAAGGCAAAGGGAAGGGCGCTGACGCGGGCGAGAGATATTCTGAGCACAATCAGCGATGATCTCAAGGAAGCGGACTGGTACAGCGAAGGATGGTTGGGCGAGGTCTTCAAAAAGATCCATCTGAATTTTGAACAAGCCTGTGAGCGGTGGCGGGGTCTTTACCGAGCCGCCTTGAAGCAGAGGGAAATCCAGAACAGGATTATCGGTGACGCGTCGCGGAGCCCGTCCGACAAGATGGAAGCCAAACGCCTGCGGCGAGAAGCGGAAGCGCAACTGGACCTGCTGATCGAATCGGACAAGGTCAGGCAGTCCGACTTCTACAGTTACCGTTATTTCGCCAGTGAAGGCTTCCTTCCCGGTTATAATTTCCCCAGACTGCCCCTTTCCGCCTATATCCCGGGCCGGCGAGAACGACAGGACCATTTCCTCTCCCGTCCGAGATTCCTGGCCATCTCAGAATTCGGTCCCCGGAACATCATCTATCACGAAGGCTCCCGCTATGTGATCAACCGGGTCATCATGCCCGTGGGCGATGACGATGTCAAAACCGCCTCGGCCAAACTCTGCCCGCAGTGCGGATACCTCCATGATATATGGGGAGACACGGCCGGCGCCGACCTCTGCGAATACTGCAACACCCTCCTGGAGAAGCCGCTGGAGCAGCTTTTCCGGATTCAGAATGTCTCAACAAAAAGAAAAGACCGCATCAACTGCGATGAAGAGGAAAGACAGCGGCAGGGTTATGAGATCAAAACGGGGGTCCGCTTTGCAGACCACGATGGACGACCTTCGTACCGACGATCTACAGTGGAACACCCCGGAGAAGGAAGCCTTGCCAAACTGATTTACGGTAGCGCGGCCACCATCTGGCGCATCAATATGGGATGGAAGCGCAGCGACCAGCAGACAGGATTTGTCCTCGACACGGAGAGAGGCTACTGGGGAAGCAACAACGCCGCGATCGAACAGGACGAAGACGATCCGATGACGGCCAAATCCGTCCGGGTCATTCCCTTTGTCGAGGATCGGCGTAACTGCCTCCTGTTCGAGCCGGCTGGCAAGCCGGAACTGAATCAGATGGCTTCCCTCCAGTCGGCTCTGAAAAACGCGATTCAGACCCGCTACCAACTTGAGGACAATGAACTGGCGGTCGATCCCCTGCCCGGAAAAGATGAGCGGCGGGTTTTGCTCTTCTATGAAGCGGCCGAGGGCGGCGCCGGTGTACTGAGACACCTGGTCGATGAACCGGACGCCTTCGCCGAAGTGGCCAGGACGGCCCTCGAACTCTGTCACTTTGATCCGGATACGGGTGAGGATCGCAGAAGGGCCGACAGGGCCAAAGAGGACTGCGAAGCCGCCTGTTACGACTGTTTGCTCAGTTACAGCAACCAGATGGACCACCGGCACATCGACCGCAAGTCCATTCGGGATCTGCTGTTGGGATTTCTTCAGGCCAAAGTTTCTGCATCCCCGACCGGCATCCCCAGGGCGGAGCACCTGCAACGGCTGATGAACCAGGCTGGTTCGGAGCTCGAGAGAAAATGGCTCCGTTTTCTTGACGCCCTTCACCTGAATCTTCCGGAAAGGGCTCAGGTTTACATGCAAAAGTTTGAAACCCGGCCCGATTTCGTATACGATGGCTCCAAAACCGTGATTTACGTGGACGGGCCGATCCACGATTACCCTGAGCGGGCGGAAAGAGACGCCCGGCAGCGGGAAAGCCTGGAAGACTTCGGTTATACGGTGATCGTCTTCCGCCATCAGGACGACTGGCGGAAGATCGTATCCGGCTTCCCCGGCATCTTCGGTCACGCCCTGAAGACCATGTTCGAGCGTGATATTTCCCGCGAGGCGGTCAAGCACGTCATCCGCACCGGTGAAGTCATAGAGACGTATCTGGAAGACAAGCCGTTCCCCAGCACCCTGATTCTGGGTTTCTGGCAGAACAAGCCGCTGCATGCCGTAACGGCTTATGATACCGAAGGCGGCAGCTTATACATCATAACCGCTTATGTGCCCGATGAAAGACACTTTCAGCCGGACTGGAAAGTAAGGAGGATAAAATGATCAGCCGAAACGAAAACTTGTGCCCCCTTTGCGGAGGAGAAAAGAGGGAGGGCAAGACAACTTTCACGGTGGATTATCAGGATACGGTCATTGTGATCCGGGATGTTCCCGCAACGGTATGCGCCATGTGCGGCCATGAATGGATCGCGGACGGCGTTGCGGAAGTTGCCTGACCGCGTTCTCTCGTCGTCAACAAAGGAAACCTCATGCCCTATGCGGTAGGTTCTTTAGTTAGAGCGCGCAGCAGAGAATGGGTGGTGCTCCCCGGATCGCAGGACGATTTTCTGATGCTGCGGCCTCTGGGGGGGACGGAGGATGAAATCGCCGGGATCTGCACCTCCCTGGAGCCGGTCGAACCGGCCCGTTTCGACCTTCCCAACCCGAACGAGGTCGGCGATTACCGCTCCTGCCGCCTCCTGCGGGACGCCATCCGCCTGGGCTTCCGCTCCAGCGCGGGACCATTCCGTTCCTTTGCCAAAATCGGCGTCGAGCCAAGGCCCTATCAGTTGGTTCCCCTCCTGATGGCTTTGAAGCTGGACCCGGTGCGTCTTCTGATTGCTGATGACGTCGGCGTGGGAAAGACGGTCGAAGCGGGGCTGATCGCCCGGGAACTCCTCGACCGGGGCGATGCGACGCGCCTGGCCGTCCTGTGCCCGCCCCATCTGGCCGAGCAGTGGCAGACAGAGCTGGACGCCAAGTTTCACATCTCCGCGGAGCTGGTCCTGCCGGGAACCGCCGGCCGTCTGGAAAGGCATCTCCGCATCGGCGAGTCCCTGTTCGACCATTACCCGTACGTCGTCGTCTCCATGGACTACATCAAGGCCGACCGCCGCCGCGACGAGTTCATCCGGACCTGCCCGGAGCTGGTCATTGTCGATGAGGCCCACGGCTGCGCCTACGCGGAGGTTCAGCGGGGAGGGCGGCACCAGCGAAACCGCCTGATCAGCAGTATCGCCCAGGATCCGAACCGCCACCTCATCCTTGTGACGGCAACGCCCCACAGCGGCAAGGACGAGGCGTTCCGGTCGCTGTTGTCTTTTATCGATCCTGCCTTCGCCGTTCTGCCGTCCGAGCTTGCCGGACCGCAGAACGAGCCCTACCGACGGAAACTCGCCGCCCATTTCGTCCAGCGTCGCCGGGCCGACATCCGCCATTACATGAAGACCGATACCCCATTCCCGAGTCGCGAGGACCGGGAGGAAACCTACGCCTTGGGCGAAGGTTCGGATTACCGGCGCCTCTTCGACCGGGTCCTCGACTACGCCCGCGAGACGGTTCAAGACCAGGCCGGCGGTCATTACCGGCAGAGGGTCCGCTGGTGGTCCGCCCTGGCCCTTTTACGCTCCCTCGCCAGCAGTCCTGCTGCCGCCGCGGCCACCCTGAGGAACCGCGCCGCATCCGCCGACGCCGGAACGCCCGAAGAAGCCGACGAGATCGGGCGCCGCACTGTCTTGGATATCGACCTGGAGGATGCCGGAGAAGGGGCGGACCTCATCCCCGGGAGCGACCCCGGAGATGCCGAGGAAACAGCGGACGCGGATCAGGCCCTGCGTCGGCGCCTTCTCGCGCTGGCAAGGGAAGCGGACAAAATTGCTGGGGAAAAGGACGCCAAACTCAAAAAAGCGATCCTCTTGGTCAAAGAATTGCTGAAGGACGGCTACAACCCCATCGTCTTTTGCCGGTTCATCCCCACCGCGGAGTACGTCGCCGAACAGCTCCGCAAGGCGCTGCCCGCGGACGTGGCCGTCGCGGCGGTCACGGGAACCCTTCCACACGCCGAGCGGGAGAAGAGGATCATCCAACTGGCTGAAAACCCCAAGCGGGTCCTCGTCTGCACCGATTGCCTGAGCGAAGGGATCAACCTCCAGGAGCGCTTCGACGCCGTCATGCACTACGATCTCGCCTGGAACCCCACCCGCCACGAGCAGCGGGAGGGCCGCGTGGACCGCTTCGGCCAGCCCCGAGACAGGATCCGGGTCCTCACCTACTATGGGACGGACAACCAGATCGACGGCATCGTTCTGGACGTCCTGATCCGGAAGCACAAGACGATCCGGACAACCCTGGGCATCTCCGTTCCCGTCCCCGTGGAGACCGCCCAGGTCATCGAGGCCATTTTCGAAGGGCTGCTTCTCCGGGAAAGGGCCACAGGCAGCGCCCAAGCCTATCTGCCCGGATTCGATGAGATGTTCAAACCGCAACGCAAGGAACTTTTCAGCAAGTGGGATGACGCCACGGCACGCGAAAAGCGATCCCGGACCGTCTTTGCCCAGGAGACCATCAAGGTGGACGAGGTTGCCGCGGAATTGCGGGCGGTGCAGACGTCGATCGGTCTGGGCGCCGATGTCCGGCGTTTCGTCTTGGACGCGTTTGTCGCCCACGGCGCGGTGATTACGGACCGGAAGGATTCGCATCGATTTGACCTGACGGAATCCCCCGCTCCGCTGAAAGAGGCCCTTCTCTACAGCAAGCCTTTTCAGGGTCGTTTCGACATGCCCGTCCCGGATGGGGTTGCCTATCTGAACCGCACCCATCCCACAGTAGAGGCCCTGGCGGCCTATGTGATGAACGCATCCCTGGACCCTCTCTTGAAAGGCGTCGCCCGGCGCTGCGGTGTCATCTACACCCACAGGGTCGAGCGCCGGACGACCCTGCTCCTCGTCCGGTTCCGCTACTACATCATCACGACCCAAAACGGCATCGACAATCCCCTCCTAGCGGAGGACTGCCGACTGCTGGGATTTTCCGGAGCGCCGGAGCAGGCCGCTTGGCTGGATGAAGACGCGGCCGAAAAACTGATCCTGGCGGAACCGGCGATGAACATCAGCCCGGACCGCGCCGCCCAGTTCGTTACAAGGATCGTCGAGGGATTCGATCACCTAAATCCGTATCTGGAACAAGAGGCCTTCCGGCGGGGCGAAGAGCTGCTGAACGCCCACCGGCGCGTGCGCAGCGCCGCCCGGATGAGCGGCGTGAAATACCGCGTCGAACCGCACCTGCCCCCGGATGTGTTGGGGATTTACGTTTATCTACCCGTGACGCAGCCATGAGAGGAAAAACCGGAGACATATTCACAACGATACGAACCGAAGGCGCACTGCTGCCAGCGGAGATCCTCCGGCGCATCGTTGAAGGCGATCGCAAGCTGGAGGGACTGGACCCGGAATCCTATCATCTGGAAAAATCTGAGAAGATCAACGAGGCCGTTAACCGGGCCTGGTTCCGCTGCCTTGGCGCCTGGCGTACCTTCCGGGCCGCCGCGGAAAAGCTGTCCGATTCAGACACTGGGACCACCTTGACCCGCGAGCGCTGGCTCCTGATCCTGTTCCAGGAACTGGGCTATGGCAGGTTGCTGGCCGTGAAAGCCCAGGAGATCGGGGGCAACACCTACCCGATCAGCCATATCTGGCATCACACCCCCATCCACCTGGTCAGCTTCCGCCAGGACCTGGACTGGGGCGTCGTCTCCAACGGCCACCGACTCCGGATCTTGCGCGACAACATCAGTCTGACCCGCCAGGCCTACGTCGATTTCGATCTGGAAGCCTTGATGGAGGGCGAGATCTACCCCGATTTCGTCCTTTTGTATCTCCTGTTGCACCAGTCCCGCCTGGAGGCGGATAAACCCGAAGAGTGCAGGCTGGAGAAATGGAGTCGGGAGGCCCAGGAACGCGGCACCCGCGCCCTGGACCGTCTCCGGGACGGTGTGGAGCAGGCCATTACCGCCCTGGGGCAGGGATTTCTCGCCCACGCTGAAAACACGGCCCTCCGCAAGGCCTTGCAGGCCGGGACCATCAGCCCCCTCGGCTACTATCAGCAGCTCCTACGCCTGATCTACCGCTTCATCTTTCTCTTCGTCGCCGAAGACCGAGGGCTCATCCCGCTTTCGGATATCTCAGCCGATGTCAGAAAGCGCTATGCATTTTATGCCATCGCCCGTCTCCGCCATCTGGCGGCCCAGCGCCGGGGAACCCGCCACGGCGACCTCTATGCGGGGCTTCGTGTCACCTTCGCCTGCCTGGAAAAAGGGGAGCCAAGCCTCGGCATCCCGGCCCTGAACGGTTTTCTCTTCTCCCCGGAGACCCTCCCCGATCTCAACGGCTGCAAACTGGCCAACGACGCGCTCCTATCCGCCATTCGCGGCCTCTGCTATACCGAGGAGAACCACATTCTCCGCCCCGTCGATTACCGGAATCTCGGCACGGAAGAGTTGGGAAGCGTCTATGAAAGCCTCCTGGAGCTCCACCCGGAACTGAACGCGGAGGCATTTACCTTCGCCCTCAAGACCTACGCCGGATCGGAGCGCAAGACGACGGGCTCCTATTACACCCATCCGTCCCTCATTCGCTGTCTT
>JAPLJX010000009.1 GCA_026388375.1 Deltaproteobacteria bacterium
ACCGTGCTGGCAGCGCGCTCCTGCGCATTCGCCGCGCTTGTCATGCGCTCGTCCAGATCCACCGGATCCATTTCGGCCAGCACCTGCCCGGCTTTGACCGGCTCACCGACATCGACCGTCACGCTCTGCACGCGCCCGGCAGCGGTTGGGCCGATTTGGTAACTGCGCCGCGCCTCGACCGTGCCGATGCCAAACAGGGCCGGTGCGATGGAGTGGTTTTCCGCCGTGGTCACGGTCACGGGGATGGGCGCCAGACGTTAGATCGCGAAGGCCCCCGGAGCGTCGCGTATCCACGCAGTGTTTCCGGAAGTACACACCCTGGGTCAGGCATTCACCCGTGGGAAGCCCGATTTATTTCAAGAGGCCGGCCAATTTCCCCCCGTATTCGACGCAGGATTCAATACTCTTCGGATCGGGATTCCAGAGGCACCGGAGACCGTCGTCTATCACCTGGAATCCCGCCGCTTCAAGCTGCCCTTTGATCACCTTGACGGATTCACCGCTCCATCCGTAACAACCAAAGGCGGCCGCCTTCTTGTTTCTGAACTTCAGGCCTTTCATTTCTTCCAGAAGCGCTGCGATCGAGGTCAGAACGCCGCGGTTGATCGTCGGGGATCCGACCAGTATGGCCCGGGAGCGGAAGATCTCGGTCATTACGTCGTTCCGGTCCGATTTGGCCAGGTTGTAGAGCTTCAGGTTGACCTGGGGATCGTTCTGTTTGATCCCTCGGGCGATGTTCTCCGCCATGACGCGCGTGCCGTTCCACATCGTGTCATAGACGAGCGTGATCTGGTCTTCCCGGTAGTTATCCGCCCATTTCAGGTACTGCTGGACGATCTGGACGGGGTTCTTCCGCCAGATTACGCCGTGGCTTGTGCAGATGATGTCCACGGGCAGGTTGAAGGCGAGAACCTCCTGGATCTTCTTCGTAACCAGCTCGCTGAAGGGGGTCAGGATATTGGCGTAGTATTTGATGCATTCGGCCATCAATTCTGACTGGTCCACCAGGTCGTTGAACATGTATTCTGAAGCATAGTGCTGGCCGAAGGCGTCGTTGCTGAAGAGGATATTGTCCCCCGTCAGGTAGCTAAACATGCTGTCCGGCCAGTGGAGCATCGGCGCCTCGACGAAGATTAGCTCCTTCTTCCCCAGACTCAGGCGGTCGCCGGTTTTAACGGGATGGAAATTCCAATCCTTGTGGTAATGGCCCTTGAGCGACTTGACGCCGTTGGCCGTGCAGTAGATCGGCTTGTCGGGGATGCGGGCCATTAGCTCGGGGAGCGCGCCGCTATGGTCGATCTCCGCATGATTGGCAATCACGTAGTCGATCTTTTTCAGATCGATCTGCTTTTCGAGATGATCGACATACTCCTTGGCAAAGGGCGCCCATACCGTGTCGATCACGGCGACCTTCTCCACCTCGATCAGGTAGGAGTTGTAGGTGGAGCCCCTGTGGGTTGAATACTCATCCCCGTGGAATTTCCGGAGTTCCCAATCGATCTTCCCGATCCAGGAGACGTCGTTCTTGATCTGCAGTTTCATATTCAGTTCCTCCCTTTATGCAATCTCCTTTTGATTCAGAACTCCAGTTGGCGGACAAAATCCGTCAGGATCTGCGGTCCATCCGGCTTTACCACCACGGTATCCTCGACGCGCACCCCCCAGGGGCCAGTATAGAGGCCGCAGTTCCCGACGGCGATGACCACATTGGTCGCCAGCGGCGGCGGCGCCTTCTCGCCATGGAAAAAGGCGTGGCCGGGCGGCAGGGGCGCCTCCTCGAACTCGATGCCGACACCGTGCATCGTCGGGCCGAAGAGGTGATCGCCGTGTCCCCCGTCCCGGATGATTCCGTGGAGAATTTCGTCGAGCTCGACCATGCCGACGCCGGTCTTGACCCCGGCGATGGTTCTCTGCTGGGCTTTCAGATAGAGGTCGTAGGCGGCCTGCTGCTCCGCCGTGGGTTTGCCGATGCAGACCGTCCGGCAGATATCGGCGCTGTAGCCGTTGACGATCGGATGGAGATCGATCATGACCAGATCGCCCTTCTGAACCCGCCTTTGGGTAGGCAGGCCATGGGCGATGTTCGTCCGGGGACCGGAGCAAACATAGGTTCGCCAGAATTCGTCCGCCCCGGTCTGGCGCATGGCGTACTCCGCTTCTGCAGCCACCTGGCTCTCCGTGAGGCCGGGTTTCAGGGCCTTGACGGCGGCAACCATCCCCGTTACAGCAACGCCTGCCGCTGCCCTGATTCGTTCAATCTCCCCGTCCTCCTTGGCGATCCGTAATGCGGACAGGATAGGCGTGCAATCCTTAGCGACCACCTTCTCCGGCTTGCCATGCGGATGGGTCAGCATGCCCATCATGGAATGGGTCAGAAAGGTATATTCCAACCCCACACTTCCTTCCTGAATCTCAAAATGTTTGAAATCATGGGCCTCGTCTTCGAAACCGTCGAGGCGGTCGAAACAGGCCAGCCGCTTCACGTCCTCCACGTCCGTCGAGGGAACGCCCAAGGCCACCTTTCCTTCATTCGTGGTCATCGCATAGGCGCACAACCGCCCGTCGCCCGTCAGATAGGCCATATTCGCCGGTTTGGCGAGGAGCAGGACATCGAGTCCGGCCGCCTTCATCAGCCCGGCGCAACGTGCAACGCGTTCTGAATAGGGATGACAAGTCATTGGAATCTCCTTTCAGACCTGATCTCAAAAGATGATCAGGATCAGTAAGAAAAGTAATAGCAAATGGCACGCCAAGAAAATCAGAAGTTTGGATTCATCCTTTAATAACAGAGTATTAGGTTAATAGAAGAGAATATCAGAGGTGTATGAAATAATTCGTTTGGCCTCAATATCTTGTGGAGCCTCCACATATTGAGGGACACTTTGGAGGAAGGTTTACTTGCGACAGCCCAGATCAACTCAGCATGACGCCGGGCTGTCGACGCGAAGCAATCCCCTCAATCCTCTTAGGGATGAATAAAGATGGGGGGGAAAAAGATACTAAAGCCCGGCGGGCGAGGCGGTGCATAGATGACCGGCGGCTCGACATAAACTCGTTCGCTGTAGCCATAAGGCCG
Source organism: Deltaproteobacteria bacterium (assembly GCA_026388375.1). Lineage (GTDB taxonomy): Bacteria > Desulfobacterota > Syntrophia > Syntrophales > UBA5619 > UBA5619. The sequence continues at coordinate 3,077 of JAPLJX010000009.1, forward strand.
ATAAACACGCCTGCCTTGCACATACACATAGTGGCCGCGGTCCCCTCTGTTCTGGTAACGGTTGGCCTGTTTTCCCCTGTTATCTTTGCCGAGGGCCGGCGCCACGTCTATACTGCCGATCATTGCGACTAAAACAAGCCCCATCACAATCTTGCCCACGATGGATCTAAAACTCCATGTACTTGATGTTTTCATAAAGACACTCCATTCTTGGATCGATTCCAATCGCCGGTTTGGCGTCATCTTTAGGTTGTACTATTGCCGATTATTTCCTCTTGGACTTTCCATATCTCCCCGTCTGGAATATTGTATCGGTACTCTTCTTCTGTTCATCCGACATACTGGCATAGAGCGCCTCGAAAGGCGGGATGACCTTCTTCATTTGATCTAATTGGGCTTCGGTAATTTGACTATGGAATTTCATCTGCTCGACAGCATTCCTGGTCTGCGTTTTTTCAGCTCTGGCCTTGGTAAATAAGGCGTCCATGTCTTTCGCATTTTCCCGCATTACCTTGGTAAGGTTATTCGATAATTCTTCCTGGGCCTTGGTGAAATTTAGCGCGCCTTGAAGCTGTTTGATCTGGGCCTCAGTATGCTCGACAGCAGACGTTCTGGAAACTGCCGACGATTTCTTGGTGCCTGAGGCTGCAAAAGAAAGATTTGCATTGGCGAAAAAGATAGCGGCCAGAAACGCCACCATCACAACAACGAATGTAACTGGAACAGCAACTTGATAGGCCTTTTGTTTCATGATCTGTCTCCTTATAAGTTTAATTTTTAGCGTTTGAAAGCGCTAAGAGGTTATAAACAAAATTACTCAACTTTCACACATTAGAATCGTCCTGCATTCCTCCTACTTACTTATCCCCTTCTTTTTTTCACCTCTTAAAAAATTTCATAGCCCTTCGTCAAGTTATACCCCCCTTCCCCCAAAAATGACAAGAACTCGCTTTTGGGTGAGATGACCAAGTTCGTAAATAGTAATAGCAAATGGCCTGCCAATAGCCGAAGGAAAAATCAGAAGTTTGCATTTATCCTTTAATAACGGGGGATTAGATTAACAGGAGAGGACGGCAGAAAAGTATGAAATGAGCCGTTTTGCCTCAATATTTGGTGGAACCTCAACATATTGAGGGCTACTTTGAAGGGAGGTGGCATTTTACGAGCGCAATTCCGACAGTTCATGTACGAGCTGCTCTCTATGTATTATCAGCATCTTTCACAAGGTCACCCATTAAAATGGACTGTCAAAAAAAGGTTTGCCGCGATACGCCCTTTTTAGTGTATGAACTCAAAATGATAAGTTAATTCCTACACCGTAGTACTCTGCCCGCAATTTGTAGAACTGTCCGAAGGGCAGATTACCGTGGTAATATTCGCCGAAAATCTGAATGGCCCGTTTTTCGGCATAGGGGCTGCGGATGTTGACGCCGGCTTTGACATTAAAGTCGGAGTCCCAGTCGGTTTCCTCCCAGGCATGATACAGGACGCTGGCGAACAGGCGCATCGTCGGTTTGAAGACCGGCTCCCTGCTTTGATAATCAATGCCTGCCTGGACGCTGGAACGCTTGAGGTCGGAGTCGGTGTGGAGAATGTATGAGGGACCGGCGGTGAGCTGGAATCCGTTCCATTCCCAGGCGCCGAGCAGTTCAATGGTCTCGAAGCTTAAGTTCATGCGCGTTGCCTTCAGCTCCGGATTCTGTGGCAGGAGGAGGAACTCGTCCCCCAGGTGGGAGGACTGGTGGAAAAGGCGCGCCCGCGCCGACCAGGGGCCGTTCCGGTAGGCTAGCGGAAAACCGATGATATAGTCGGCGTTGATCAGGTCCATGGAACTGGAGTCCAGATTGAACTGGGCGAGGACCGCCCCGCTGATGCTGAGCTGCCAGGTGTCCGCCTTGCCCCAGCCGGGCGTGCTCACCAGGCCGAAGCTATCGCCGAACCCGACCGAGCCGATGTTGAAACTGTCACCGGGGAGGTTGAGGCGGAGGTAGGTGACATGGGTACGGGGCTCCTTGGGGCTCGCCATCGGGGGGTAAAACAGCTGGCCCTGAGGGAAGAGAATGGTTTTTTGAAAGCCAGCCTGCTCGATCGTCTTATCTGGCGGCGCCTCGCCAAATCCCACAATAAAGGGAAGAAACGCTGCCAGGAACAGCCCTACAAAGAAGTTTCGCATCGTATATATTCCTTTCTCTCGGACGCTGAAATCCGATGCTATCGCAGAAAGATTTCCCCTTTTGGCCAGCGGTTTTTCTGCCTGCCATCTTCTGTTATATTGCTGTCGGCCGGTTTTAACATACCGTAGCCTTTTCCGGGCTATTTTGTTTCAAAGGCAAGGGTCCGGATCAATTCAAAACGTCTTTCCGGACCCTTGCCTTTGTGCTCTTATCGCACAATGATTTCAAAAAGAACCCTCATGTTTGCCTTTGCTGCTTTTGAGTAAAGGTCTTTAGG
>JAPLJX010000312.1 GCA_026388375.1 Deltaproteobacteria bacterium
TGCGGATTACTGTTGAACAGCTACTCAAAGCCTTGGCTAATGGCATAACAACGGATCAACTCCTCGATGATTATCCGGAATTGGAAAAAGAGGACATCCGGGCAGCTCTTCTCTATGCATCACAGTTGGTAGATGAAGAACGCGTTTACGCTGTTGGTTCAAATTAATCCGCGGACAGGTGACCCGTGAAATTCCTGGTTGATGTGGGTGTGGGTAAAAAGACGGGAAGTGTCCCTTAATTTTCTTGTACTACGTTCTTGTATCATACCAAAACGTATGATAAGAAAGACTCATGAAATTCTACAATCGTGAAACAGAGCTATCCCACCTAAGCGAAATCGCAGCTCTGGCGCAGCAGACCGCGCACATGGTGGTCATCGCCGGACGGCGGCGCATCGGCAAGACGGAGCTGATCCGGCAGTTCGCCTCCGGGCGGAGTGATGTCCTGTATCTCTTCGTTTCCAAAAAGAAACCGCAAGCCCTGCTGGAAGAATTCCGGGACATCCTCGCCGAACGCGTTCCCTTGATCAAAACCGCCTCCTTCAGGAATTTCGAAGATTTTTTCGCCCTTGTTTTCAAAATTATGAAAGAGCAGCCCCTGATCATTGTGCTCGACGAATTTCAGAACTTTGAGGTGGTCGAATCGTCCGTATTTTCGACCATCCAGAACCTGTGGGACCGTGAAAAAGACCGGATCACGGGCGCCTTCGTCTTCATCGGTTCCGTATATACCCTCATGCAGAAGATCTTCGAGGGAAAGAAAGAACCCCTTTTCGGCAGGGTCACAGCGCGACTCTATCTGGAACCGCTCGAACCGGATGCCGTGGCGGAGATTCTCGGCGATCACGGCCAAGATGCGGTTGCCCAGTTGCCCTTTTACGACACCCTGTTCGGCGGCATCCCCAAGTATTACTTTCTGGCGGATCGTTACCGGCTTTACGGCAAATCACAGGGGACCATCATCCGGACCCTCTACACGGACAGGAATGCGCCCCTGCAGGATGAGGGTCGCGAGCTGCTGATCGAGGAATTCGGGAAGAACTACCATCTCTATTTCACCATCCTCCAGATCATTGCCGGCGGTGAAACGCAGATGGCCCGCATCGCCGACCGGGCGGGAATCAATGTCAACAGCATCAGCAAGTACTTGGAAGAGCTTGTCTCCTATTATCAGGTGATCGAAAGGAGGCTCCCCGTCACGGAAACTGTAGCAGGCAAAAAGATCGGCCGCTACTACCTGAAAGACCAGGCCCTGCGCTTCTGGTTCCGATACATCTTCCGGAATCAGAGCCTCATTGAGATCGGGGACACGGAAGGTCTGACGGCCAAAATCTTGAAGGATCTGCCGACGCTGATGGGAAAATCCTTCGAAGCGCTCGTCCGAACGCTTCTGATCCGAAAAAATGTGGAAGACCCCCTCCCCTTCCGCTTTTCGCGGATTGGCGGCTTCTGGAATCGGACCGGAGATGTCGAGATCGACGTCGTGGCGATGAACGAGGAGACCAAAGAAATCCTGTTCGGGGAGTGTAAACTCAACGGCAATCGCTTCTCCTCTGCGGACGCGGGCAGATTGAAAGAGAAGGCTGCACAGGTCCGATGGAACAGGGAAACCCGCCGTGTATCGTTTGCGCTGTTTTCCATGATCTCCCTGTCCGCGACGCAGAAAGAGGCCCTTCAACGTGACGGGATCACCCCCTTCGATCTGAAAGATTTGTTGCCGTCCAAGGTAAATTCGTGAGTCGGCAATTGATATTATAACCTGGTTATGGAACAGGTAAACATTATGGACCGTATCACCGCTAACCCCGACGTGATGGTAGGAAAACCCACGATCAGAGGGATGCGGATTACTGTTGAACAGCTACTCAAAGCCTTGGCTAATGGCATAACAACGGATCAACTCCTCGATGATTATCCGGAATTGGAAAAAGAGGACATCCGGGCAGCTCTTCTCTATGCATCACAGTTGGTAGATGAAGACCCGTGAAATTCCTGGTTGATGTGGGTGTGGGTAAAAAGGTCGAAAACTGGCTGAAGGGAAACGGTTTTGATGTTCTTTCCGTAAGGGATATTGACTCTCGCGCAAAGGATTTACAAATATTGCGCTTGGCTGTAGATCAGCAGCGGATGATTATTACAATGGACAAGGACTTTGGCGAATTGGTTTACAACACCGGCATACACCATGCCGGTGTTGTGATATTACGCCTCGAAGATGCCGATAGTGACACCAAGCTTGAGGTCACCAAGAAAATACTCACCGAATATTACGATAAAATTGAATCTCATTTCTGCGTATTTCAAGACGGGAGACTCAGGATCAGAGGATAAATCCGGGGGAATTGAATCAAGGATGATGCAGCGATGAACGATTCAGAGATCCGGACGGCCTTTATTCTCGGGGCGGGGCTCGGAACGCGGCTCCGCCCGCTGACGCGGAACTGTCCCAAGCCGCTCTTGCCCATCGGCGGCCGCCCGCTCATCACCTTTGCGATGGACCACTGCCTTTCGATCGGCATCGAACGGTTCATCGTGAACACCCACCACTGCGCTCTCCTCGACACGGCCGGCGGGCTGAAAAATATCGAAGAGCTCCTCGAAGAAGAGGAGACGATCCTGGTCTACAACGGCGACATCCTCTCCGACCTTCCGCTGTCGCGGCTGCTGGCTGCCCATGCGGCAGGGGGCCGTGAGGTCACCCTCGCCCTCCGGAGCGACGGCCCGCTGCGGAATGTCTGCCTCGACGCGAGGGGTGAAATCTGTGATTTCAGAGACCTTCTCGGAAACCATGGCGTCCGGCGTTGCCTCTTTTCGGGGATCTCCGTCGTGGAAAAACGGTTCCTCCGGCGGCTGATCCCTGGCAAAGCTGAATCGACGATTCCCGTCTTCGCAACGATGATCCGGGAGGCGCCCGGATCGGTCGCCTCCGCCGTGATCGATGAGGGAATCTGGGAGGACATCGGCGATCCGGAGGCCTATGCGCAAATCGTTGCCGCCGTTCCGCCGCTCTGGTACGAGGATGGGTGCACCGTACCGGGAGAATCGAAGGATCTGGGATCCGTTCGCGGGACCTCCTGCCTGGCCGGCGGTGCGGAGAAGCCCGGCTTTTTCGTTCCCCGGGTTTCGGGATCGCCGTTGGAGACGGCGGATTCCTCCGCCCGTCGGAGAACGGTTGCGCCGGAAGCGGCTGTTTCGGACGGTAAGCGGCAGGAGGCCGCACCGGACGAATCCGCCTTCATCCACCGAACGCTCAGCCTGGCCACCGGAACTCGGGTGGAGCTGGCCCAGGTCGGAAAGGGCGGTTCGGACCGGAACTACTTCCGCGTTTCGGCGGCCGGCAGGAAACCTGTAATCCTGATGCGTTACGGCCGGATGTACGAGGAAAACGATCTCTATGCGGCCGTCGCCTCATTTCTCCGGGGAATCGGCGTGACCGTTCCTGCGATTTACGGCCACGATCCGGAGCGTAGGCTGATCCTGATGGAGGACCTGGGGGACCGGGACCTCTATGCGCTCCGCGACGCCCCGTGGGAGGTTCGCCGCATCCTCTACGAAAAGACCTTGGTCCTCGCCGCGAAAATGCTGTCATTTTCACTGGATCGCCTTCCCGCTGGGCTGCGGCTGATGCCCGGCTTCGATGCGAACCTCTACCGGTGGGAGCGGGACTACTTCCGGGAGCACTGCGTCCGGAACGTCTGCCGGATCGACCTCACAGCCGCAGAGGATGAGGCCTTGGAGGTGGAGCTTTCGGCCCTGGCCGGGCGGTTGCTCTCGACGCCGCCCGTTCTCGTCCACCGCGACCTCCAGTCGCAGAACGTGATGATCCGCGATGGTGAACCGGTCCTGATCGATTTTCAGGGGATGCGCCCCGGGAGCCCTTTCTACGACCTCGGATCGCTCCTCTGCGATCCCTACGTCTCATTCCCGGAGGAAGGGCGGGACGAACTCCTCCACCTCTATCACGGGATCTCCCGCTCCCGATACCCGTGGGATCTGTTCCGGGAACTTTTTCTGCTCGCCTCCGCTGAGCGGCTGATGCAGGCCCTCGGGGCCTACGGCTTTCTCGGCTTAAAGCGCGAAAAACCCCATTTTCTCAACCACATCCGCCCCGCCCTCGAAAACCTCATTTCGGTAACCGCGGAGGCGGGGCGTCTCCCGCGCCTGCACGCCCTCGCCTGCCGCTGCCGCGATGCCGTCGAAAGCGGGGAACTTAGAGGATTCCTGAAAGGAATAAACACCGAGTTTGAGAGGGAGGATGATAGGGTATAAATAAAGAGCAGGGGACAGATCCTGAATGGTTGACGAAAAATCGGGAGCTGTCCCCCCTTTTTTTCTCCCCTTGACAGGAGGACGATCCGTCATTATGGTATGCGCGCTGAACAAACCTGTCGGTTAACGTCGTCAAGACATCAAGTCTGAAAGGATATGAGGAGGTTATCATGGGTCAGGGAACACGTGTGAGGAAATCGTCGGTCGTTGCATTTATTTTGATCATCCTGCTGGCTCTTGCGCCGGCGCTGGTTCCGGCGGCTGAGCCGGAGAAGAAGGACAACCGGCCGGAACGGGGGATCGCCGTCTATACCGATTATTCCGGCGTCGCGGTCGCCCGGGGGGAGAACGTCCAGATGGAGCTGACCCTGGAGAACAAGGGGCGGTCCGATGAGAACATCGACGTCCGGATCACCGCGGTTGCGAAAGGGTGGAAGGCAACGCTGAAGGGCGCCCGATACCAGGTGACCGGGATGTATGTCCCGAACGGGAAGGCCAAAACCCTCGCGCTCAACCTGGAACCGGAAAAGGGGATCGGTCCGGGGCAATACGCCTTCCAGTTCGAGGCGAAGACCGTGGATGGCAAATTCACCTCCGCCCATACGCTGACCGTAAACGTCCAGGAGAGGAAGGTCGGCGCGGACAACATCCAGATCAACGCCGCCTATCCGGTCCTGCGGGGGCAGACCGACTCCAAGTTTGAGTTCTCCCTCGAGGTGCTGAATAAAAGTGAGATGGAACGCACGTTCAACCTTACCGCGGTCGGACCGGAGAAATGGGAGGTCAATTTCAAACCCGCCTACGAGCAGAAGCAGATCTCCAGTATCCGGGTGAAGGAAGGGCAGAGCCAGACGGTTGCCGTCGAGGTCACCCCGGCGCAGAACGCCGCCGCCAAGGAGTACCCGATCCTCGTCGCGATCAGCTCCGGCGAAAGCAAGGCCGAGGTCAAGCTCACGGTGAACCTGACGGGAACCTACCGGCTCGACGCCGGGACGCCGCACGGCATCCTGTCGTTCCGCCGTGAATCGCAACGTCAGCTTCTCCTCCTTCAAACCGGAGAACTGGGAGACCACATTCAAGCCGGAGAAAATCGAAGCGCTTGCCCCAGGCGAAATGAAGCAGGTGGAGGTGACGATCAAACCGGGGCCCCAGTCCCTCGTCGGGGATTACTCCGTGGGCGTCATGTCGAACGGGGAAAAGTCGGACAAGACGGTGGAGATGCGGGTTACGGTGAAGGCATCATCGGCCTGGGGCTGGATCGGGATCGGACTGATTCTGCTGGTGATTGCGGGGCTCAGCCTTCTGTTCATCAAGATGGGGAGACGCTAAAAGTGGAACGAGAGATCGTCATCCGGATGGAAGAGCTGACCAAGCGCTACGGGGCGCAGACGGCCGTGAACCGCCTGACCCTCGACGTGGCGGAAGGGGAGGTTTTCGGCTTCCTCGGACCGAACGGGGCCGGGAAGACCACGACGATGCTGATGCTGCTGGGACTCACCGAACCGACCTCCGGCACGGTCCGGGTCTGCGGCTATGACCCGGCCCGCGACCCGCTGAAGGTCAAGGAGCTGATCGGCTACCTGCCGGAAAACGTCGGCTTCTACGAGGATATGGACGCGCGGCAGAACCTCCGGTACATCGCGCGCCTGAACCGAATCCCGGATAAGGTTTCCGCCGGGCGGATCGACCGGCTTCTGGAGGAGGTCGACCTCGCGAAAGAGGCGGGCAAGCAGGTGGGCTCCTACTCGAAGGGGATGAGACAGCGCCTCGGGATTGCCGAGGTGCTGATCAAGGAGCCTAAGGTTCTTTTTCTCGACGAGCCGACGATCGGCCTCGATCCCGACGGGACGAACCGGATGCTCGATCTGATCCAAAGTCTCAGTCGGGAGCAGGGGATGACGATCTTCTTTTCGTCCCACCTGCTCGACCAGGTCCAGCGGGTCAGCGACCGGATCGGGATCATGATCAAGGGGAAACTCGTTGCCGTCGGTTCCCTCGACGATCTGGCGCAACGGGGGCTGGGGCTGGAAGAGGGCGAGGCTTACACCCTCGAAGAGATCTACATGAAATATTTCAAGGAGGCGTGACCTTGCACGGAATCTTCACAATATACCGGAAGGAGATGGAGGATCATTTCAGCAGCATGCGGTTTCTCCTCATCACGGCGCTGATCGTCATGGTCGGGGTGATCATCGCCTCGATGGTCGGCATGTCCATGCAGGAGGAACTCAAGGGGATGGCCAA
>JAPLJX010000038.1 GCA_026388375.1 Deltaproteobacteria bacterium
TCTCTGTCCGGAAGCCAGGTTTCTCAAGCTCCGGGAAGATCTCCGTCAGGCTGTCGATGTAGACCTGAAGCGCGGCAAGACGCTGCTCCAGTCGGACGTCGAACGGGAGAAAGGCCTTCAGGACTTCCCCGGAGGGAGGGACGGGGGAACCGTTCGACGATAGCGGTTCCAGGGTTTCCTGGAAGGCGCCCTGGGCGCCGGTCTCCGTCACGAAGTTGTTCAACGCATCAATCATTTCGAGCGGGGCGAAAAACTCGATTTTCAGCCAATCGCCCGCCGTCTCCCCCGTTTTTCCATGCTGTTTCGGCACGATCCGCAGCCCCTTTCATCGGGAAAAACTCCCCACTCCCTGGTTGTTCGTTGTGCATGCCTATAACTTTTTCGGGCGGATATTTCAAGCGGCTTGAATTTTGGAAATCTTCATGATAGCGTCTACGGCGCATCTGGGGACACGATGCGGCATCGTGTCCCCAGAAAAAGGTTAGGGAGCGGTTGTGAGATATTACCCCTTGTTTCTCGATATTACCGGGCGTAAATGCGTCGTTGTCGGCGGCGGAAACGTTGCCGAACGAAAGGTCGAAAGGCTTCTCGCCTGCGGCGCCCGCGTGGAAGTTGTGGGGAAGAGCCTGTCGCCGCTTCTCGCGGCGTGGAACGGGGAAGAAAAAGTCGTCCGCCGCGACGCCGACTATGAGGATTCCTGTCTCGTCGGCGCCTTTCGCGTGATCGGCGCGACGGACGACGAGGCCGTCAACGGACGGATCGCTGCGATTTCATCCTCCCGTCCATCGTGGAGCGGGGGGATCTCACGATCGCCGTCTCCACCGACGGCAGGAGCCCCGCCCTGGCCAAAAAAATCCGGAAAGAGCTGGAGGCCCTCTATGGTCCCGAGTACGCGATTCTGCTTGAGATCCTGGGCGAGCTGCGGAGAAATGTCATCGCCGGAGGGCGCCCCTCCGACGAGAATCGTGTGTGTTTCGAGGCCGTTATCTCTTCGGAGATCCTGGATCATATCCGCGCCAAGCGGTGGAAACATGTGAACGAGCTGATCCTGAGGCTGACGGGTGTAAAGATGGAGGTGGAACCGCGATGATCGGAATTGTCCTGTTCAAGGTGGCTTTGGCCGTCTATCTGGCCTCCGCCGTTGTCTACGGAGGCTCGCTCTGGGGTAGAAGGGTCATGCCGGCGCGATTTGCCACGGGTCTGATGTTTGCGGCCCTCGTCATCCATACCTCCTCCTTTATTTCCCGCTGGTTGGCGGAGGGGATGATCCCGGCCATCGGCCTTTACGATGTCCTCTCCTTTTTTGCCTGGGTCATGGCGGCGGCCTATCTTGCGATGCAACTGAGGACCAAAACCCGGGTCCTGGGGGCGTTCGTCTCCCCCGTGATCTGTGTGATCATGGTTATCGCTTCCGTGGAGTTGGGGGGGAGGGTCGGCGCCTCCACCATGCTGAAAGGGTCTTTGGTTACAGCCCACGTGATGCTCTCCATCACCGGGGAGGCCCTGTTTGCGGTGGCTTCCTGCGCCGGCATCATGTATCTGCTCCAGGACAGTCTGATCCGGCGGAAGAAAGAGGGGAGCCTGATCCGGCTCTTCCCGTCGCTCCGTGATCTCGATCGGATCAATTATCTCTGTCTGTTCTGGGGATTTCCGCTGCTGACGCTTGGCATTCTGGCCGGTTCGTTCTGGGCGCGGATCGTCTGGGGAAGCCACTGGCAGTGGGATTCCAAACAGGTCTGGACGCTTCTGGCCTGGGGTCTCTATGCCTTCCTTCTCCATCAGCGGCTTGTCATCGGGTGGCAGGGACGCAAGGCGGCCCGCTGGTCGCTGATGGTGTTCACGGCGCTTGCCGTTCTGCTGATCGCCGGAAAACTTTTCTTCCGGACGGCCCACAATTTTATGTGAATCTATGCAACTTGTTCTCATTGGCATGAACCATAAGACGGCTCCTCTCGAGATCCGGGAGCGGCTTCAACTCTCCTGCGGGGAGGTGGACCGGACTCTCCCGGAGCTGATGCGCATGACGGAGGTCCGTGAGGCGATCTGTCTTTCCACCTGCAACCGGGTTGAGGTCATCTCCCGCGTGACAGACAGCGAGCAGGCCGTCGCCGGGCTGAAGTCCTTCATATACGGTCAGGGGAATCTCGACATTGCCGAGATGGAGCGATGCCTGTACGTCTACCGGGATCTGGAGGCGGTCCGCCATTTCTTCCGCGTGACGTCGAGCCTCGATTCCATGGTCATGGGGGAGCCGCAGATCCTGGGGCAGATGAAGGAGGCCTACCNNNNGGGGGTCCTCCTGAACCGGCTGAGTCACCACGCCTTCCTGGTTGCCAAACGGGTTCGGACGGAGACGGGGATCGCCGGCAATGCCGTTTCCGTCAGTTATGCGGCGGTGGAACTGGCGAAAAAGATCTTCGGCAACCTCAAGGGGAAGTCGGTCCTGCTGATCGGCGCCGGGGAGATGTCGGAACTGGCGGCCCGCCACCTGCTCCGACAGGGGGTGGGCCGCATCCACATCGCGAACCGGACCTATGCCAGGGCCGAGGAGATGGCGGCTCTGTTCCAGGGGACGCCTGTGGCCTTCGACCGGTTTCCCGAGATCCTGCCGGAGGTGGATATCGTAATCGCCTCCACCGGCGCACCGGGCTATATTCTGACCAAGGAGATGGTGGCCACGGCGCTCCGGCGGAAGCGGGACCGCCTGCTCTTTCTGATCGACATCGCCGTCCCAAGGGACATCGATCCAGCGGCCGGCGAGATCGAAAATGTCTATCTTTACAATATCGACCACCTGCAGGACGTGGTCGATGCGAACCGGGAGGTGCGGAAGAGCGAGGCGATGAAGGCGGAAGAGATCATCGCCGAGGAGGTCACGGCCTTCGAGAAGTGGTTCAACACCCTTGCCGTCGTGCCCACGATCGTGGCGCTGCGCGGGAAGATGGAGGGGATCGTCCGGGGGGAAATGGAGAGATCCGCCCGCTGGCTCGGAGGGCTGGAAGCGGAGGAGCGGTCGCGGATCGAGTGGCTGGCCTCCTCCATCGTCAACAAGATCCTGCACGACCCGATCACCGGTCTCAAGGAGGAGAGCCGCGAGAAGGATGAGCTTCCGTATGTCGCGGCCGTCCGGAGGTTGTTCAAGTTGTGACGGCTGGGAACACGATGCCGCATCGTGTC
>JAPLJX010000077.1:0-1713 GCA_026388375.1 Deltaproteobacteria bacterium
CCGGCCGCGAGCGGCAGGAACGTCCCGGCGACGGCCTCATGGACGAGGAGCGTCTCCATCGCATTGCAGACGCCCGGACGCTGCGTTTTGGCATTCATGCAGATCCGGACGGCCATGTCGAGATCCGCCCCTTCGTCGACGAAGACATGGCAGACCCCCTTGTAGTGTTTGATCACCGGGATCCTTGAATCCCGGACCACGGCGCGGATCAGCTCCTCTCCGCCACGCGGGATGATCACGTCGATGAACTCCTCCAGTTGGAGCATCTCGTAGACCGCTTTCCGGTCGGTTATCGCAACGACCTGAATCGCCGTCTCCGGGAGAGCAAGGTTCCGGAGAACTTCCTGGAGAATGCGGGCTATGGCGAGGTTGGAGTGGATCGCCTCCGAGCCGCCGCGAAGGATACAGGCGTTGCCCGACTTCAGACAGAGGGCAGCCACGTCCGCCGTGACGTTTGGGCGGGATTCGTAGATGATGCCGCTCACCCCGAGGGACATGGAGGTAATCTTGCCGACCGGATCGGGCAGGGAGGCCACCTCGGCGAGTCCGTTGGCGATCCCCGCGATGATTGACTCCGTAAGCGTCAGCCGTTCGATCATCGCCTGCGAGAGACCGATCCCACGGGCGTGCGCAAGGTCCTTTCCATTTTCCCGGATCAGCAGATCCCCGTTCCGGACGAGGGCGTCCGCCATCGCGGCGAGCGCCCGGTTCTTGACAGCGGAGGAGGTCCGGGCGAGGATGGCGGATGCCCGTCTGGCCTGCCGGCCCATCTCCGTCATCTGTGATGCGATCTCCGTCATGATTTCCATTCCCGTGTGGGCTTCGGACGCACACGCCGCAACCGGCGCCGCGCGCGATCGACATTAGGCGTTGACAATTCCGGTGGTAATCGTATAAGAACCGCCCATCTGCCGGAAGACAAGCGACGACAATGTACAAGACGCATCGGGTCGTGTCAAGACGATTTGCGCGTTTACCAGGCCGGTTGCACGGATGAAAACCCCAGGGGCGCGGCATCTTTCGGCGAAAGGGTTGCGTGCGGAAAGCGATCCGCCGGAGGAAGAAGAGGAAGAATGAGCAGGGAAAATATTCGTGTCCGGGCGGGAAAGCGGGCCTATGAACTTATCCGTGCAGGCGGTTTCAGCCTGGACCAGATCGCGACCTATTTCGGACCGGCCGGCGGACCCCGCTGGCTGGTTGCAAGCGGTTTTGATCTGACCCTGATTCGGGAGGGCGCCCTCGGGAAACGCCAGCCGGTCTGGCTGGTCGGCGCCTCCGCCGGGGCCTGGCGCTTCGCGGCCTGGCTCCAGCCGGAGGCGGAGCAGAGCTACCGCGCGCTGATGGAGGCATACATCAGCGCCACCTACGGGCGAAAGGACACCCCGGAGACGGTTCTCCAGTCACTGGGCGAGATCATCGACAGCTATATCGCCGACGATGCCCTTTCTTTCGCGCTGGCCAGCAAGCGGTACCGCCTGGCGATCCTCACCTCCCGTGCGAAACACCTTACGGCCTCCGATCGGCCCTGGGTGCAGAAGGCCGGTTTCATCCTCGGCTTTCTGGCCAACGCCCTTCATCCTTCGCTGGTGCACCGCTTTGCCGAGCGTGTCGTTTTCTATTATGGCGTCCAGCCGCCCGACTTCTGCCTGCAGAAGGGGTTCCGCGGCCGCTTTTTCCCGCTGAGCGAGGTCAATTTCAAGGCCGCCCTGATCG
>JAPLJX010000077.1:1729-6561 GCA_026388375.1 Deltaproteobacteria bacterium
CAAGGCCGCCGTGGTCGCCTCCGGTGCGATCCCCATCGCCGTCGCCGGTGTGCGAGACATCTTCGGCGCCCCCGACGGCGTCTACCGTGACGGGGGGCTGATCGACTATCACATCAACCAGGATTACCGGACACGAAACGGCGGGCTGACCCTCTTTTTTCACCACCAGGAGCGGATCATCCCCGGCTGGATGGACAAGGGGCTCAAAAGGCGCCGCCCGCCGGAAGGGTTTCTCGATTCCGTCGTGATGGTCTATCCTTCGGAGGGTTTCGTCGAAAGTCTGCCGGACGGCCGAATCCCGGACCGCGGCGATTTTGAGACCTTCATCGACGATCCGGCGACGCGAATCGCGAACTGGGGGCGGGCGGTGGCGCTGTCGGAGTCGCTCGGCGAGGAATTCCTGGAGTTGATCGCCGGCGGCCGGCTGCAGGATGTGGTGGAAAGGCTTTGAAGGCTTCGCACCGGAAAGCTTCTTTGTCGGAAGAGGTCTTTGCATGCAGAACGCGGAAATCGCCCGCCGTGTCGAATGGCTGAAGAAGAGCCTGAAGCGCTGCGTCCTCTGCCCGCGGATGTGCCGGGCAGACAGAATCGCCGGCGAAAAGGGGTTCTGCCGCCTCTCGGCGGGAATGGTCATCAGCTCGGCGATTCCCCACCACGGAGAGGAACCGCCGCTCTCCGGAAGCCGCGGGGCGGGAACGATCTTTTTCTCCTCCTGTAATGTAAAGTGCGTCTATTGCCAGAATTATCAGATCAGCCACGCTCCTGCGGGCCGGCCGGTCACCGCCCTGGAACTTGCCGGGATCATGCTGGAGCTCCAGGCGCTGGGTTGCCACAACGTCGAGCCGGTCACCCCGACCCCCCATCTGCCGGGGATCATGGAGGCGTTTCTCATCGCCCGCGGGCGGGGGCTTCGCCTCCCCCTTGTCTTCAACGGCGGCGGGTACGAACGTGCGAAGATCGTCCGTCTCCTCGACGGGATGGTCGATATCTATCGCCCGGCGGGGGATCCTCGTTCGCCACCTCGTCCTGCCGGGGAGGACGGACAACAGCCTGGCCGCCCTGGAGATGATCCGGGATGTTTCCCCGTTCATCCCCTTGAGCCTGATGTCCCAGTACACGCCGATCCCGGCCGTAAGGCGGCACCCCCTCCTCGGTCGCCGGGTGACGCGGGACGAGTACGAACATGTGGTCAATGCCGCGCTCGACCTCGGTTTCGAGGAGCTCTACACACAGGAGGTCGACGACCGGGCGCTCAACCCGGATTTCGACCGGGAGGAACCTTTTGTCTGGGGGGGAACGGGAGGGCGGGACGAATTGTCTTGACGCACAGCCATCGCTTTCATATACTCCCGCCCACCCAAAGCAAGTTCGCATCCAACAGACGGCAAATTTTTTCACAAGTGCCAAGAGGCAAGTCCCTTCGATTGTGCTCAGGAAAGCTTTGAGTGTCTCGGGGGTTCTCCGAAAAGATTTCAAACCTTTCATGTATAGGAGTGGCCATGTTCAAGACCAGGATCACCGAGTTGCTGGGGATAAAATATCCGATCATCGGCGGCACCATGATGGACCTTTCGCTGGCGCCTTTCGTGGCCGCGATTTCCAACGCCGGCGCCCTCGGCATTGTCGCATCCGCAATCTTTAAGGACCCGGAGAAACTTCGCCTGGAGATCAGGAAGACCCGAGAGTTGACCGATAAGCCGTTCGCCGTAAACATCAATCTTTTCCCGCAACTGATGCCGCCCGACAACCGGGTGTTTCTCGATGTGATCTCCGCCGAGGGGGTCAGAATCGTCGAAACTTCGGGTCACCAGGCGCCGGAAGGGCTGGTGGCGCTGTTCAAGGAATACGGCATGACCTGGATTCACAAATGCGTCGGCGTCCGTTATGCCAGGAAGGTGGCGTCGCTCGGCGCGGACGCCGTGACGGTGGTCGGCTATGAAAACGGCGGGGCGACAGGGATATTGAACATCACGACGTTGGTGCTGGTGCCGTCGGTGATCGACGCGGTCAAGATTCCGGTGATCGGCGGAGGAGGCGTGGCCGACGGGCGCGGGCTCTATGCCGTGCTCTCGCTCGGCGCGGAAGCGGCCATTGTCGGCTCGCGTTTCGTTCTTTCCGAGGAATGCCCAGTTCACCGGAATCTGAAGAATGCGCTTTGCGATGCCGACGAGCTCAGCACCGACCTGATCATGTTCACGGTCGGTTTCACGCATCGCGTGTGGATGAACGAACCGGCCCGGAAGACCCTTGAAATTGAAAAGAGAGGGGGCACGCTGCAGGAAATACTTCCCTACGTCTCCGGCGAAGCGGCGAGGAAGATGTACAAGACCGGCGACTTGAACGCGGGGACGATTTCTGTTTCACAGGCGATCGGCATCCCCAAGAAAATCATGCCGGTCAAGGATATCGTCGAAGAGATGATCGAACAAGCCCAAGCGATCCACAAACGCATGGCGACCATAGGCATGGCAGGATGACGGATGAAAGGGGAAGGCTCACTCGTCCAGGCTGTCAATGCCCAAGAACCGCCTTCTGATACAGACTGCGGAAGGCGCCCTGCGGATCGAATTTCGACTTGAGTTTCTTGTATGCAATACCGTTGTAAATATGCCAGAATTCGTCTTCCGTGAAGAAGGATGTCGAATAGAGCGACTTGCGGCCACCAAGCCCGTTCACGATGCTTTCGATTCGGCGATTGAAATACCCTGCGGCTTTGTCTGAAGAGGTTCGGACACCTCCCCAGAACCCGAAGTTCAGGTAAAGTGCGCCTGGTTCCATTGCATAGAGAGTCCAGTTCCTGGCGGCGTCAAGTGGGCGCACCGGGCAGATCCAGCAAGGTCGGATGTCGATCTCGCGAAAATAGAATTCGATAAATTCCAGCGATTTCCCGATGGGGATCTCGACATCCTGGATCACCTGTTCGAATCGTTCGACAGGCAAGTGCAGGATTTTGCGCATTACGTGTATTCGTTCCTCAAACTTCCATCTCCGGTACATGGATTGGATTTTCCAGTAGGAGCTGGAACGCAGCATCCAGCGTCCAAGCAGACGGCGCAGCAGTGGATTTTGCATGCCAAAGCTTCGCGAACACCAGAACCAGTCAGGATCCCATCGCCACAGGAAGTCCCGCATGGTCATGAGATCCTCACTGCGACTTCGCAGGGATTGGTAGTAGATATACATGCCGGTGTAATCACTGACCGGGCCGCGATCATCGGTGAGTCTTGCTGTGGTGAGCACGTAGTCGTCGGGTGTGAAGGCGACCCCCTCGACGAAATCCACTGTATGAGGACTCTGTCCGCAGGCTGCTTCCATCGCAGAGAGAAATTGCGTGCGATTGGAGAAGCGTTGGTGGATTATCTTGACAAATGGACTCGCAGGCAGGAGCTTCACGCGCAGGCGAAGAATGTAGCCGAGGGATCCGTAGGAATTAGGGATGGCATGGAAGAGGTCCGCGTTCTCATTGTCGGGACGGCAGATACGGATGGTTCCATCGCCGCAGAGGATTTCCATCTCCTCGACCATCTCGTGAACGAGCCCATGCCGGAAGGAGGACGCTTCAATACCAATCCCTGAGACCGCACCCCCGACGGTGATGGTCTTCAGCTCCGGAACCACCGGCGGACGCAGACCTTTCAGGAGAGTCGCGTCGGCGAAGTCCTCGAAGGTGGTCATCCCTTCCACCTCGGCGGTTCTGCCTGCCGGATCGATCTCGAGGACCCGGTGCAGACGTCGGACGTCGAGTCTTTTGGCTGCAGCTTCCTTGCGGGTACGGAACAGGTTCGAGGTCTTCTTCGCCAGGCGGACCTGGCTGCCTGGCCGGCTGGCCATGGTGCGGGATAGCTCCCGGCAGGTCCTGTGATAGGATTCCCAGCTATCGAATAGGTCCGAGCGATTCCGGTCCATCAACGGATGCCTTTCCATCCGCTGCGGATTCCGTCCTTTGAGAGCACCAACTGCCAGAGCTGGATTTGACGGCTGCGAAATCCGCCTGCACACGAGAGGAGGTAATACCGCCACATGCGGTAGAAACGTTCACCGTATTCCGCGGAGAAGCGTGGCCAGGATTTCTCGAAGTTTGTATGCCAGGCCATCAGGGTGCGGTCATAGTCGGTGCCGAAGCTGTGCCAGTCTTCCAGGACAAAGAGGTCATCCATGGCTTCACCAAGTTGTGCGGCCGAGGGCAGCATGCCGCCCGGGAATATGTAGCGGTCCATCCAGGCATCCAGGTGATGGACGGAATGGTTTCTGCCGATGGTGTGCAGAAGGAAAATCCCTCCCGGTTTGAGGCAGCGGTGGGCGAGTTCGAGAAAACTCCGGTAGTTCTTGTAGCCTACATGCTCACACAGGCCGATCGCGGCTACCTTGTCGAAGGCGCCCGTCGCTTCCCGGTAGTCCTGGAGGCGGAATTCCACAGGGAGGGCTTTGCAGTTGGCCCGGGCCCATTCGACCTGCGCGGCGGAAATGTTGTATGCGCCGCATAGCGCGCGAAACCACCCCACCCGCATCCGAGCTCCAGGATCTTTTCGCCGGGTGCGAGGGCCAGTTTCCGGCAGATAAGATCGAGTTTGGCTTCCTGGGCGGAGGCAAGGTCCTGGGTGGCCCCGTTCCAGTAGGCGCACGTGTATTGCATGTAGGGATCGAGCATGGCTTCGTAGAATGCATTGCCGATGTTGTAGTGGACCTTGGCAACCTTGAGCGAGCGTTGCTTGTTCTGCCGGTTGAGAAGCCTCGCCTTGGCCACACCGACAAGTATGGCGGGGCTGGGGGGGACTTTCTTGTCGTGATGGGTGGAAAGCACCCGGTCGAAAAACTGGTCCAGGGCCTCGCAG
>JAPLJX010000439.1 GCA_026388375.1 Deltaproteobacteria bacterium
TCCAGCGACACTGCTGAACCGGCAGGTTTTGCGGTCAGTGCCCAGGCATTGGAGTTGTCGTGTCCGCTGTCTAGATAAATTCGCGTTCCTATCGGGACATTTTTCACGCCACCGAGAGTGCTGACAGCATTCAAGGTAATTGTTGCCGTGGCCGTCTGGCCGCGACCGTCGTCCACCGTAACCTGGGCGGTGATCTGTCCCCGGCAATCCGAGGTGATCGGCAGGATGCCGAACCGGTCTTCCATTTTGTATCCGGAAAGGTACTGGCCGGGGTTACCCGGGTTTGGGCGAAATGCCATTGCCTGCGTCATCGTAGGGAAAATCATGGAGCCCGCCGTTCCCGCGCCGCTGACCGACCCGAGGAGAGGGTCCGTCGCATTGCTCCAAGTGTAGGTCAGAGAGGCGGGAGGATCGTTGGGGTCATTAGCGGAAGCCGCCAAGGTTATGGTGGTCCCATATCCGAAACCATCTCCAGCAACGGCAGCGAAGGAAACGCTCGGTCCGCCGCTGGCGGCCTCGCTCATCGTCGCGTTGACCGTCGTGGTCAAACCACCACCGACGCCGGTGAACATCCCGCCTGGCGGTGTATAGAAGTCCTTGGCGAAGTACACGAAGACGCCACCGATAGGACCCACCACGCTGTAATGTCCGGCAGGGTCAGTTGTCGTTGTCGCAAGGGTCGCCCCTCCGCTGTCCTTAACCGTAACCGTGACACCCGGAATGGCAGCGATTTTCTCATACGATCCCTCATTTCTTTCTTGGTTACTGTTCGAATTGCGCTTTGGATACCCTGAAGACCGTCACGCTTCTGTTCAGTGGAACGGGACGGATCCCCGGAAAAAAGAGTGGTCCTAAGACCAGGAGGGAGGTGCCCTATAACCGCAGGGCAATAGATACAAAAAGGAAATATTAACCCATGCCTTCTTCTGAATGGAGGGCAAAGTGATTATCTGCTCCGGTTCGAAGGTCTGGTTACTTGTTAAACCGGTCGAGACGTTATCGTCCAGGCTGCTATAAGGGCAGGAGAGGATGCAAAGTTCTTCGCGCAGATCCAAGATGTCCGCCGTGAAAGCAGAAAAAGCGATAAAAAGGATAACGAGAATCAGAGTTTTCCTTTTATGAAGCGAAGCAGAAGCAGTCATGGACGGTTCTCTTCCCGTATGTGCGGTAAGGCTGAGCCAATTCAAGAGGCTTGTCAAGGGTTATTTGCCAAGGGGAGTTTGACCTATTGGATACTGCTTACGTTTTGAAATGTTGGATGCCCGTTAAAATTATGGGATGCTACATTTCAGGAAGGAGACGATACCACCTTCCGCCCCAAAAATCACCTTAAAAAACTGCAGCTTTCATCCCGTAATTTGCGCCGACGGTCAAAAACTCCACCTTTCGATTGGTTATCAATGGGGCTGAGCTTGATAAAATATCAATGAAGCCGAACACCTGTCACCTACAAAGGGTGAGTGGCGGCAAGTTTCCGGAACTGAGAATTACGGATGGAAATGGAGCAATTATGATGATCATTCAGGGGATTCGATAAAGTTGATGATGCGCATGGCGTCCTGGCATCCCCGTCTTCGGGGGAACAAGCTTCGGGCAGAACGGGGGATCGATTTTCCCGACTTTCACCGGGACAGTCTCCTATCTTCCGGATCAACCGCGCCCAGCTTTTCTTGAAGGAAGTGGCAAGTCAACCCGGCAGGTGAGGCTCCTACTACGGGAACAGGTCAGCGATAACCTTTATGATTTCAACAGTGAACTGATCTACGGCACCCTCTATCTTGCTCGGGTAGCGGTTGGTAAAGACGATGATCGTCACGCCGTTTCCCCCGGCCTGGGTATACGCCGCGTTGTTGTAACCGGGCCACTCACCGGAGTGGCCAATAAGTAGTCCTCCGAAGTTCATGACGCCAAGTCCGTAGCTGGACGTATTGGGAGACGCAAACGATAACTGTTCCTTGTGCATTTCCGGGCTTAACAGCATCCCGCTCGCCAGTGTCTGCAACCAGGTCTTTATGTCCATAAGGTCAGAGATCATGCAACCAGCGGTGAAAATGGGCGTCGGCGATTCCACGGACATGTCTATTACTGCCGGCCCACTGGTATCAGCGATATCGGGCCTGTAGCCGTGCATGAAGGGGACAGGCATCTCAGCTGTCGTGGGAAAAATTGTGTTCTGGAGGCCGAGCTTGTCGATTATCCTGCTTTTGATCTCCGCGCCCACGGTATTGCCCGTAAGCTTCTCGATAATCATGCCGAGCAGCACATAGTTGGTGTTGTTGTAATCGTAGCTCTGCCCCGGAGGCGCTACTACTCCATGGGCTATCGACATATCTACAAGCTGTTTGGGCGTCCACACTGCGGTTGGGTCGGCAAGAAATTTTGGCCAGAAGTTCACGTCACTCGTGAAGTTGAAAAGCCCGGAGGTCATATTAAGCAGATTGCGGATGGTTATCTTTTCCCTGTTGGGCACGGTTACGCCCAGGTCGTACATGTCAAGTGTATCTGTCAGCTTGAGTCTCTTTTCGTCGGCAAGCTGGAGGATCACCGTGGCAGTGAAAGTCTTTGTTATGCTGGCAATTCGCACATGGTCATAAATGGTTGGCCCCGTACCTGTCTTGATGTCACCTACGCCCTTGCATGAAATCCATTCGCCCTTGCCTGGAACCCAGACGCCGACTATCACCCCCGGCACACCGAACTCTGCCATCTTGGCATCCACGGCGCTGTTCAGTTTGTCCTGAACATCCTGGCTGAACGGCTGCCCGCCGCTCGTGCTTGTACTGCATGATGAAACGCCCAGTGCCGAGAAAGTCAGCAGCAGGCACATCAGGAAAACATGAAAGATGCGAGACTGCATTCTAAACCTCCTTTGAATCTCTTTTGTTGACTCAGGCTAATTGATTGATTATTGAGTCGAGCAGGTCTGTTTCTCCTGATACCGCAGGCTTATGTTTGTTTTCTACGTTTACCGCTCGGTTTCCAAGTGGTACAGCATTACTTAAATCATATTCTAAGCAAGTGCTTAAAGCTATAGTGTATCTATTGTGAAGTCAAATGGAAATTTTTGCTGTATGCAATAGGGCAATGATTGCCAATTGAAGTGTCGGATACCTGTTAAAATTAACGGTTGCTACATTTCAGGAAGGAGTCGATAAATTCCGCCCTCTCGAAGAGTGAAAGACGGATCATGGTGGCTCTCATATAAATCGATATGACACGATGATGCAGACTCTTCCATGTAAATCCGCCCGCCCAGTTCCCGGAGCCTCTTTCCCCGCTGTGGGAGAGGGTGCCGAAAAACTCAACCCGCTATTTCCTTAATCCAGGCGATGACCGGCTCAATCGCTTTGCCTGGAGCATTCATGTGATCCGAGTTTACCTCGACATACTTGTTGCCGGGATTCGAAGGAATTTTGGTATGCCCCCGATCTCCCATCTGCCTAAGCCCTTTCTCCTCTTCAGTCCCCACGACCCACAGGATGGGCACGCCAGGTTGCAGTGCGGCTATGTTTTTCTGAAAATTCATCGGCCCATCGGGGCCGAAATAGTCGAGATAAATCTTGGCGGTAGTCCTGACGCTCTTGGCACGGCTTCCTGTGTTCAGGTCATCGAACCAGGCCTTATCGTTGGCATTTCCCTCTTGAACCATCTCTTGAGCTTTCTTGAGCGAGCGGGCCAGTTGGTTGCGAAAGTTTTGACTCTCCGGAAAATGCCCAGGCGCCAGCACAATGAAACCATCGACTGTAGATCGAGTTCCGTATCGTACGACAGCAGCAGCGCCTAAGCTGTGGCCGGCAACAAAGATTTTTTTCGCCCCCTTATCCCGCAACGCCTTGACGGCCGAATCGATCTCCGCCATGGCGTCATCAACCCCTTTGTCATACAAACGCGCACCGGACCACGGCATTTCCGGGCTGGAGACCAGAAAGCCCTCTTGTCCCAGTTTCCGGGCCAGGTTGAGCATCGTACCGCTCGGATTTCCCCACTTGCCATGCATGACGACCACCCCGATGCTTTCGTTTCCAGCCTGCACACTTTCGGCAAGCATAAGCGAGAGAAATACCACTACCGTGTACACCCATGTCCTATACCTTGTCATATGCCGTCCAACCTTCAGCAGCGTGAATCTTATAGTTTAGTTGTTAAGAAATCAAAGAGTGGTTTATAGAAGCCCCCCCAATATGTGAGAGTCTCTAAAATGATTGTCACGATAAGGCTTACCTTAAAGCTACCGAATACCTGTTCAGATGTCAAATGGAATATAGTCAATCAGACGCTGCTTACCATTTGAAATCATGCATATTCGTCAAGGCCGCCGATTTGTGGAGTTCAGGAAGACAGTTACACTCTATCTGAGCAGGAAATATGCTGTCAAGCATTTCCACATTTCATCCCGTTATCAATAAGTTGCTCCGGCAATCCAAACCCCAACTTTGTATTTGCAGTCGAGCGATTGCAATTCACGAAAAATGACATGTGACCGATGCGAAATGCCTTGGTTCAAATGCAACCACGGAATAGCTTCATCTCTTCAACGTGAATCGCCACTTGCAATACAAATCCTTGGGATGGGGATCTGGTGGAGCAAACAGACATTGCACTTCAATACTCGGGTCGATCTCCCGGGCATAACTCTCAAATTCACCCTGGTGCATCTCTTTGCACACAAACTCTCCTAATCCTCGTTTAAGGCGTGCTTCCTGGGTGGGGCAGCTTGGAACGGTGATGATCACTTCGTCCTCCTTCTCCTCAATCTGATAGCCCACCAGGATGGTCCAGGGGAAATACCTCAAAGCTTCCACAAAACCCTTAAGCCCTTTCTCTTTGACTCCAACAAAGCGCTGGATCAGATCTTTCGCAGCCATTCCGCCCACACGACCCCACACCTGTTCATTGAGCCTTTCGGCTGTGGGTTGATCGAACATTTTAGCCACAGATAAAAACCAGAAGGCGTCCATGACTCGGTAGTGCCAAAGCAAAAATTGGATATAATTCTTAAGTTCAGGGGCATCCATCTTTTCAAAAATTTTCAGATCCATATGTTTCTCCTAATTGGTTATGTGCCTATGGATATTTTTATTCCACATTGAACACGGTTGTATTTTCCATCATGGCGTTAGTAAAACGGTCATGCGGCAAGAAAATGCCAGGATCTCCGTGTCACGGTACAGAAACGTAAGCAAAGTGCCGAGCCTGTCAACGTTATTAACCATTCAGTATCGCACCGCGCGTACGCCTGGAGCGGGCGCATCCTCAGGAGGCCCTGCATAACATTGTGCGATCGGAAGCCACGTGGCGGCGCTGCCCGCATACTTCAATCGCGTGTCTGCTACATTGCGCCTTTGGGTCACCACAAGGCAAAATTCCTCGGCACTGCCGCGCAGATAGTTTTGTTCTGAAGGCGGATCGTTCCAAATCCAGTTTTTACCCGATGGCGCCTGCAATTCGATGTACGGCACGGGTTCGGGAACGGGGAGATTTCTATTGATAAAGGTCCAGCTAAAAGTACTCGCGCCAAGATGGGCAATGTTCTTTATCCGATCGCTCGCTGTCCGCTGCTTGCCTATGAAGTCGTAAATGTCTTGCCCGTGCGCCCAGGTTTCCATCATCCGTGCCGTGGCAAAGGAACGAACGCTCATCATCGGGCCGTACCATGGAAGCCGTGCCTTTAGCTCCATCCTTGATAATACCACGATCAGCCGCTCAAAGCGCTGTCGCCAGAATGGAACCAACTGGGAGCCGCTGAGATGACCAAAGCGTGCTCTTGCAATCGCATCGATTTCAAGCCCGCTTCCCCATTGTTTCAAGAGTTCAGCGGTATCGGCTGTAAAAGCCTCCGGGTCCGTTGCCGCCAGCATTCCCGTCTCATCGAAAAAGCACAGATGAGCTATTTCATCCCAAGGAGTCCAGCCGTAGAATGGAGTTTTCTGTACCCACTGTTGGGGAGTCATTGCCTCAGCCAGCGAGGCAAGTTGCGAGTATTCTGCCAATAAATCGGCGCAAAGATCTTTCATCCCACCTCCTTATTATGGTATCCGGACGAGGTCCTTGATCCGGCTGGGGGAGCGGAAGTCGGCGAGCGCCTCGGGAAGTTTCTCCAGCGGATAGATGTTCGTGATGAAGAGGTCTGAACGGATCGCCCCTTTCTGCAGCAGTTCGAGCGCGGTGCGGAACTCGTCCCGGTAGGTCATCGCGCCCTGGATGAGCAGTTCCTTTCGGGCGATCAGCGCCGCCGGGATGGAGGAGTCCTTTTCCGGCAGGCCGGTCAACAGGATCCTCGCCCCCGGGGCGGACCATTGGAGGATGTGGGCCAGCGCGTCGGCCGCGCCGCTCGTCTCGTAGACGATTGTAAAATCGCCCTTCTCCGCTTCCAATTCTGCGCCGGAGCGGAAGGTCTGTATTGCGCCCAATTTCCGGGCGACCTCGAGGCGGGGTCCGGAGGTGTTGAACGCCGTCACCCGGGCGCCGGAAAGGACGGCCAGTTGGACGTAGAAGAGGCCGATGGTCCCGGTCCCGTAGACGAGCACCCGGTCTCCCGCCGCGGAGGCGCTTTTCTGAAACCCGTGGAGGGCGACGGAGAGGGGTTCGGTCAATGCCGCCGCCGAATTGGAGAGCCCCTCCGGCAGCGTCCAGACGTATTTCCGGGGCGCGGTGACATATTCCGCGAAGACGCCGTCGACATCCAGTCCCAGCCTCACCCGGTTGGGGCAGATGTTCTCCCTGCCGCTCCGGCAGGTTTCACATTGCCCGCAGGCGAAATTGGGCTGGATGGCCACCCACTCCCCAATACGCGTCCCCGCGACCCCCGGGCCGAGGGCGACAATCTCTCCCACGGCCTCGTGGCCGGCGACGACCGGGAAGTTCCCCCCCAGATCCCCACGGTATTTGGCGAAATCGGTCCCGCAGATCCCCGCCTCCCGGACTCGGACGAGCACCTCGCCCTCGCGGGGCACAGGCACGGGCAGATCCCGGATTTCAATCTTTTGGGGTCCGACCAACAGCGCTGCCTTCATGAGGGCTCCGTTCCCGGGATTCACGAACGTTTTTCATCCTTTCGCCGCTGACGGGTGCAATCCCTGCCGGCGGACACGGATCACCCTGTTCGTCGGCGGTAATGCAGGATCGTTCCGGTAAGATATTGATTTTCGACGCGTGGAGTATATGGAAAGGGTTTCTGCGTGTCAAGGAGGAAAGAAGCGCATAATGTTTCTGTTCGCAATAATTTTTCTGTTGTCAAGAAAAGTACTTGACAGGCATGAGGCTTAAGATAGTAAAAGACGACGTTATCACTGGAGGCAATCATGTCGGCAAGACCTTACATCACATACCCGAAGCCGAACAAACCAGTCACCAAGACGGAGGCGTCTGGGACTGTTTTCGTAAGTGAGCCGGGGCGAGGGCCGTTCCGGCGAAGCCGTAACCTACCGTGAAAGGAAAAAGGATCATCATGAAAATTTACATTCTCGATCAATTTGTTTCGTCCGGTGTTGAGTTTGCAACCCAGCATGCGGATGTGGTGCGATGGGACGACCCTCGCGTTAAAAACTGGCACGAAGACGCAGATGGCCTTATGGTGCGTGCAACGCCGCTTACAGCGGACGATTTTGCCAAGGCGAAGAAATTGAGGGTCGTTGCGAAACAGGGCGTCGGCGTCAATATCATCGATCTGGCCGCGGCCAAGGCGCACGGCGTCATCGTCTGCAACACGCCCGGCGTGAACAGCGAGGCGGTTGCCGAAATGGGTCTTGCCCTTGCCCTCGCCGTGACGAGGCGCGTGGCGGAATTTGATCGCCGTATCCGCTCCGGGGAGGTTGTGAAAAGGGTACAGTCTCTCGGCATCGAGCTTTGGGGAAAGACCGTCGGTGTGATCGGAATGGGCAATATCGGCACCCGGATCGCGCGCAAATATCACGCCGCCTTCAACACGAAGCTTCTTGCCTATGACCCGTACGCACCAGACGGCAGTTGGCCGGATATCCCCCATGAGCGTGTTTCGTCACTGGATGAGCTCCTGCCGCGAGTCGATGTATTGACCCTCCACACGCCTTTGACGCCGGAAACGAGGCATTTGATCGGGCGCCGTGAACTTGGGCTCATGAAAGAAACCGCTGTCCTGGTGAACGTATCGCGCGGTGAGGTTGTCGATGAGGAAGCACTTTATGACGCGCTGAAGTCCGGCCGTCTTTTTGGGGCCGGACTCGACGTATTCAAGAAGGAACCGCCGACGACGGATAACCCGTTGGTCAGTTTACCGAACATTGTAGCCACCCCTCATGCCGGGGGTGGAACCCGCGAGACGCAGGAGAAGAGTTCGTTGGTCACTGCTCAGCAATTGGTCCATGTTCTCAACGGCGGTCAACCCCTTAACCGCGTCGCATGAGGTTGCCGAAAGACCGGTAGAGTGATTGAAACCTTGCAGTGAATTTTCATTTGATAAAGAGGAGTATTGACGATGCAACTGAAAAAGAATCCCATAAAACAGGCGATCAGGAATGGAGAGACCGTATTTGGATTGTACATCGCTGTCCCTTCACCCGTGATGGTGGAGTTGGCCGGATATGCCGGGTTTGATTTTGTTCGCATCGACATCTGCCACAGCGCCGTCGATTTGCCGACCATCGCCAATATGATCAGGGCCGCAGAAGCGAGCGGCGTCACTCCTATGGTCAGGGTGGATTACGATCCGCATCTCATCGCGAAAGTCCTGGAAGCGGGCGCCATGGGCCTCTTTGTGCCTGACGTATCCACGCAGGAGATGGCCAGGTCGGTGGTTGACGCCGTCCATTTCGCCCCTGTGGGGGAACGAGGCACATTCGCCGCTTCAAGGGTTACCCGATATGGGGCCATCAGCAGTGGGGATTATGCAAAATGGTCGAACGAGGAGATCCTGTTGGGTGTCCAAATCGAAAGCAAAGAAGCGGCCGATAATCTCGAAAAGACATTGGGTGTGGACGGGATCGATATGATCGGCAGCGGGAGAGGGGATCTGGCAAACGCTTTGGGTCTTACCGGGCAGAAGAATCACCCGTCGGTTCTTGCCCTGGAAGAGAAAATTTTTGAAACCGCCAAAAAGCGGGGGAAATATATATCGGTAAACCTTGATCCGACCGCTCCTGACTTTGCCGAAACCGTGGCGTCGTGGAAAAAAAAGGCTCAAGTCATTACATTGGGACATGATATCACCATCCTCAGAAAGAATTTTGCGGAGGCGATCCAGACAGCCCGTCAAAGCTGAAGGCAAATAATTTTGCAAATAATTTTGGCCGTATTCTACAATATGCAAATAATTTTGCTTGACAGGAGGATTATGATGAGTATAATCCCCACGAAAACGGTAGAATTTGTAGAGATTGAGATGGGGATATTTGATGAAACTGTCAACGAGGGGAAGCATGAAGCAGGAGGAGGTGAATCATGAATCAAGACAATAATCTGAGAAATATGTTGATGTGCATGTGTTATAACACCGGGCGGGGAGGTCTGTTCATGTGAAGGCGGTTCGGCATCCATGAATGAGGCAACCCGCTGACCGGGAAAGGTCCAGCGGGTTTTTTATTGCATACAAAACGAAACGCACTTACAGTCGCACAGAAAAAGGAGAAACCATTATGTCAGGAAGGAAAATCGATACCTTGGCGTTGCATGCCGGTCAGGAGAGTCCCGATCCGGCGACGGGGGCGCGGGCGGTGCCCATCTATCAGACCACCTCCTATGTTTTTAAGGATACAAGTCATGCGGCGAATCTCTTTGCCCTGAAGGTGTTCGGAAACATCTATACTCGGATGATGAATCCCACGACCGACGTCTTTGAAAAACGGATCGCCGCTCTCGAAGGAGGAACGGGCGCCCTGGGAGTCTCTTCGGGGCAGGCGGCGACCACGATGGGTCTCCTGGCGATCACGCGCCTCGGCGATGAGATCGTCACCGCGAACAACCTTTACGGCGGGACCTATCAGCTTTTCCATCATACATTTCCCAAACTGGGACGGACCGTGAAGTTCGTCGATTCGGCCAATCCTGAGGCCTTCAAGGCGGCGATCACGGAGAAAACGCGGGCCATCTATGCCGAAACGATAGGAAACCCCAAGGTGGATGTTCCCGATTTCGAGGCGATCGCCGGGATTGCCCACGGGGCGGGGATTCCCTTTGTGGTCGACAACACCGTCGGCGTCGGCCTGGTGAAACCG